>UQNM01000056.1 GCA_900542395.1 uncultured Eubacteriales bacterium
GTCGCTGTAGCGGCGGCCGAACATCAGGCGGCCGGTGAACTCATCGACGATAACGACCTCGTCGTTCTGCACCACGTAGTCCACGTCGCGCTTCATCAGCGCGTGGGCGCGCAGCGCGGCGTTGATGTGGTGCAGCAGCTCGTTGTTGGCGATGTCGGAAAGGTTCTCCACGCCGAACCAGCGCTCCGCCTTGCGCACGCCCGCCTCGGACAGGTTGCAGGTCTTCTTTTTCTCGTCGATGACGTAATCCTTGCGCATCGCCGCCAGCTCCTCGTCGGAGAGCGGGTTCTCCTCCCAGCGGTCCTGCTCCGGCTCCTCGCCCCTTTGCAGGGTGCAGACGAAGCGATCCGCCTTTTCATACAGGTCGGTGGATTTGTCGCCCGCGCCGGAGATAATCAGCGGGGTGCGCGCCTCGTCGATGAGGATGGAGTCCACCTCGTCCACGATGGCGAAGTGGTGGCCGCGCTGCACCATGTTCTTCTGGTAGATCACCATGTTGTCGCGCAGGTAATCAAAGCCCATCTCGTTGTTCGTGCCGTAGGTCACGTCGCAGGCATACGCCGCCTTGCGCTCCTCCTGCGTCAGATCGTGCACGATCACGCCCACGGTCATGCCGAGGAAGCGGAAGATGCGGCCGACGTCTTCGCCCTGGAACTTGGCCAGATAGTCGTTGACGGTCACGACGTGCACGCCCTCGCCCGAAAGCGCGTTGAGGTACGCCGGCATGGTCGCCGTCAGGGTCTTGCCCTCGCCGGTCTTCATCTCGGCGATGCGCCCCTGATGGAGCACGATGCCGCCGAGCATCTGCACGCGGAATTGGCGCTTGCCGGTCACGCGGCAGGTCGCCTCGCGCACGACGGAGTATGCCTCCGGCAGCAGATCATCCAGCGTTTCGCCGTTTTTGAGGCGCTCGCGGAACTCCACGGTCTTGCCGCGAAGCTGCTCGTCGGTCAGCGCCTTGTGTTCTTCTTCAAACGAATCAATCTTATCGACAATTTTGTTCAGGCGTTTGATCTCCCCGGCGGACGGGTCGAATAATTTGCTGAAAAAGCTCATGCTATCCTCCAATGCGCGGCCGGGATTTGGCCTTTCGCCGAACGAAAAACTCCACATTGCCGCTCAATTTATTATTGTAGCATCTTTGCGGGGGTTTATCAACCTTTTCATGGCGAAAATGGCGCGCGGGGGAAAACTTCGCCGCCGCGCCCCTTGCGGAGCGGAGCCGCAAAAAAATACCTCCAGCGGCGAATTTCTTTTTTTCTGCCGCTTTTTTATCACGTTCAGCGCTCAAGCAGAACGCCGCAAATTCGATTCTTCCGTCCTTTCGCCTGGTCGTCTGACAATCTATTCACATTAACCAAATCCTCACGGTTCCTTTTGCCAGAAATCTTGACGCGATTTGGGAAACGGTGCTATACTGTATCTAGCTAAACGAGGGTCTTCTCATGCTCTCTGGCAGGTTTTCACGACTTTCATCTTTTGGGAGGTTATTATCCATGGTTCAGCTTAACGCATCCACCCTTCCTTCCGTCAAGATGGCGCGCGGCGTCGCGCCCAAGACGGAGCGCGTCATTCAGTTCGGCGAGGGCGGTTTCCTGCGCGCCTTCTGCGACTGGATGATTGATATGGCCAACGAAAAAGCCGGTATGGACGCCGGCGTGGTGATTGTACAGCCCATCGAGCGCGGCATGGTTTCCATGCTCAACGAGCAGGACGGCCTGTATACCCTGATCCTGCGCGGTCAGGTGGACGGCAAGCCCAGCAAGGACGAGCGCATCATCCAGAGCGTCAAGCGCGGCCTCTCCCCGTATGAAGATTTCGAGGGCTATCTGGCGCTGGCGCACAACCCGGATATGCGCATCATCATCTCCAACACCACCGAGGCGGGCATCGTCTACACCGGCAAGGACAGCTTTGACGACAAGCCGCAGGCCTCCTATCCCGGCAAGCTGACCCGCCTGCTCTATGAGCGCTTCACCGCCTTCGGCGGCAAGAAGGGCACCGGCTTCATCCTGCTGCCCTGCGAGCTGATCGACTACAACGGCCGCAACCTCGAAGAGTGCTGCCTGAAGACCGCCGAGCAGTGGGGGCTTTCCGAGGCGTTCAAGACCTGGCTGAAGGAGGAGAACGTCTTCTGCTCCACGCTGGTGGACCGCATCGTCACCGGCTACCCGCGCGGCGAGGCCGAGACGCTCTACGAGGAATTCGGCTACCGCGACAACATGCTCGACACCGCCGAGCCGTTCGGCCTGTGGGTCATCGAAGGCCCGGCCTGGATCGAGGACGAGCTGCCCTTCAAGAAGGCGGGCTGCAACGTCATCTTCACGCAGGACGTCTCCCCGTATAAGCTGCGCAAGGTGCGCATGCTCAACGGCGCGCACACCTCCATGGTGCTCGGCGCGTATCTGGCGGGGCACGAGATCGTCGGCGACTGCATGGCGGACGACACCATGCGCGCCTACATGTCTCAGGCGCTGTTCAACGAGATCATGCCGACCCTCGACCTGCCCAAGGACGACCTCGAGGCGTTCGCATCCGCGATTTTTGAGCGCTTCTCCAACCCGTTCAACCGCCACCTGCTGCTCTCCATCGCGCTCAACAGCCAGAGCAAGTTCCGCGCGCGCGTGCTGCCGACCATCAAGGAATACGTGAAGCGCACAGGCAGGCTGCCGAAGATCCTGACCTTCTCGATGGCGGCGTTCATCGCCTTCTACTGCGGCAAGAAGAAGGAGGACGGCTCCTTCGTCGGCGTTCGCGCCGCGGGCAACGAATACCCGATTGCCGACGATCAGTTCGTGCTCGATTTCTTCGCGGGCATGACCGGCAAGCCGGCCGCGGAAATCGCGCGCGCCGTGCTGACCAACGTCGATTTCTGGGGCAGCGACCTGACCGCCGAGCTTCCGGGCTTCGAGGCCTCCGTCGCCGCTTCTCTGGACGCGATCTTCACCAAGGGCGCCGCGAAGGCGATTGAAGAGGTTGTGGCAAAAGCATGAGCAGATTGATCCGCATCAATCCGCGCGACAACGTCGCCGTGGCGCTCCAGCCGCTCAAGGCCGGTGAAGAAGCGCTCGGCGTGACGCTGCGCGAGGATATCCCCGCCGGGCACAAGTTTGCGCTCTGCGACATCGCCGAAAACGAGAACGTCGTCAAATACGGCTTCCCCATCGGCCACGCGACGCAGCCCATTTCGGCGGGAAGCTGGGTGCACACCCACAACGTCAAGACCAACCTCTCCGGCCTGCTGGAATACGGCTATCACCCGCATCCCTGCGCCATGCCCGTGGATCGCAAGGCCACGTTCGAGGGCTATGTGCGCGAGGACGGCCGCGTGGGCATCCGCAACGAGGTCTGGATTGTGAACACCGTCGGCTGCGTCAACGGCACGGCCAAGACGCTTGAGCGCATGGCGCAGGCGGCCTACGGCGATCGCGTGGACGGCATTCACTGCTTCGTCCACCCCTACGGATGCAGCCAGCTCGGCGAGGATCACAAGAACACCCAGAAGCTGCTCGCCTCGATGGTGCGCCATCCGAACGCGGGCGCGGTGCTCGTGCTGAGCCTCGGCTGTGAAAACAACAACGTAAACGAATTCAAGAAGGTGCTCGGCGGCTACAACCCCGAGCGTGT
This sequence comes from uncultured Eubacteriales bacterium, assembly GCA_900542395.1. Lineage (GTDB taxonomy): Bacteria > Bacillota > Clostridia > Christensenellales > Aristaeellaceae > Ventricola. Next base: position 3,628 of record UQNM01000056.1, read on the forward strand.
GAAATTCCTCGTCACGCAGGATGTGGAGGATGAAATCGAGGCGGGCATGCGGCTCCTCGACGAGCTGACCGCCTACGCCTCCGCCTTCAAGCGGCAGACGGTGGACGCTTCCGAATTGGTCATCGGCCTCAAGTGCGGCGGCAGCGACGGCCTGTCCGGCATCACCGCCAACCCGCTTCTGGGCTGCGCGTCCGATCTGCTGGCGCGCCACGGCGGCACGACGCTGCTGACCGAGGTGCCGGAGATGTTCGGCGCGGAGACCATCCTGATGGATCGCTGCAAGGACGAGGCGACCTTCCGCAAGGCGGTCGATCTCATCAACAATTTCAAGGAATACTTCATCCGCCATGGGCAGGAGGTCTACGAAAATCCCTCCCCCGGCAACAAGGCGGGCGGCATCACCACGCTGGAAGACAAATCCCTCGGCTGCACCCAGAAGGGCGGCACGGCCGAGGTGCGCGATGTGCTCCGCTATTGCGAGCCCGTGACCGAGAAGGGGCTGAACCTCGTGCAGGGGCCGGGCAACGACCTCTGCGCGATCACGGCGCTGATGGCCGCCGGCGCGCAGATGGTGCTCTTCACCACGGGGCGCGGAACGCCGGTCGGCGCGCCGATTCCGACGGTGAAGGTTTCCACCAACACCCCGCTCGCCGAAAAGAAGCGCGATTGGATCGACTTCAACGCCGGTATTCTCGCGCAGGGCGCGGACATGCAGGAAACGACCGAGGTCTTTTTCAAAAAGCTGCTGGCCATCGCCTCCGGCGAACGGACGCAGAGCGAGACGCACGATTATCGCGAAATCGCGATTTTCAAGGACGGCGTAACGCTGTAATACGCCCTCAGTCACGGCGCTGCCGTGACAGCTCCCTCGAAGAGGGAGCTCTTTCCCCGCTGTAATCCCCGATATTTCCTCCCGTTTTTTCCCGCTTCGGGGCGGACGGAAGGAGCCAAAAGCAAAGGAGGAGAACCCCATGAAACCGTTTATGGATCAGGATTTTCTGCTTGAAAATGACGTGGCCAAAAAGCTGTATCACGAGTACGCGGAAAACATGCCGATTTATGACTATCATTGCCACATCTCCCCGCGCATGATCTATGAAAACCATCAGTTCGAAAACATCGGCGAGCTGATGCTCGGCGGCGACCACTACAAGTGGCGCGTGATGCTCTCCAACGGCGTGGACGAGAAGTTCATCCGCGGCAACGCGAGCTGGCATGACAAGTGGCTGGCCTTTGCCGCGAGCCTCAAATACTGCATCGGCAACCCGATGTTCCATTGGACGCATCTGGAGCTGCGCCGCGTGTTCGGCATCGAGGATATCCTGAGCGAAAAGACCGCCGAGGATATCTGGAACCGCGCGAACGCGCTGCTGGCGACGGAGGAATACCGCTGCCGCGGCCTGATTGAGAAATTCGGCGTGAAGGTCATCTGCACCACCGACGACCCGGTGGACGATCTGGAGCATCACACCCTGATCGAGCAGGACGCCACCTGCAGCTTCAAGGTCTATCCGGCTTGGCGGCCGGACAAGGTGCTCAACATCGAGCGCGGCGGCTTTGTGGATTACATGAACCGCCTGTCCCGCGTCTCCGGCATCCACTGCCTGAATCTGGAAAGCATGATGCAGGCGCTGGAAGCCCGTCTGGATTTCTTCCACGCGCATGGCGCGCGCCTGTCCGACCACGCGCTGGATACCGTGCCCTACGGCGTGCCGAGCACGCACATCGCGGGCGAGGCCTTCCGCAAGGCCATGAGCGGCGCGCCGCTGACCGAGGCGGAAATCGCCTCCTACAAGACCTATGTGCTCGTCGAGCTGGCGCGCATGTACAAGGCGCGCGGCTGGGCGCAGCAGTATCACATCGGCGCGATGCGCAACAACAACCCGCGCATGTTCGAGAAGTACGGCGCGGACGTGGGCTTTGACTCCATCGACGATACCTGCATCGCGGAGAACCTCTCCAAGCTGCTGGCCGAGGAGGAGCGCGCCGGAAACCTGCCCAAGACCATCCTCTACTGCCTCAACCCGAAGGATAACTACGTCATCGGCACCATGCTGGGCAACTTCCAGGGCGACGGCATTCCGGGCAAGATTCAGTTCGGCTCCGGCTGGTGGTTCTGCGATCAGAAGTACGGCATGGAAGACCAGATGCATGCGCTCGCGTCGCTGGGTCTGCTGGGGCGCTTCGTCGGCATGCTGACGGATTCCCGCTCCTTCATCTCCTACCCGCGCCACGAGTATTTCCGCCGCATCCTGTGCAACATGATCGGCAAGTGGGTCGAGAACGGCGAATACCCGGAGGATTACGACACGCTGGGCGAGCTGGTGCGCGGCATCTGCTACAACAACGCGGTCGAGTACTTCGGCATGGAGGTCTAAGGCCTCCGCTTTCCCTGCGCCCGCCGACCGGTTTTCGGCGGACGCGGGCGAAACAAAGCATAGAGTTGGGAGATGTTTCGGATGAACACGTTTATCGCCAACGAGGAACCCCAGTGGATTGAGCTGGGCGGCGGCCAGCGCCGCAAAATCCGCGCCTATAACGAAAACGCGATGCTCGTCGAGGTCGGTTTCGACACCGGCGCGGTCGGTGCGGCGCACAGCCATCCGCACACGCAGATTTCCTACGTGCTGGACGGCGAATTCACCTATACCGTCGAGGGGGTCACCCGCTCGATGAAGAAGGGCGATTCCATCGCCGTGGAGGGCGGCAAGGTGCACGGCTGCGCCTGCGTCAAGGCAGGCACGCTGCTGGATATCTTCACCCCGATGCGCGAGGATTTCGTTCGCTAATCATGCAGCCCTTTGCCGCCTTCGGGCGGCAAATCGCATCAATACATTCAGAATACTCTGAAGGAGGAAACACAATATGGATATGATGGAGCAGCTTTCCCGAATCGGCATCGTGCCGGTTATCGCCATCAACGACGCGGCGGACGCCGTGCCGCTTGCGCAGGCGCTGATTGACGGCGGCCTGCCGTGCGCGGAGGTCACCTTCCGCACCGCCGCCGCGGCGGACGCGATCAAGAACATGACCGAAGCGTTCCCGGATATGGTCGTCGGCGCGGGCACCGTGCTCACCTGCGAGCAGGTGGATCGCGCGGTGGCCGCCGGCGCGAAGTTCATCGTCTCCCCGGGTCTGAACCCGACCACCGTCAAGCACTGCCAGGAGATCGGCATCCCGGTCTGCCCCGGCACGGCGAACCCGAGCGATATCGAGGTCGCGCTCTCTCTGGGTCTGAAGACCGTGAAGTTCTTCCCGGCTGAGGCGGCCGGCGGCCTGAAGTACATCAAGTCCATCGCCGCGCCGTATGTCGATATGAAGTTTATGCCCACCGGCGGCGTGAACGAGAAGAACCTGCTGGATTACCTCTCCTTCAACAAGATCATCTGCTGCGGCGGAAGCTGGATGGTTCCGGGCGACGCCGTGAAGACCAAGGATTGGGATCGCATCCGCACCCTGACCGCCTCCGCCGTTCAGCTCATGCTGGGGCTGGAGATCGCGCACGTGGGCATCAACAGCGCCGACGAGGCCGAGGCTATGGATACCGCGACCAAGCTGTGCAAGCTGCTGGGCTGGACGATGAAGGTCGGCAACAGCTCCATCTTCGCGGGCACGGGCATCGAGGTGATGAAGAGCCCGTTCCGCGGCGCGAAGGGCCACATCGGCATCAAGACCAACTTCATCGTGCGCGCCAAGGCATATCTCGAGCGTCAGGGCTTCGAGTTTGACGAGAGCAGCGCCAACGTGAAGGACGGCCAGCTCAAGGCCATCTACCTCAAGGACGAGATCGCGGGCTTCGCCATCCACCTCGTTCAGAAGTAAGCGGCAAGCGGGCTGAGCTCGTTATCGGAATTTATGCAAAATTCCGATTTTGCCCATTCGCTGTATAAAAAGGACGTGAGAAGGCAGCGCCTTCCCGCGTCCTTTTTGCCTTTTGGAGCCCCCGACAACCCCTTCTGTGTTATATCTTCCCACAATGTCAAGCCTTGCGGAAGCGCGTCGCATCATGGTATAATCTTTTTATGATTTTTTCATTTTTAACGGATGAAAACGGCGGGTTCATTCGTCTTAATGTCTGAGGGTAGGAAGTGAAACGGTTGGAAAGCAGCGTGAAAGCGCCGGATCGTCAGGCTCAATTCGAAGAGCTGTATGCGCAATACGCGGACGACGTGCTGCGCATGGCGTATTTTTATCTGGCGGATAAACAAAAGGCCGAAGACGTCTGTCAGGATGTGTTCGTCAAGCTCTATACGCGCGGCGAGGCGATTGCCCCCGGCTGCGAAAAAGCGTGGCTTCTTCGCGTGACGGTGAATTGCTGCCGCGATTTGTGGCGCAGCGCATGGCTCAAGCGCGTGGTGCTCGGCGCGCCGACGCTGGATATCATTCCGGCGCAGGAAGAGACGTTCGAGCAGCGCGAGGAAAAGGCCGAGCTGATGCGCGCCATTCACAAGCTGCCGAGGCAGTTCCGTGAAACGATCCTGCTGCACTATTATCAGGGACTGGGCATAGCGGAGATTGCGCAGATGCTGGGTCTGCCGGAAGGGACGATTTCCAGCCGCCTTTCCAGAGCGAGAAAAAAACTGGAAAGCCTTTTGAAGGAGGAAGCAACCGGTGATTGACATCAAAGAGCTTGAGCACCTCGCGCCGATGGCGAACGAGATGCTCTCCGGTCTGCATGCGGATGAAGCGATGAAGCGGCGCATCTTATTCGCCGCAAACGAAAAAACCAAACGGCGCGCCCCCATGCCGCGCCTCGTGCCCGCGCTCTGCTGCGCGGCGCTGGCGATTGCCTGCGTGAGCGCCTTTTCCCCGCGCCTGAGCGGCACAGCGGTCGATGCGGCCGCAACGCCCATGCCTGTTTCGATTGACAGCATTGCGGCGGGCGGCGAGCAGGCCGCGCCCATGACGCGCTTGGCGGATGTGAGCGGCACGGCGCGCGTGCGCGCCGCCGGCGGCGGCAGCGAATCGCTTTTCGCCTCGGCGAGCGGCGATATTCCGCTGGTCGCCGTCAACGGCGCGGTCTATCGCATGCTCAGCGCGCCCGCGAGCGTGCGCGGCGATCTGCTGGACAGCGCGGTCGGAACGGTCAACACGGCGACCGACGAGCCCGCCCTTGCGGATGACGACGCGATGGCGGGTGGCCTCTCCAACGTCGCCGAGGCGGGGCAGACGATCTACGCCGTATCCGGTTTGGACGCGAACACGGCGGTCGCCTGCGAGGTCGGCGGAAACATGCGCCTGTTCCAGCGGGTGAGCTACGCGGGCAAGGGGCCGGGCGGCCTGGGGTTGGAGGATACCTTCTCCGTCCGCGGGCAGGTCGCCGAGCTGACGCTTTCCGGCGTCGGCACGCTGACCGGCGAAGCGGCGAACGACGCCGTTGCCACGCTGCTCGACCACGCGACGCTCAAATCGGCGGATATGTCCGCAAAGAAGCAGACGCTGACCGCCACGCTCACCAACGGCCTCAAGCTGCAGCTCGGCGTTTCCGGCGATACCGTCAGCGCCTGCGGCGGCTGGAGTTGCCCGGAGTTCTTCGAAGCGTTCGAGAGCGGCTTATAATTCAAAGGGGCTGTCAAGCTAACAACACCGATATTTCAAGAGTAAAACCAAGTATTTGCGCCCGAAGGTTTCCAAAGGGCGACCGGAAAGCCCTTTGGTGGGGCGATGGGGCAAAGCCCCATACTCCAAAATGCTTAGACATTTGTTTCTTGAAATGTTCGGTTTAGGCTTGACAGCCCTATCTTTTTGCCCAATGCGCCATAATCGCCGCGGTGATTTCGGGATATGTCATGTTCTCCGGCAGACGCTCAAAGCGTCTGGTTTCGGCCATTTCGCTCTCCGGCAGAGCGCCGAGCCTGTGGATGTCCACGGTAAAGACGACGCCGCACGCGCCGCTCTGCCCGTCCTCGCTGCCCGCCCAGTAATCGCAAAGCGGAGCGATGTCAACCGCCGTCGCGCCCGATTCCTCAAAGAGCTCGCGCCGCGCGGCCTGCATCGGCGTTTCGCCCGGCTCGATATGGCCGCCCTGAAACTCCCATGTCGTTCGCTGCTTATGGCGGCTGAGCAGAAACCCGCCGTCCATGCGAGACATGATGACGACGTATTTATACCGTTCAAAGCTGCCCAACGGATAGGTTTTGCTGATCATTGGTGTGCCTCCCGTATCAGAATACCCCTATCATAGCGCTGTCAGCCGCGCACGTCAAGCCCGCGTCAGGGGCCGACCTCTTCGCTCGGCCCTCCGATCTCCTCCGGCTCGATATAGGGGACAATCCGCGCCTCCATCGTCCTCATCGCCTCCGGATCAAACGTCGCCGCGTCGCGGTTCGGCGCTTCTTCGCAAACGCCCTTCGCGATATCGCTCGGAAAACAGAAGAGCACTTTATCCTCAAACAGCCACGCACACAGCTCCATCTGACGGTTTTCATAGAACTCAACATTCCATGTTCCGCTTTGCTGTTTTTCCAAGCCCACAGCGAAATCCTCATATTCCGCCTCCCGCCTCCAACTGGCGTAAACGGAAACCTGCGGCCCCACCTTTCGAATAAACCATTTCGTCACCCATTCGCCGCCGCCGGGAAAACTGTCGATGTAAATCCACCCCAATTCCCCGTCCGGCAAAATCGCGTCGTTCTCCCAAATCGTCGCCCATGTGTCTCCCTGCTTCCTTTCATAGCGCAGGAAACGGGTTTCACCCTCCTCCACGATGGAGAAGCGCTCGTCATCCATGACCTCCGCCGTCATCGGCGGCCAATCCGTCTCCGCCCATGCCGTACACCAGCCTAAAGCCAGAACCATCCATACACAAAAAAGCGCGCGTTTCATTCTCGTCACTCCTTTCGGTGATTAAACGAAACGCGCGTCGGTTTTCATGCTGATTTGGCGTATTTTCCCAATTTGGGGAAGAAATGAACGCCTGTTATCGTTTTATATATCGGAACGGTTCCAAAAAGCGGCGCACCGCCGAAATTGATTGGACGAGCCATACGCTGCCTCTGCGGGATTTGGAGAACGATCAGCTCATCACCATCGACCTGAACACGGGAATCGCCATGTGAACCTTTGAGGAGGAATCGCTTGAAAAAGACAACGAGCGATCAACACGCCATGAAAAAAAGATGCTTCCTAAAATTTCGAAAATACCTGACGCTGCTCGTCGTGCTGCTCTGTCCTGCGGTCTGCGCGTCTGCGGAAACCCCAAGCGATTCTCCAAAAGATGTCTCCGCTTCTCATTCCGACGGGTTTTCTGTGATGCAAAGCGTCGTCACGCTCCGGTTTCAATGCGCGCCCAGCTCCATCTCTCAGGTGATCGACGCGCCCGACGGTTCCCTGCTGGTTCTCTATAACACAGAGGAAACTGATGCATGGCATTGCCGGCTTTCGCTCTTTTCGCCATCCGGAAATGAAACATGGCAATACGTTGTCAGCGAATCCGCGCCGGATTCCGGATACGGTTCGGCTGTCGATCTCTTTGTCAGCGACTCCGAAATAACGCTCGACGCCTATGAAACCAGAGAACAGACGGCGTATCGCGAGGTGATCTTAACTTGGGATGGAACGGTGCGCAGGAAGAAGACCGTCCGCGTCGCGGACGATATGCGTCAGCGCATCCACGATTTCCCGCTGTATACCGTGAAGGAATTCTATACGAACGCCCGGGCGCAGATTCTCTGCAAACAGACCGGCAAATCTGCAATGGTCGATATCCCAAACGGATTTCCCGCCTTTGCGCAGATAGGTGATCTCCTGATCTGCGCAACGGTTGAGGATGATCTTGTGGCGTTCCAAGTGATGGATCAGCAGGGCAATCTGCGCCTCATCGAAGGCAACGCAGGCGACGGTCTGGAATTGAAGTGCTTCGCCGGAATCCGGGATCAAAAGGTATACAGCCTTTTTACCCGCGAAGACGACGGCCTGCAATGGCTTCTCTGCTCCATTGATTTGGATGAAAACACGCTGGAATGGGCGGAAATTCCGCTCAATCACGATTTGGTCTGGTATGCCGCAGCCGCGGCCATCATTCAGGATGGTATCGTCTTCGCGCAGCACGATGACGAACGGTATCAGTTGTATTTCACGCTGTTGAAATGGGACGGAACGCATGTGAATTTCCTAAGCCGCATCCCGAATGGATATCATCAATTTCTTGACCCTCGCGATGAAAAGTCGATACGCGCCATCCTGTGGGACGGGGTCAGCGATTGCGCAAGCCTCGTGACCTATACGCCGACCTGCGGCGCTCGGTGAAGAAGGGAGGGAATCGTCAACCCCACTGATGGCGTGTCATTCACCCAAAGCCCAAGCACACGCATGGCGCGGAAAGCATCGTTCTTCGCGCCATGTGTGCTTATCTGTTGCGGTACCAAATAACCCGCTGACTTTCACGCATACGGCATAGTCAGCGGGCAGAATGGATGTTATTCTGTTCAATCATTAAACCTACAAAACAGATTTCATCGTAATGTTTGTGACTGTTTCAACGCATAAATCATAGAATCTATACCTAATAGTGTCGTATAGCTGCTGTTGGTTTTTCTGAAAGCAGGCGTGTAATAAACATTGTTTTCGGCATCAAAACAGAATTTTTCAGCAGTTAGTTCTTTCATCTCACGCGCCAATAGATTACTTCCATAGAAACGGCGGAGGAAGTCGATTCCCGCACACATGGCAGCGACAGGTTTCTTTTCGCTAATAAAATGAGTGACGCACGTTTTTATCATATTGGAATCTCTATAATTGTTCAATAAACCGATTCCACCGGGGATTATCAACGCATCGTATTCTGCAAAATCAACCTTATGAATGTCTTTAATGCGACCCCTGCCGATGCGGGCTGCTTCTATAAGAATATTCCGCCTTTCTGCCATCTGCTCTGTCAGGTGGTTAACAGACTGAATGGAAACATCTCCTGCGACAGGCGTGTAATCACACCCGTATTTATCAAGCGCTACATACGTCAGAATTACTTCTTCTATACATGAACCATCACCGAGGCCACAGCCTGCTAATAGAACTAAATACTTCATTTGTTTTCACCTCCACAGCTCACAGTTTGCCAACGACTTCTCACTGATAAGCCCAGCCCGTTCTGCTCGAACTTCATGCAGATGTATGGGATAATGCTGTACGACAGCCGCCACAGGGGGAGGTATCCTGCGTACTGATTCCAGTTGCCGGGAATATCGCGGTAGTTGCCCTTGCGGTCTTTTACTTGAAAGAATTGCCATGCGCACCATGCGTAGCGGTCCCACACAAGCAGCTTGAACATATCATCACATTCGACGCGGTCATACTTTCTCCAAACACAACTTCATAACTTACGTCGTCGCGAATCCCCCGGTTCGCTCTGTTCACCATGCCGTTATGTTTCATTTCCTATTTTATCACATCCGCTCTTCTTTTGCAATTTCCTATAAAACAAAGAAACTCCGGCAACGTCCTACTCTCCCAGGTGATTTTTTCTGCCTGAATCCCGCACAGCGGGCGGCAGAAAAAATCCTAACCAAGTACAATGTCGCACATGGATTGAAGAGGACCAGAGAGTAAGAACGTTGCAGATGGAATGAAAAAAGAACCCACCCCATAAGGGGTGAGTCCTTTTTTCATGGAATCCGGCAACGTCCTACTCTCCCAGGTCGTCTCCAACCAAGTACC
>UQNM01000057.1 GCA_900542395.1 uncultured Eubacteriales bacterium
CCACCTTGCCAAGGTGGATGTCGCGAGTCCGAATCTCGTCTACCGCTCCACTGTGGCGCCATGGCCAAGCGGTAAGGCAAAGCTCTGCAAAAGCTTTATTCTCCAGTTCGATTCTGGATGGCGCCTCCAGATGAAGACTCAGACCAAGCGTCTGGGTCTTTTCTTATGGAGAATGGCGCAGAGCATCAACCGAAAAAGAAAAGCGGGGGTTTGATCGACCCTCGCTTTTTTGTTGCGCCAATCATTGAATAAATCCGAAATTCCGGATATATTTAACGGGCGCACATCGCGCGCCCGTTATCGAAGTTTTTGCAAAATTCCGGATATGCTCTTTTCCTGTTTTATATTCATTTGCGCATGGCGCACAGGTCGATCATCAGGCGGATGGCGAACTGCTCAAAGGTGGAGAAGTAGGCGATGTCTTTGAAGAACGCGCGATGCGTCAGGAAGAACGCGAGATAGGAAAGCGGCTTTTGCTGTTCGATGAGGCGCAGGCGCTTGGTTTGCAGCGCCTTCCATGTGTCGCGCTGGAGCCGCTCGGTCTCCTTGCAGGCGGTCTTTTCGAAGACGGATTCGTAGGTCGCCAGCGGAATACTGATGAGCTCTTTGCGGCTGGCCGCCGGGTCGCCCTCCAAAAAGGAATACTTGAACGCCAGCGCCAGCGCGTAGGGCTTGCGGATGCAGGGGATATGGCGCTGCGCGTGCTCGCCCTGCGCCATGCCGATGACGTTGGAGCCGTGCAGGCGGTAGAACAGGAGCGGCTCGCGGCAGTAATACAGCCCGCCGTGCAGCGCGGCCAGCAGGTTGAGAATCCAATCGTGCGTCCAGAGCTGGTTCAGGCGGATGTATTCCTGCGCCAGCTCGCGGCGCACGGCCATGGCGCAGCCCTGCCCCTGATTGCGGCCGAGCATTTCGGATAGGGTGATTTGCGTCGGCGAGGCGGACGCGCGCAGAACGCGGTCGGAAACCCAGAGGTTTTCCGTCGGCGCGTTCGGGTTCAAAAGGTTTCCGTCCGCGTCGATGGTCTTGAAATCGGAGATGAGGGACAGCATGGCGGGGTTGGCCTCGAAGTGGCGCAGCATGGTTTCGACCTTGCCGGGCGCCCAGCGGTCATCCTGATCGCAGAGGAAAATCAAATCGCCGCCGCAGGCCTTGAGGGCGCGCAGAAAGCTCTCGCGAAAGCCGTGATTCTCCGCGGAGGGCAGAATCTTCCAGCGGATCTGGGGATGCGTCAGGCGAAAACCGTCGAGGATGCGCAGCGTACCGTCGGAAGAGCCGTCGTCGCTGACGACAATTTCATCGACGGGGCGGGTTTGGGCGCAGATGGAGGAAAGCTGCTCGGCGAGAAAGCGCTCGCCGTTATAGGTGCTCATGGCGACGGAGCAGAACATAATCGGCCTCCTTGGAGAATGTAGAAAGAATTTTCCTTATTATAGCATGGATGGCCGCGGGATGCACGAAAAAACGGGGATGGCGCGGCCCCGGTTCACCTGTGGCGCGTCGGAAAAGAAAACAAAGAAAAACCCTCAACGGCGCGAAGCTCGTCAAGGGTTTTTGTGGTGCACCCAACAGGATTCGAACCTGTGGCCTTTTGATTCGTAGTCAAACGCTCTATCCAGCTGAGCTATGGGTGCGATTTTTAATTTTCCGTTCCTTTTGTTCGGAACGAAAAGTATTATACCGCACGGCGCGAAGAATGTCAATACTTTTTTGAAAAATATTTTTCATTTTCTCCCTTCGGCTGGAAACGGGGGAATTTGGGGCAAAATCCCGGCGACTTTTGGGGAAAAACGGGTCGCCGAAAATGAAAAGGAAAAATCATGTTTTTTCCTTATAAAGAAAAGAAAAAAGCGTCGAAAACCGCAAACGGCGCGTCGAGCGGCGGGATGTGTCGGAGGACGGAAACATCAGACGTTACGGCGCGCGCATCTGTGGATAACGATGATTATCCACAATTCAGCCCCGAAAATGGCGATTTGCCTGTGGACAACTGTGGATAACTCGGTGGAAAACTCGATTTTCCAGTGATTTCTACAAAAAGCGCTGTGGATAAAACCGGGGATAACTGTGGGGGAGATGTGGGAAAACGGGGGATAACCGGCGGCGCGGTTCGACAAATTGGTTGCGAAAAAATAAAATTGAGCGAAACCATAAACTTTATGGCGGGAGTGTGTCATCTTTTGGGCGCGTCGGGCATAGTTCTGGCTCGGGGAACGGAGAGGGGGACGGCCGATGCGGGAGAGGACAATGAAGGGCGCGTGGCTTGCGGCCAGCGCGCTTTGCACGGCGCTGCTGCTGGCCTGCGCGGGGGAAAACGCCGTGCAGACCTTTCACGCGCAGACGCGGCAGAGCGAAGCGGCGCGGCCGCAGGAGCGGGGCGCGCTTGCGGGCTGCGTGATCGCGCTGGACGCGGGGCACGGCGGCTATGACGGCGGCGCGGTCGGGCGGGTGAGCGGCACGCCGGAGAAGGGGCTGAACCTCGACGTCGCGCGGCGGCTGGCGGCGATTTTGGAGGCACAGGGCGCGCAGATTGTTATGACGCGGACGGACGACTACGCCCTGTGCGACGAGCATCCGCCGATTCGCAAAAAGTTACAGGATATGCAGCGCCGCGCGGCGATCATCGAGCAGAGCGGCGCGCAGATGGTGCTTTCCATCCATATGAACGAATACGCCGGTCGGAGCCAGAGCGGGCCGCAGGTGTTTTATCGCGAGGGCTGCCCGGCGGGGCGGCTTCTGGCCGGGGCGATTCAGGAGGCGATGAACGAAACGCTCGCCCCCAAAAAGAAGCGCTCCGCGCTCGGCGGGGATTACTATATCCTGACGCTGGGCAGGCCGAGCGTGCTGGTGGAGTGCGGCTTTTTATCCAACGCCGACGAGGAAGCGCTTTTGCTGACGGCGGATTACCGCCAGCGGGTCGCGCAGGCGATTGCGCAGGGCATATGGGCATGGGCGAATCTGCCGGAGGAAAAGCCGGAGGCGCTCCCGGCGGTGGAGCGCGGCGGCGAGGCGGAAGCGGAGACGTGAATGTCAAACGACTTGTCAACCTTCAAGGTGAAATGTATTCAAGTATTGACGAGGCAGCGGCCTTTTTTGATGAAATATGGCTTGACAGCCTGTGGACGGCGTGATAAGATATGGACACATATTTCAGCGATGACGAGGAAGAATCCGCGTGGAAACGCTAAGCGAGGGAGCGGCGGTGCGAGGCTCCTGCGGGGGCGCGCGGGCTGGTCGCCTCAGAGCTGCAGGCTGAAAGCCGCTTGGGCTGCGTAGGTCTGCCGGTTTTCCACCGTTACAGGGAAACGAGCATGATGGTTGTGCTCAATGAGCGTGCGCAGGCACGGAATTTAGGTGGTACCGCGAAAGCAGCCTTTCGCCCTAAAGCGGGGCGAGAGGCTGCTTTTTTAACGATCAGGAGGAGTGAACGATTCAGATGAAACTCAACGGAGCGGCGATTCTGATTGAATGTTTGATTGAACAGGGCGTTGGAACCGTGTTCGGCTTCCCCGGCGGCGCGGTTTTGCCGATTTACGATGAGCTGTACAAGCGGCAGGATCGGATTCGGCATGTACTGACCGCCCACGAGCAGCACGCCGGTCACGCGGCGGACGGCTACGCGCGCGCCAGCGGCAAGACGGGCGTGTGCATCGCCACCAGCGGCCCCGGCGCGACGAACCTGGTCACGCCGATTGCGACGGCGTACATGGATTCCACGCCGATCGTCTTCATCACCGGCAACGTGCCGCAGAGCCTGATGGGCACGGATTCCTTTCAGGAGGCGGATATCTCCGGCATGACGATGCCCGTCACCAAGCACAACTATCTGGTGACGCGGGTGGAGAAGCTGGCCGATATCGTCCGCGAGGCGTTCTTCATCGCTTCGAGCGGCCGCCCCGGCCCGGTGCTGATCGACATCCCGAAGGATGTGCAGATCGCCGAGACGGAGTACGAGCCGGCCGCCGGTGAGGCGCTGATTCCCAAGCTCTCCATGAAGCACCCGACGGTGCAGCTTCGTCTGGAGGGCGAGGCGCTGGAACGCTACAAGGTGAAGGCCGCGCCCCGGCTGGAGCAGGCGGCTCGGCTGATTGCCGAGGCGCAGAAGCCGCTGATTTACTGCGGCGGCGGTGTGATTCTCTCCGGCGCGGAGCGGGAGCTGGCGGCCTTCGCCGATCTGGTGGATGCGCCGGTGGTCTCCACGCTGATGGGGCTGGGCGCCGTTCCGGCGGACAACCCGCGCATGCTGGGCATGCTGGGCATGCACGGCACGCACGCGGCGAACATCGCCATGCAGCGCTGCGATTTGCTGATTGCCGTCGGCGTTCGCTTTTCGGATCGCGCGCTGGGCAACGCGGAGACGTTCGCGGCGCAGGCCAAGGTGCTGCATATCGACATCGACCGCGCGGAGATCAACAAAAACGTTTCCACCACGCTGCATATCACCGGCGACGCGCGCGTGGTGCTCGAGCTGCTGCTTTCGCGCGTGGCGCAGAAGGCCAACGGGCAATGGATGCAGCAGGCACTGAGCATGATGGAGGAATACCTCAGCGACGAGCTGTTCGAGCCGCGCAAGATCCTCCGCCAGATGGCCGCAATCGCCCCGGAAATCACCGTGGCGACGGACGTTGGCCAGCACCAGATGTGGACGGCGCAGCATTTCCCGTTCCTGCATCCGCGCCAGTTGATCACCAGCGGCGGTCTGGGCACGATGGGCTTCGGCCTCGGCGCGGCGATGGGCGCGGCGGCGAGCGACCCGGCGGGCAGGCCGGTGGCGCTGGTCACGGGCGACGGCTCGTTCCGCATGAACCTGACCGAGCTTTCCACCATCGGGTATTACGGCATTCCGGTGATCGTCGTCATCTTCAACAACGGCACGCTGGGCATGGTGCGCCAGTGGCAGACGCTGTTCTTCGGCCACCGCTACAGCCAGACGACGCTCGACCGCGGGCCGGATTTTATGAAGCTGGCGGCGGCCTACGGGCTCTCCGGCGCGCGGGTGAACACGGTGGAGACGTTCGCAGCGGCGTTCAAGGCGGCCGTCGAGAAGCGCGAGCCCTGCATCATCGAGTGCATGCTGGATATTGACGAGATGGTCGCGCCGATGGTCGCGCCCGGCTCGCCGATCGACTCGTTCTGCCTGAATTGACGGAGGTGACGGCTTATGGTGATGAACCCCGACAAACTGCGCCGCTACACCGTCGGCGTATTGGTTTCCAACGAGCCGGGCGTGCTCTCCCGCGTGTCCGGCCTGTTCTCCCGGCGCGGCTTCAACATCGAAAGCCTCGCCGTCGGCCCGACGCAGGATCGCGAGGTTTCCCGCATCACGATCGTGGTGCTGGGCGACGACGCGCACATCGAGCAGCTGGTGCAGCAGCTCTACAAGCTGATCTGCGTGCAGAAGGTGCAGGTGCTCAGCAATAAAAACGACGTGGAGCGCCAGCTCCTGCTGGTCAAGGTCGCCGCGGGCGTGAAGGAACGCGAGGGGCTGATGCGGCTGGTGGATATCTTCAAGGCGAAGGTGCTGGACGTCACCAAATCCTCGATGATTCTGGAAATCACGGGCGACAACGACAAGATCACCGCGATGATGCGGCTGCTGGAGGATTACGGCATACTGGAGCTGGTTCGCACCGGCGTGGTCGCGCTCGAACGCGGCGACGAAGTGATGAGTTCAGATATATTTGACTAAACCAACGAAGCCAAACAACAAATCCAAAAAACAAACGGAAAAGACGGACAAGGAGGAAAAATACAATGGCACAGATGTTTTACGCGCAGGATTGCAACCTCGAATATCTGATGGGCAAAAAGATTGCCATCGTCGGCTACGGCTCGCAGGGACACGCGCACGCGCTCAACCTGCGCGATTCCGGCTGCGACGTGGTCGTCGCGCTGTATGAGGGCAGCAAGAGCTGGAAGAAGGCCGAGGCGGCCGGGCTGACCGTTATGACCACGGCCGAGGCCGCCAAGGTCGCCGATATGATCATGATCCTCATCAACGACGAGAAGCAGGCGGCGATGTACCACAAGGACATCGAGCCGTATCTGCGCCCCGGCATGATCCTCGCGTTTGCGCACGGCTTCAACATCCACTTCGGCTGCATCAAGCCGCCGAAGGACATCGACGTGGTGATGATCGCGCCGAAGGGCCCGGGTCACACCGTCCGCAGCCAGTATCTGGAGGGCAAGGGCGTGCCCGACCTCGTCGCCGTCTATCAGGACGCCTCCGGCAAGGCGCAGGATTACGCGCTGGCGTATGCGGCGGGCATCGGCGGCGCGCGCGCCGGTATCCTCAAGACGACCTTCCGCGAGGAGACCGAAACCGACCTGTTCGGCGAGCAGTGCGTCCTCTGCGGCGGCGTGACCGCGCTGATGAAGGCGGGCTTTGACACGCTGGTGGAGGCGGGCTATCAGCCGGAAAACGCCTATTTCGAGTGCATCCACGAGATGAAGCTCATCGTCGATCTCATCTTCGCGCACGGCTTTGCGGGCATGCGCTATTCCATCTCCAACACCGCCGAATACGGCGATTACGAGATCGGCCAGCGCCTGATCACCGAGGAGACCAAGAAGGAGATGAAGAAGGTGCTCACCGAGATTCAGGATGGCACCTTCGCCCGCAACTGGCTGCTCGAAAACCAGAGCGGCTGCGTCCACTTCCTCGCCAAGCGCCGCATCGAGGCGGGCAGCCAGCTTGAGGAAGTCGGCAAGGATCTGCGCGGCAAGATGAGCTGGGGCACGAAAGTGGAGGAGCTGTAAGATGGCAGTCAGTGATCGCGTGAAAAGCGGCCCGGAGAAGGCGCCGCATCGTTCCCTTTGGAAGGCGCTCGGCCTGACCGACGAGGAGCTGAAGCTCCCGCTGATCGGCGTGGTCAGCGCGAAGTCGGAGTGCGTGCCGGGGCACAACCACCTGAACAACATCGCGCAGGCTGTCAAGGACGGCATCCGTCTGGCGGGCGGCGTGCCGGTCGAATTCCCGGCCATCGGCGTGTGCGACGGCATCGCCATGGGGCATGTCGGCATGAAGTATTCCCTCGCCTCCCGCGAGCTGATTGCCGATAGCTGCGAGTCGATGGCGATTGCCCACGGCTTTGACGGCATGGTGTTCATCCCGAACTGCGACAAGATCGTGCCCGGCATGCTGATGGCGGCGCGCCGCCTCAACCTGCCCGCCATGGTCATCTCCGGCGGCCCGATGATGCCCGGCCGCATGCCCGGCGGCAGCGGCGACATGGATTTGAACTCCGTGTTCGAGGCGGTCGGCGCGTATAAGGCGGGCAAGATGGACGACGCGCAGCTCAACGCGGTGGAATCCGCCGCCTGTCCGGGCTGCGGAAGCTGCTCCGGCATGTTCACCGCGAACTCCATGAACTGCATCACCGAGGTCATCGGCATGGCGCTGCCGGGGAACGGCACGATTGCCGCCGTGGACGCGGCGCGCATCCGTCTGGCCAAAAAGACCGGTATGCGGGTCGTCGAGCTGGTTCGGGAGGGGCTGACCCCGGAGAAGATCATGACCGAATCCGCGTTCCGCAACGCGCTCTGTCTGGATATGGCGCTGGGCTGCTCCACCAACACCGTGCTGCATCTGCCCGCCATCGCGCACGAGGCCGGGATCGACTTCGACCTCAACTGGGTCAACGAGGCGAGCGCCAAGGTGCCGAACCTGTGCCATCTCGCGCCGGCCGGCCATCACCACGTCATCGATCTGCATCTGGCGGGCGGCGTGATGGGCGTGCTCAGCGAGCTCAAGGGGCGCGGCCTGCTCGATGAAAACGCGCTGACCGTCTCCGGCATGACGCTGGGCGAGGAGATCAGCCTGAGCAAAAACTACAACCATGAGGTCATCCGCCCGTTTGACGAGCCGTATTCCCCGACCGGCGGCCTGATGATCCTGCGCGGCAACCTCGCGCCGGACGGCGCGGTCGTCAAGCGCAGCGCCGTCGCCAAGGAGATGCTCGTTCACGAAGGCCCTGCCCGCGTGTTCAACAGCGAGGACGAGGCCATCGCCGCCATTTACGCCGGTCAGATCAAGCCGGGCGACGTGGTGGTCATCCGCTATGAAGGCCCGAAGGGCGGCCCGGGCATGCGCGAAATGCTCAGCCCGACCAGCGCCATCTGCGGCATGGGGCTTGACAAGGAAGTGGCGCTCATCACCGACGGCCGCTTCTCCGGCGCAACCCGCGGCGCGGCCATCGGCCATGTTTCGCCCGAGGGCGCGAGCGGCGGCATGATCGGCCTCATCGAGGAGGGCGACGTCATCGCCATCGACATCCCAAACGGCAAGCTCGAATTGAAGGTGGACGACGCGACGCTCGCCAAGCGCCGCGAGGCGTGGGTCTGCCCGCCGCCGAACGTCACCAAGGGCTATCTGGCGCGCTACGCGAAGCTGGTTTCCAGCGCGAACAAGGGCGCCGTCGTCGAATAAACCGTTTTTCAAACACAATAATCAGCAGATCGGGCCGCTTCGCTCGCCGGAAGGAGAGGAGGCGGCCTCTTTCTTTTCTTTCTTTCCCGTTCCTGCCCTTTTTTGAGGCCGGAACGCGGTGAAAGCGAAAAAGAAAGATTGAGCGCCGACAGAACCCCGCCCGACGCGCTTTTGACGCTTGCCCTTTTTTCGGGTTCATGGTATACTATACCCTGAAAAAATGGCGGAGTGCGCCGTTTGTGAAACGATAAAGGAAGTGCCCTTTTGCAAGGCGAAGAAATCAGGGCGGCGCAGGCCGCGTTTTTCCTCCCGGACCCGAGGGAGTTGAACCCGCTCCAACTGGCTTACGTCGGCGACACGCTGCACGATCTGTACGTCCGCAGCCTGCTGGTTTCCAGAAAGATGAGCGTCGGGTCGATGCACAAACAGGCGGTGCGGATGGTCAGCGCGGCGGCGCAGGCGGCGATGCTGGCGGCGATTGAGGGCGAGCTGACCGAGCAGGAGGCCGACGTCACGCGGCGCGGCCGCAACGCGCAGGCCAAGCACGCCGCGCCGAAACACGCCGATCCGGCGGATTATGCGCACGCCACGGGGCTGGAGGCGCTCTGGGGCTATCTCTACGTGACCAACCAGACCCAACGGCTCGACGAGCTGATTACCCTTGCGATTGCACGCACGGAGGAAATATGGCACAGGCAAAACTCAAAGTAATTCTGCTGCGCGCCACGCCCGACCCGGATGAACTTGTCGCGCTGGGCGCGCGGCTTTGTTATGCCAGAGCGGATCTGGACGCTTTGCAGCAGAAGGTGGAGAGCGGCGACCAGCGCGGCTTTGTGGAGCGCGTGATGCAGCGCGGCCACCTCTCCGTGACCGAACACGCGAGCTTCACCTTCGCGGTGGAGGGCGTGAGCCGCGCGCTGCTGGCGCAGCTGACGCGGCACAGAATCGCGTCGTTCTCCGTGCAGAGCCAGCGCTATGTCTCCATGGCCGACGGCTTTGACTACGTGATTCCCCCGGCCATCGAGGCGCTGGGCGAGGACGAGCGGCAGGAATTCATCCGCGAGATGGAGACCATGCACACATGGTATTGCCACTGGCAGGAAAAGCTGGGCGGGGCGAAGGAGAGCGCGAACGAGGACGCGCGCTTCGTGCTGCCCAACGCTGCCGCGACGCGCCTGGTGATGACGATGAACGCGCGGGAGCTGATGCACTTTTTCTCGCTGCGCTGCTGCAACCGCGCGCAATGGGAGATTCGCGAAATGGCGTGGCAGATGCTCGCCCTGTGCAAGCAGGCCGCGCCCGCGCTGTTTGAACACGCGGGGCCCGCGTGCGTATCCGGCGCGTGTCCGGAGGGCAAAAACACCTGCGGAAAAGCCGCCGAAGTGCGCGAAAAAGCAGGCAATTTATAAAAATTTGACCGAGACAGACCACCCGCTCGAATGAGAAAGGAAACCATTATGGCATACTACGATCAGTTTACGAAAAAGCCCCGCAGCCCGCGCGACGACTGGCGCGACGATGAGGAGACCCTGCGCCCGGAGCGCGACGGCGAGCAGAACCGCCGCCCGTATGGCGAGCGCCCGAACAATGGAGAGCGCCGCGCGTATGGCGAGCGCTCGAACAACGGAGAGCGCCGCGCGTATGGCGAGCGTCCGAACAACGGGGAGCGCCGCGGGTATGGCGAGCGCCCGAACAACGGAGAGCGCCGCGGGTATGGTGAGCGCCCGAATAACGGAGAGCGCCGCGCGTATGGCGAGCGCCCGAACAACGGGGAGCGCCGCGCGTATGGCGAGCGCCCGAACAACGGAGAGCGCCGCGGGTATGGCGAGCGCCCGAACAACGGAGAGCGCCGCCCGTATGGCGAGCGCCCGAACAACGGCGAACGCCGTCCGTATGGGGATCGCCCGAACAACGGAGAGCGCCGCCCGTATGGCGAGCGCCCGAATAACGGGGAGCGCCGCCCGTATGGCGAGCGCCCGATGACGCCGCCCGCCCCGCAGGAGGAAGAGATGAGCAACCTGCTCGTCGGCCGCAACCCCATTCGCGAGGCGCTGAAGGCGGGGCGCGACATGGAGAAGCTGCTGGTCGCGAAGGGAGAGCTCATCGGCTCCGCCCGCGAAATCGTCGCGATGGCGCGCGAGCAGAAGGTCATCGTGCAGGAAGTGGACAGGGCGCATCTGGACGCGATGGCGCCCGGCCATCAGGGGCTGATCGCCGTCGTTTCCGCGTATGCGTATCAGACGGTGGACGACATGCTGGCGCTGGCCAAGGCGCGCGGCGAAGCGCCGTTCCTCGTCATCCTC
Organism: uncultured Eubacteriales bacterium; assembly: GCA_900542395.1. Lineage (GTDB taxonomy): Bacteria > Bacillota > Clostridia > Christensenellales > Aristaeellaceae > Ventricola. Next base: position 10,732 of record UQNM01000057.1, read on the forward strand.
GACGGCGTGACCGACCCGCATAACCTCGGCGCGATCATCCGCAGCGCGGAGTGCGCGGGCGCGCACGGCGTGATTATCCCGGAGCGCCGCGCGGTGGGGCTGACCCCGGCGGCCGTCAAGGCGAGCGCGGGCGCGGTGGAATATCTGCCGGTCGCGCGCGAGGTGAACCTGACCCGCACGATCGAGCGCCTCAAAAAAGAGGGAATCTGGATCTACGGCACGGCGATGAACGGCGAGGATTACCGCAAGGTCGATTTCTCCGGCCCGAAGGCGCTGGTCATCGGTTCGGAGGGCGAGGGCATGAGCCGGCTGGTCGGCGAGAGCTGCGACAAGGTGGTTACCCTGCCGATGAAGGGCAAGATCGAATCCCTCAACGCGTCCGTGGCGGCGGGCATCCTGCTTTACGCCATGATGGACGCGAAGTGAGATGAAGCCCCTGCTGCTGGTGGACGGCTACAACGTCATCGGCGCGTGGAGCGTGCCGCGCGAGGAGCACCTGAGCATTGAGCAGGCCAGAGAGCGGCTCGTCCACCTGATTGCCGATTACGCGGGCTATTCCGGCGAAGAGGTGATCGTCGTTTTTGACGGCCACTATACCGACCGCCCAACGCGCTCGCGCACGATGATGCACGGCGTGGAGGTCGTCTTCACCAAGCACGCCGAAAGCGCGGATAACTACATTGAGGCGGCCTGCGACGCCGCGCCGAAATGGCGGCGGGTTCGCGTGGCGACCAGCGACGCGGTCGAACAGACGGTGACGCTCGGGCGCGGCGCGGAGCGCATCTCCTCAAGGGAGTTTTTGATCGAAATTACGCAGACCCGACAGACCGGACGGGTGCGCATGCGGGAGGAAAAGGTATCCCGCGGCGACATCTTTTCCCGGCTGCCGCCCCATCAGCGCGAAATCTTTGAGCGGATGCGCCGGGGCGAGGAATGAGCAGGGAGGAAGCCATGCACCACGACTTTGACGGCATGACCGATGAGGAAATCGCCCTGCTCGCGCAGCAGGGAGACGCGGACGCGTCGGAATATCTGCTTAACAAGTACAAGAACTTCGTCCGATCCAAGGCGCGATCCTACTTTCTGGTCGGCGCGGATCACGAGGACATCGTGCAGGAGGGCATGATCGGCCTGTTCAAGGCGTTCCGCGATTTCAGGCCGGACAAGCTCGCCTCCTTCCATGCCTTTGCCGAAATCTGCGTCACCCGCCAGATCATCACCGCCATCAAGACCGCGACGAGACAAAAGCACATCCCGCTCAATTCCTACGTGTCGCTCAACAAGCCGATTTACGAGGAGGAGAGCGACCGAACGCTGATGGACGTCATCACCGAAGGGCGCAGCGCCGACCCGGAGGAGCTGCTCATCGGGCGGGAGAGCTACGTGAGCATCGAGAGCCGCATCGACGAGGCGCTTTCGCCTCTGGAGCGCCGGGTTTTGGCGGCGTATCTGGACGGAAAGAGCTATCAGGAGATCGCGCAGATGCTCGACCGCCACGTCAAGAGTATCGACAACGCGCTCCAGCGGGTCAAGCACAAGCTCGAAAAGCTGATGGCCGAGCGCGGAAACTGACGCGCATACGGGCTGAAAACCGGGACGTCCCTTCTTTCAAACGGGAAAAACGGCTGACCCTGCAAAACTCGAGAGGTTTTTGCAGGGAAAAATGCGCCGAGATATTGACATTTTCTCCGGATTTGGATAGAATATGGATGAGTAAACCGGTTGACAGCCATTTGCAGGTGTAGTTTAATGGCAGAACTTCAGCTTCCCAAGCTGACCGCGTGGGTTCGATTCCCATCACCTGCTCCAACGCGACCACCGACAATTCGGCGGGCCGCATTAAACTGTCAGCCGAAATTATCGAGGAGGTTATTCCAATGGCGAAGCAAAAGTTTGAGCGCACCAAGCCGCACGTCAACATTGGCACCATC
>UQNM01000058.1 GCA_900542395.1 uncultured Eubacteriales bacterium
CTTTGTGCAACATTCGCTTTTTGCTCGATGATTGTAAAAAAAGCAAGGCTGTCAGGGCGAAACTTGACAGCCTTGTTTGGATGACGGATATTTTTCCCCCCTGCCGTCGGCGGTCGGGGGAAGGCAGGAATGAACATGAAAAACATCTTTTTGGCGGCATGGCTGGCCATGAACGGCTTCACGTTCTGCCTTTACGGCGTGGATAAGCGAAGGGCGAAACGCGGGGCGTGGCGCATCCCGGAAAAGACGCTGCTGCTGTGCACATGGCTGCTGGGCGGCGTGGGCGCGCTCATCGGCATGCGCGTGTTTCACCACAAGACAAAGCACCGGCTGTTTACGATCAGCGCGCCGATTGCCGCGGCCATCAGCATCGTGGCCGCGCTGTACGGGCTGATGATGTGAGGAGGATGGACGATGAACCGATTTGAACAACTGCATGCGCTGCTAAGCCAAAAGCCGCGCGCGAACCTCGGCTTTTTCCCGACGCCGCTGTATAAGCTCGACAGGCTGAGCGAGCGGCTGGGCGTGAATCTCTATGTCAAGCGCGACGATTTTTCCGGCATGAGCCTTTTCGGCGGCAACAAGATCCGCAAGCTGGAATATTTGCTGGGCGACGCGAAGGAGAAGGGCTGCGACACGGTGTTCACCTACGGCGCGACGCAATCCAACCACGCCATGCAGACCGCGACGGCCTGCCGCCGCCTCGGCTTGGAGCCGATTCTCTACCTGAACGCCTATGTGCAGCCGGATGAAAACGACGTGCGCTCGAACATGCTGCTGGATCGCATCCTCGGCGCGCAGGTGAACGTCGTGTCCGGCCTGCCGGGGGAGACGGAGGCGCAGACGGAAGCGCGGTGCCATCAGATGGGCGTGGTGCACGCGGCGCGGCTGGAAGCGGAAGGCCACCGCTGCTATGATGTGCCGATGGGCGGCGCAAGCCCCGTCGGCTCGGCGGCGTTTATCGGCGGCTATCTGGAAATGATGGAGCAATGCGCGCAGTTGGGCGTCGCCCCGACGCGGCTTTACGCGGCGACGGGAACGGGCGGCACGCTGGCCGGATTGGTCGCGGGGCGCAAGGCGCTGGGCGTCGGGCCGGAGATCACCGGCGTGGCCGTCAGCCGCAAGGATGCGGGCTACGAAGGGCGCTGCGCCGAGCTCGCGAATGCATCGCTTGAATGGCTGGGCAGCGAAACGCGCGTGACGGCGGCGGATTTCGACGTTGAGCGCGGCTATTTTGAGCCGGGGTATGAGCAGCCGAACGAGGCGGCCAACGAGGCGATCCGCCTTCTGGCGCGAACCGAGGGGCTTTTGACCGACCCGGTTTACACCGGCAAGGCGCTCGCGGGGCTGATCGGCCACGTCCGCGAGGGGCGGATTGCGCCGGGCGAGACGGTGATTTTCTGGCACACGGGCGGCGCGACGGCGCTGTTCGCCGAGCAGGCGATTCTGGGCGATCTGGCGAAAAAATAAAACAGTAGATGAGCAAATCCGAAATTTTGCGCAAATTCCGATAACGGGCGCGCGATGCGCGCCCCTACAACGTTGCGGAAAAAGTAACCGCATACCCGTAGGGGCGCGCATTGCGCGCCCGCGTTTTTGTGCAGAATGTGCTTTTGATTCAATGATTGAAAAAATCGGCCTTCTTCCAATCTGCAAGCGGAAGAAGGTCGATTTTTTTTATGGATGACCGGATTGACAGGCGTTACTTCGTCGGAACGACAGCGCCCTTGTAGGTCTCGTTGATGAAGTTCACGATCTCGTCGCCCTGAAGCACCTCAACCAGCGTCTTGAGCTCATCGCGGTCGTCGCCCTCGCGGACGGCGATGATGTTCGGATAGGCGACCTCGGTGCTCTCGTAGGCAATCGGCGTGCCGACAACGTCCGTACCGGCCTGAAGCGCGTAGTTGGAGTTGATGACGCCCAGATCGACGTCGGCCAGCGTGCGCGGCACCTGCGCGGCCTCGACCTCGACAAACTCAAACTTGTGCGGGTTCTCGGCAACGTCCAGCACGGTCGCGGTCTGACCGGCGGCCGCGTTCAGCTTGAGCAGGCCGTTGAACTCCAGCAGACCCAGCGCGCGGGATTCGTTGGTGGTGTCGTTCGGGATGGCGATGGTCGCGCCGTCCGGGATGGAATCGAGGGTGATCGCCTTCGCCGGGTTCACGTACAGGCCCATCGGCTCGTAGTGCACCGCGCCCGCGCTGACCAGATGCGTGCCGTTCTGCGCGTTGAAATCCTCGAGGTAGGGGATGTGCTGGAAGTAGTTCGCGTCCAGATCGCCCGCTTCGAGCTGGAGATTCGGCTGAACGTAATCGTCAAAGACGACGATTTCAAGGTCGATGCCTTTTTCGGCGAGAATCGGCTTGGCCGCTTCAAGAATCTCGGCATGCGGGGTGGCGGATGCGCCGACGACGAGCTTGGTGTTGGCGCTGGCGACGCCGGCCGCGGCGGTCAGCGCGAGGGAAAGAGCGAGCGTAAGCAGCTTTTTCATGGCATTGTCCTCCTAAAGATCAAAGGGTTTGATTTGTTGTTGATTTTGGGAATGTATTCAAAGCCTCTCGGCTTCGAGTCGGAAAGTGGGGAGCGCCGTTCTCAGTTTCGAACGCGCTTGTCCGTCTTGCGGGAAATCTTCATGCCGACGATCTGGATGACCTGCATCAGCACGATCAGCAGGGCGACGGTGACGAAGAGCACGTCCGTCTGATAGCGGTTGTAGCCGTAGCTGATGGCAATCTGCCCCAGACCGCCGCCGCCAATCGCGCCGGACATCGCGCTGTAGCCGAGAATCGTGCCGCAGGAGATTGTCGCGCCGACGATCAGCGATGTTTTGGCCTCCGGAATGAGCACTTTGAAGATGATTGTCGGGATGTTTGCGCCCATCGACTGCGCTGCCTCGATCACGCCGGGATCGACCTCAAGCAGCGAGGATTCGATCATGCGGGCGACATACGGCGCGGCCGCGATGACCAGCGGAACAATCGTCGCCGTGGAGCCGTAGGCCTTGCCCGCAATCGCGCGGGTCACGGGGATGACCAGAATCATCAGGATCAGGAACGGGATGGAACGGAAGATGTTGACCACCGTATCGAGCAGGCGGTAGACCAGCTTCTGCGGCTTGAGGCCGCTCGGCGCGGTCAGCACCAGCAGAATCGCGAGCGGCAGACCCAGCAGATACGCGAACAGGGTGGAAACGGTCGTCATGTACAGCGTGTCTTTGATGCCGCCGAGCATCAGCGGAATCATCTTATCCATGGACATGGCCGTTCACCTCCTCAACGCGCAGCCCCTTGTTTTGCAGGAAATAGATCGCCTTTTCCTGCTGCAAATGATCCTCCGGGAGCTGCAGGATCATCTGGCCGAACAGCTTGCCGCTGACCTCGCGGGTGTCGGCGTAGCGGATGTTGACGGCGACGTGGCACTGCATCGCCAAATCGGAAATCGTCGGTTCGTCGGCCGAGCTGCCCTCAAACACGATGCGAATCATCCGTTCGCCCATCGCGCCGCTGTCCGCGCCAGCGGTGCGGAAGATCAGCTTCTTGGCCGCCGCGGATTTCGGCTGGCTGAACACCGATTCGACCGTGCCGCACTCGGCCAGCTGGCCGTCGTCGATGATGGCGACATGGGTGCAGGTGCTCTCCACGACGCTCATCTCATGGGTGATGATGACGATGGTGATGCCCATCCTGCGGTTGATTTCCCGCAGAAGGTTGAGAATCGAGGTCGTCGTCGTCGGGTCGAGCGCGCTGGTCGCCTCGTCGCAGAGGATGATCTTCGGGTTGGTCGCCAGAGCGCGGGCGATGGCGACGCGCTGCTGCTGGCCGCCGGAAAGCTGGCTGGGGTAGTTGTGCTGCCTGTCCGTCAGGCCGACGATTTCGAGCAGCTCGTCGATGCGCTTTTCAATCTGCGGGCGCTTCATGCCGGCGATTTCCATTGCGAAGGCGATGTTGCCGCGCACATCCCGCTGAGAGAGCAGATTGAAATGCTGGAAGATCATCGAGACCTGCTGGCGGAGCTGGCGAAGCGCCTTCGGGCTGAGCGAGGCGAGATCCTTGCCGTCGATGACGACGCTGCCCGAGGTCGGCTGTTCCAGAAAGTTGATGCAGCGCACCAGCGTCGATTTGCCCGCGCCGGACATGCCGATGATGCCGAAAATGTCGCCCTGCTCGATGTGCAGGTTGATGTCTTTCAAGGCGTCTACCGTTTGGGTTTTCCCCTTGAAGGTCTTTGTCAGGTGGTTCAGCTCAATGAGCGCCAAGATGGAAGCACTCCCTTCAACATGCATGTGGAATCAAGTCACGTCCTTGTGACGAAATGTATTATATACGAAATGCGCCATATAGGCAAACATGGATATTATATGATTGGCCATAGGATAAAGCTATGATATGGATTGAAAATGGGGAGCGGGTATGGTAGAATCGGGAAGGACGAACGCATACTCCTTCAGTCATGCCTTCGGCATGACAGCTCCCTTCCCGAGGGAGCTTGGACTGTAGACAAAAAGCTATTCTCCCCCCGTTTTCCAAGAACCTCGGGTTCTTGGCGAGGTTTGGGGCAGAGCCCCAAGGAAAGGTTTTCTTATGACGCTTCAACAACTGAAATACGTCGTCGAGGTCGCCGAGCGCGGCTCCATCACCGAGGCCGCAAAGGCGCTGTTTATCGCCCAGCCCAGCCTCTCCGCCGCCGTGCGCGAGCTGGAGGAGGAAGCGGGCATCACCATCTTCCTGCGCAACAGCCGAGGCATTCTGCTCACGCAGGAGGGCGCGGAGTTTTTGGGCTACGCGCGTCAGGTCGTTCAGCAGGCCGCGCTGATCGAGGATAAATACATCGCGCACTCCGCGAGCCGCCAGCGCTTTTCCGTCTCCACCCAGCATTATTCCTTCACGTCCAGCGCGTTCGTCGAGCTGGTGCGCGCGCAGGGCGGCCAATCGTATGAATTTGTTCTCCGCGAGGGCAAGACGTATGACACGATCATGGACGTGCGCCATCTGCGCAGTGAAATGGGCGTGATCTACCTGTGCTCGTTCAACGAGGCGGTCATCCGAAAGACGCTGCGCGAATCGAACCTCGTCTTTTCCGAGCTGTTTTCCGCCAGGCCGCACATCTTCATCGGGCGCAACAACCCGCTCGCCGGGCGCAAGAGCGTCAGCATGAAGGATTTGGAATCCCTGCCGTGCCTGACATACGAGCAGGGCGACCAGAACTCGTTTTATTTTTCCGAGGAAATCCTCTCGACCCTCAACCATGAAAAGAGCATCAAGGTGACGGATAAGGGCACGATCATCGATTTGATGACCGGCACGGACGGCTATACCATTTCTTCCGGCATCTGCCCGTCGTATCTGCGCGGCGACGACATCATCTCCATCCCGCTGGAGGTGGAGGAAATCATCCGCATCGGCGTGATTACGCATAAGGATTATCGCCCGACCGCGCTGGGGCAGATGTATCTGGATATCCTCCACCGCGTCGTGGGCGATATGCAGGGGGAATAAGAAAATAAGGGCAATCAAAAAGGAGAACGCGGACGTTCTCCCTGAAATGCAGACGAGGTGCGGCGGCCGCCGTCATCCCCTCAAAAACCCGATGACCGCCGGAACGTATTCGCGCATGACCGTGTCGTCGGACATGTAGATTTCGTGCTTGGCGTCAAACGCGCGGAGCTGGGCATGCGGCAGAAGCGAAACAAATTTGTTCTGTTCGGGCAGGCGAACGACCGTGTCCCGCGCGGCCTGACAGAGAAGGAGCGGGGTCTCAATCTGCCGATCCAGCGCCCGGTTCAGCAGCACCTTCGTCACGCCGATTGCCTCCCTGACCCAGCCGTAGGTCGGCGCGCAGTTTTGCAGATGCCGGTTTTCAAGCCGCTTGCGCTCGTAATAATCAAACCGCGCGCGCCCCGTGCCGAAGGAGGCCTCAAACGTTTCGCTTTGGGGATCAAACGGCTTGCCGATGAACGCCATCTCCCTCGTTTTGCCGATGGCGCACATGAATTTCGCAATCGCCGCGCCCGCCCACGACGGGAACGGCGCGCTCGACGGCGCAATCATCGGCGCGGTCAGAACGGCGCGCGCGAACATCTTCGGGTGCCTTTGCAGCATCATGCCGCCGACCGCGCCGCCCATCGAGTGGGCGTAGAGGCAGAGCGGCAGATTTTGGGCGCGCGGCAGAACGACGCGATCCATAAACGCTTCCAAATCGCGCACATAATCCGAAAAATGATCGACATGCGTGAGCCATGTTTCATCCACCGCGCGCGCGCTCCTGCCGTGGCCGCGGTGGTCGATGGCGTAGACATTGAAGCCCGATTGCAGGAAATACCACGTCATTTCGCGGAATTTTTCGCCGCTCTCCGTGTAGCCGTGCAGCACGACGACCGCGCGCGTGGCCGTCGGCTGCTCGTACAGCTCGGCGTGCAGCACGCCGCCGTCCTCAAGCGGCAAGGAAAGCTCCTCGCGGATCGAGGCCAGCTTCGGCTCGACGGTGTTTTCCATCGTTTCGCGGTAGTTGGTTTCCGAAATCAGTTCAAGCATAAAAATCCCCCTGCCGTCTGTGATACATTCAGTATATCAGAATCGGCGGGGGAGATACAAGGGACAGCGGGGCGATTTTGTCCGGGCGTTAAAGCTGTTTGCCGTATATGTGCGCCGCAATGGCCTTGCTTGCCGCGCTGAGCAGCATGGCGGGCTTATTCCGCCGTCACCGGCACGATTAATTCGGAATAGTGGCGCATCTGCCCGTCGGGATCGACGAACCATGCGTATTGGCGCGTGTATCCCTCGCAGACGGGCTTGAGGCGATGGGCTTGCATGAACGCGCGCGTCAGGTCGATTACGGGTTGCAGGGAGGTCTTCTCCGGCGGGCACAGGTCGAAGATGATTTTGACGGCCTGCGGCCCGGCGCTCATGCGCATCTGCGAAAAATCCGCGTGGATGACGTGCGTAAACTCCACCGGGGCGACGATGCCGATGCGCGTGGCGGCGCTCTGGCCGTTCAGCAGGGCGAGCGGGACGGTGGTGCAGTAGTTGGTCAGCGGAAGCGCGTCGATCAGATCCTTGAGAAGCGGCATTTTGGGAACAGCCGTCCACAGCGCGGGAACCGAATCGAAATCGACCAGATAGGCGGCGCAGCCCATGCAGAGGCGGGGCTGCATCAGCAGGCGCTGGCAGTCGCGCAGCAGATCGGTGCCGCTGGTCATGCGCTCATAGACGGCGTTCTGCTGGGCAATCTGCTCGCGCAGCGCGGCGCGCTTTTCATCCATCATCACAATCAGGTCGCTGAGGGCGCATTTGGTCAGAATCTGCTTGATCTCATCCAGCGAGAAGCCTTGCCGCTGGAGGCTCTTGATGATGCCCAGCCGCTGCACATCCGCGATGGAAAAGCGCCGAAAGCCGCTGGATGCGGCTCGATCCGGCGAAAGCAGCCCTTTTTCCTCGTAATAACGCAGGGCTTCTGGGGTGAGGCCGTAGGCGATGGAAAGCGCGCTGATGGATATTTTCATGCGATATGCTCCTGACATGAATCGTACAGAGGGGAAGAAGGGTGAAAGAAGAGTGGCAGAATGGAAGATTGTCAAAAAAATTGCAAGAAGGGCTTGACTCTCAAGCACCTTGAGATTGTACAATAAAATGGAAATGGGAATGACGCTGTATATAGTTTACAGGAAACGGAAAGAAAAATCAATCCTCGGATTCCGTTTAGTCACGCCCTGTGAGAACGAAGGGAAACTGAAAGGAGAACCACCATGAAGAAGAAAATCGTCGCAATTATGGCGTGCGCCATGATGCTGCTCTCCGCCGGCGCGTCTGCGGAGATGACGGCCGGAACGTACACCGGCGAGGGTCAGGGCATCGGCGGCGCGGTGAAGGTCGCCGTGACCGTGGAGGGCGGCGCGATCACCGCCGTTGAGGTTGTCGAGCACGCGGAGACCGCCGGAATCTGCGACCCGGCGATTGAGAAAATCCCGGCTGCGATTGTGGCCGGCCAGAGCCTCGCGGTGGATACCGTGACGGGCGCGACCGTGACCAGCAAGGCCATCCTCGCCGCCGCCGAGCAGGCGCTGACCGAGGCGGGCGCGGACATCGAGGCGCTCAAGACCGCCGCGCCGAAGGCCGAGCAGGCGGAGGGCGAGACGATTGAAATGACGACGGACGTTGTGGTTGTCGGCGCGGGTGGCGCGGGCGTTGCGGCTGCGGTCGAGGCCAACGACAACGGCGCGAGCGTCGTGCTGCTCGAAAAGCTGACGCAGATCGGCGGAACGACCGCGACCAGCCAGGGTATGGTCGGCGGCTATGAGACCAAGTACACCAAGGCGCTGGATGTGCATTACACCTTTGAAGAGATGTATGGCAACCTGATGAGCAACGCCTCCTACCGCCTCGACCCGGCGCTGACGACGATCACCGTCGAGCGCTCCGGCGAGACGATCGACTGGATGGGCGAGCGTCTGGGTATGCCCTTCAGCGACAACGTGATCGTCGGCTACGGCCCGCTGCAGATGATGCATCTGGTGGACGGCGCGGGCCCGGCGATGCGCACCGCGATGGAAGATACGCTGGCGGGCACCGGCGTTGAGCTGCTGCTTGAGACCGAGGGCACGGAGATCCTGATGAACGAGGACGGCTCCGTGAAGGGCGTGAAGGCCGTTCGCGGCGCGGATACCCTGCTGATCTACGCGGACAGCGTGATCATCACGACCGGCGGCTATGCGTACAACCCGGAGCTGACCGTGCGCCTTGACCCGGAGAAGGCGGGCACGATGGGCATCGGCTTCCCCGGCTCGACGGGCGAGGGCATCGTGATGGCCAGCAACGTCGGCGCGGCGCTGACCCACACCGGCGACATGATGTGCGTGCTCAAGGATTACGAAATCATGGCCGAGCATGACGGCACGTCTGCCACGGCGAACGTTTCCAGCTTCATCAGCCGCGACAACACCGTGCTCGTCGGCGCGAACGGCAAGCGCTTCGTCGATGAAAAGGACAGCGGCTACATGACCCAGAAGCTCAACGGCCCGGTGTTCGACCAGATGCACAGGGACGGTCTGGGCTACGTCTGGGCGATCAGCGACCAGGCCTCTCTGGATGAGAAGGGCGTGAAGCGCGGCCTCGATATGGCGTTCGTCGTCGCCGACACCTTTGAAGAGCTGGCCGAGAAGATGGGGCTCGACGCGGCGACGCTGAGCGAAACCCTGACCAACTACAATGCCTACTGCGACGCGGGGCATGACCCGGAGTTTGGCCGCCTCAAGCTGGCGAAGCTCAACGCGCCGTATTGCGCGGTTCGCGTGACTCCGTGCGAAATCATCACCTACGGCGGCATTGCCCGCAATGAAAACGCCGAAGTCATCCGTGCGGACGGCGCGGTGATCCCCGGCCTGTACACGGCGGGCGAGGCCACGGCCAGCAGCGCCTACATGGGCTTCACCATCTCCAATGCGTTCACGTGGGGACGCATCGCCGGTTCCGGCGCGGCGGCCTTCGCGCTGGCGAAGTAAGCGGACATTTGACCTTCCCTCCTCGGCGGGGGAAGGTTTTTTTTCTGCACAATATTGGAGCAAAAAGCAAATTCCACGCAAAACGCGGGCACGCGACGTGTCAGATATCCTGAAAAGCCCGTAGGACGCTTTTGACATATTCCGTTTCAGCTTTTCGTTCCGGCCTGTTTGCAATGACGATTTTTGCGCCCCGGCATAGACCGCCCCAAATAACGGCTTTCTTTCTGTCGGCGATGGCTTTTATTTCGGCTTCGGGAATGCCGTCAAGCATACATTGGAAATGATCCCCCTTTTTGTGATCGGTTTTGTAGTACATCCAGTAATCCCATCCGGTTACGAAAAGGATATGTGTTGGTTTGTAGACGTCGATGGTTTGGTTCAGTAATTTCTTGGCAATCTGTCTTTGCGCTGAAATCAAATGATCGGATGGATTTCCACCCTCGCTCGGCGCTGCGGGAAAGAGGTTTGCCCATGCGATTCGTTCGTACCAGTTCGCTTCATCAGGCGAAAAACCGACGATTTGACTGCTTATCAGTTTCGCGGTTCTCCAGAATGCACTTCTTGCAATCGTATCATAGTGGTGCTTGACTCGGTTTTCCTCGATAAATCCATATCTGCGTTTTGCAAACAATGCACGGTATGCTTTTTCCACATAATCGTCGCGCGCAGGCGCTTTTTCGTATTGAAAAGCGCCGCTGTATTCGCCTTCGCATCCCCAACCATTGAGGGAACGACCGACAAGAAGCAGCTTGTTTGATTGTTCGCCGTATCTGTCGCCTTGGATGGGAAAATGCGTGACGAGGCAATTCTCCTTGAGATAGTTGAGCATAGCGTCATAAAGTTCGCCGTAGTTCTGGAAAATCATCTCGTTCAATTCGCGGTTGTTTTCCATCGGTATGTTCTCCTTGCATAATCATAGACGTGGGGAAAGCAGATTTGACTGTCAGGGCGGGATGAACGGCGGTTCGCGCCTCCTTTGCCCATGGAGATATTTTAGCATGAATCCGCCGGAATGCCACGCCTATATTCTTGCTTTTTTCTTGCGATTTGGGAGAAGGGCTTACTTGATTCCTGAAGCCTGTTTTTTCCTGTAATGCCGTTTTTTATTGTGTATGTTCAATTTTTCTGATAAAAAGAAGAAATCCGAACCCATCCCCAATCGGGATGATGTTCGGATTTCTTGGGTTTGGTGGAGCATAGGAGATTCGAACTCCTGACCCCAACACTGCCAGTGTTGTGCGCTACCAACTGCGCTAATGCCCCGTCAACAGCGATTAGTATATCATGCCAATTTCAGCTTGTCAAGTACGAAGGACGATTTTTGAAAAAAGAATGTTGTAGGGATGTTGTGGGGCGTGAAAACGTCCGCGTGACGGAAATTTGACGTTTTGCAGATTTCGGCGGGATCAGGCAAGGCGCAATTGTCGGCGTGATGACCTGTCCGGTGGTCACCACCCTGTGCGGCCTGATCAACGGCGCGATTATCTTCGACCTGAATGTTCCGGCCATGATCGCGACGCTGGGCACGCAGAACGTGATTCGCGGCATTGTCAAGCTGCTCTGCGGTGCGCTGAAGGCGATATACGAAAAGGGGCTGCGCATCCCCAAGGACATCAGCTTCATCTCCTACGGCAAGCCCGAGTTCAGCCCGGATATGACGACGAGCGAGTTTTTTTCGCTTACCTCTTGCAAAATGGGCGGAAGCATGATATAACATGATCGGAAGAACACGATGATGAAACACACATTCGTCAGCTTCCGGAAAATCCGCAGACGCTGGAAACGCTGGGATATGGTGTATGCGGGGAAGGATTTCAACAAGCGTAATGCCGCCACAGAGCGGCTTTTCAAAAACCCGACTGTTAGCTTTAACTAACCTTCGAACGAACCATTGTATTAGGGGGTGGTGACAATGGAAGCACATACGGATTTTTGGGATAAAAATGCAAAGCGATATGATCGCTTCATGCGAAAGGATGCGGTGGCGTATCGGCAGATGTACGAGATGATTCGACCGGTCGTGAAATCCAAAACGGTTTTGGAGCTTGCCACCGGCACGGGGTTGATCGCAAAGCACATCGTCAGTACGGCAAAGCATATCGAAGCGACGGATGCTTCTGCGGAAATGATTGCCGAAGCCAAGCGGGATAACCGCTCTGCGAAGCTATATTTTTCGGTGCAGGATATGTTTCACCTGCCCTATGCGCCCTACGCCTTTGACGTTGTGATTGTGTCCAATGCCCTGCACATCGTGCCGCATCCGGAAAAAGCCCTTGCCGAAATCAGGCGGGTCTTAAAGGATGACGGCGTATTGATTGCCCCGACTTTTACCCATGCGGAGAATTCGCTTTTCGGCAAGGTCAAGGCGTTTTTTATGAAGCTGGCGGGCTTTCCGCTTTGCAGCAGGTGGACGAGCGAGGAATATCTGAATTTTCTGCGGGAAAACGGCTGGACGGTGCAAAAAAGCGCCGTGCTGAAAGCGTCCTTTCCGCTGACATATGCCGAGTGTGTAAAAATGGAGGTGTGATATGTCATTCTTTGAAAACACCCGCAAGCCCGTAGGTTTTGGCGGGAAAATTATGGTCGCCATGATGAATGTCGGGCACAGCGCCGTGGCTCGGTGGGGGCTTCAATTTCTGAATGCTGCGCCGGACGCCAAGGTGCTGGACTGCGGCTGCGGCGGTGGGGCGAACATCAAGAGACTGCTGAAAAAATGTCCACAGGGGATTGTCAAGGGCATCGACTATTCATCCGTCAGCGTGGAGAAATCCCAAAGGGTCAATGCGGATGCCATCGCAAAGGGGCGCTGCACGATTTTGCAAGGCAGTGTGGCGAAAAGGATCTTTGCGGAGGGATGGTTTGACGCGGTTACGGCATTTGAAACCGTCTATTTCTGGCCGGAACTGCCGCAATGCTTCCGCGAAATCCATCGGATGCTGAAACCTGGCGGAATGTTTCTCATCTGCAACGAAAGCAATGGCGACACGGACAAGGACGAGAAGTGGACGAAGCTTATCGGCGGCATGACCATCTATAAGGACATTGAGTTAAAGGCGTATCTGGAGCAGGCGGGCTTTCACGAGGTGCAGATACACA
>UQNM01000059.1 GCA_900542395.1 uncultured Eubacteriales bacterium
TGAGAGCAGAGCAGAGCAGAGCAGAGCAGAGCAGAGCAGAGCGTTTATCATGGCTTGATGTATTAAAAGGAATAGGTATCATCCTTGTTGCGATAGGGCATATCTATTCCAATCGAACGATTTTTAATTGGCTGTATTCTTTCCATATGCCGCTGTTTTTCTTAGCAGCAGGCTGGGTGTACAAAGAGAAGCCTGTGCTGACGGGGTACCGTCAAGTATTATGCGCAAATTCATTTACAAGTCTGGCAGAACTCAGTCTGCACAGGGCAGGGAAACCTGCCCTTAATTACCTAGTAGCAGAGGACAGAGAGCGCGTCAAGGGCGGCGAAGCCGCTTGCGAAGCCCTTGACGTGAACTCTGTTTTCTGCTATCAACCAGCTTCGTCTTCCTGCATCTCAATGTGCTTCATGCTCATGTACTTTTTTCCGCCCCATTGGGTTGAGCCGCGGCACATGGAGCTTAACCTCTCCGGCGGTTGTCATGAGATTGCGATTGTAATGACCGCTCCGATAACCTTGCCGTTGTTCGCTGCGTTCATAACGTCCAGCTTGTGTCAGCTTCTCCGCTTCTGCTTCCAGCAGGCCATTTAGCGTTTCTTCGACGCTTCCCCTCACAAGTTCTTTCAGCTGCCCCCTTGATTACTTCCTCGTTCAGGTGTACAATCTTCTCGGACATAGTTTACTCTCCTTTTTGAATGGTGTGTAGCAACTTTCATTCTACCAGAGTTTGTAAACTATGTCTCTTTCTTTTTGCGCAATTTATTGTACCTTATCGGTGCGGTTCACAATACTATAAATGCGCAATTTGAAAAAACACAAATAAATAGAGACATCCCGACAGGATGAATGGTGCAATGAAATTGAACGAAACCCATCCTCCTTTCTGTCCCTGCCCGCATATACTGCCCTGAGGTGAGACGAATGTTGGAAGGATTATTGATGTTCTTCATTCAGGACGCGCTTTTTCTATTGGGGTATCTGGCGCGGGGAAATGCGTTTCCCAATCCGCTGAGCCGCGAGGAGGAAGCCGAGATGATCGAGCGGATGCAGCGGGGGGACAGGGGCGCGCGGGAAAAGCTCATCGAGCACAACCTGCGGCTGGCGGCGCACATCGCCAGAAAATACACCGTGCCGGGCTATGATGCGGACGACCTGATTTCAATCGGAACGGTGGGGCTGATTAAGGGCGTGGGGACGTTTAAGCCGGGGACGGGGACGCAGCTCAGCACCTATTGCGCCCGGTGCATCGAAAACGAAATCCTGATGTGCCTGCGGGCGAGCCAGAAGCGGAAGGGGGACGTTTCCTTGCAGGAGCCCATCGGCACGGATGGGGAGGGCAACGAAATCACGCTGATCGACGTGCTGGGGACGGACCCGGAGGCGGTGCACGGCGAGGTGGAGCGGCGCGTCAGCCTGCAGAGCATCCGCGAGCTGGCGGAGCACGGCCTCAAGGGGCGGGAGGCGACGGTGATCCGCATGCGTTACGGGCTGATGGACGGCAAAGCCTATGCGCAGCAGGAGGTCGCGGAGCGGCTGGGCATTTCCCGCTCCTATATTTCCCGCATCGAAAAGAAAGCGCTGGAGCGGCTGAAGGAAGCCTTTGAGACGGGAAAAATGTCGAGGAAATCATAAAAAAAGGGGACGAGAGAACGGGTTTTGCATGAAAATGCTTGATCTTTTGAAAAAGACGTGATAAAATTAAAAACACGAGTGCATATTGCTGATTACGACGCCGCCTGACGCGGCGGTGTTTGGCAGGCATCAGAATTTATCAGATAAACGTATTTGGAGGGATTCCACATGATTACCGCAGGCGATTTCCGTAAGGGCGTGACCATCGAGTGGGAAGGCGGCGTCTGGACCATCGTTGATTTCCAGCACGTGAAGCCGGGCAAGGGCGCGGCGTTTGTTCGCACCAAGCTCAAGAACGTGATGACCGGCGCCGTGGTTGAGCGCTCCTTCAACCCGACCGATAAGCAGCCGCGCGCGACCATCGAGACCAAGGAGATGCAGTACGTCTACAACGACGGCGAATTCTACTACTTCATGGATCAGGAGACCTTCGAGCAGATCCCGCTGACCCTCGATCAGGTCGAGGACGCGATCCGCTTTATGAAGGAAGAGACCATGGCGACCGTGCGCTTCTTCAAGGGCAAGGCCTTCTCCGTTGAGGCGCCGAACTTCGTCGTGCTCGAAGTCACCGACACCGAGCCGGGCTTCAAGGGCGATACCACCAGCAACACCACCAAGCCGGCGACGCTGGAGACGGGCTACCAGATTTCCGTGCCGCTGTTCATCAACATCGGCGACAAGATCCGCGTGGATACCCGCGACGGCTCCTACATGTCCCGCGCGTAAGCGACTGCAAAGCGTGAGAAAGGCGGCGTGACCATGAGCAAGGTTGGCGAAAAGGTTGCATATCTCAAGGGCTTGGCTGAGGGTCTGGGCGTAAACGGCGAGACCGAGCAGGGCAAGCTCATGCTGGCGATGATCGACACGCTGGAAGCGCTCGCGAAAAACAGCGAGGAAACCGACGAGCGGGTTGAAGAGCTCTCCGAGTATGTCGAGGAGATCGACAGCGACGTCAGCGATCTCGAGGAAGCGCTCTTCCTTGACGACGAGGATGAAGAGGACGACGACGAAGCGTATGAGGACGAGGACGACGATGAGGACGGCGACGGCCTGATCGAGTACGAGTGCCCGCACTGCGGCACGGTCATCTTCTTTGACGAGAACGCCTTTGACATGGAAGAAGAACACCTCTGCCCGAACTGCCATCGCAAGGTCTTTGAGGACGACGGCGAAGACGGAGACGACGAGGAATAATTTTCCGAACCGATACAAAAGGGCTGATGCGGACAGCGCGCAGGAAGCGCATTGGCCGCGCAGCCCCTTTTTTAACGCATCGAAAGCGCGAGACGCACGGCGCGATGCGGGATGAGAAAACGGGGGAACGGCGGGTATTCCCCATACCCATTGCGCGGAGAAACCAGAATCGAGGACGAACGCATGAAAAGACGACTTTCAACCCTTCTGCTTGCGCTGCTGCTGGCCGTGTTTGCGTCGGCTTCGGCGGAAGAGATTCTCTACACGGGAACGGTCTCAAAGCCCATGACCATACGCGCGAAGAAATCCACGTCGGCCACGAAGCTGGGCAGCGTGGAGACGGGCGAGCTGATTAACATCGTCGAATACGGCAGCGAGTGGACGAAGGTTGACCAAAACGGCGTGGTGGGCTATGTGCTGACCCGAAACGTCGAGGATCTGGCGGCGGCCGCGGGCTATAACGACGAGGCAGACGCGCAGTATCTGGGCGTGGCCGAGCGGAACCTGACCATCCGCGCGGAGGAAAGCAAATCCGCGCAGAAGCTGCAGCAGCTCGAAGAAGGCGAAACGGTGTACATCACCGAGCTGGGCAAGGAGTGGCTCGCCGTGGTGAAGCAGGGCGTGAAGGGCTATGTGCTGGCCGACCGGGTCAACGACCTTCGCCCCGCGCACGACGGCATTGAGCTGCCGGCGGATTATCAGATTTCGACCAGCTTCACGGCGGTATACAGCGCGACGGCGGACGTGAATCTGTCCATCCGCAAGGAAAAGGACGAGGACGCCAAGCTGATCGGCACGGTTTATGAAAACGAATCCGTCGATGTGATGGAGCTTGACGAGCAGTGGGCGCGCGTGAAGAAGGGCGACGCGGACGGCTATGTGCTGCGCAGCCATCTGCGGTATTTCCGGAGATATGATCCCTACGGGCCGTATGTGCCGGGCGTCGTCTTCTATCCCTACGCGGCGGTGACGACGGAAAACACCGAGATCGTGAACAGCGAGACGGGTGAAAGCCTGCGCACGGTGCCCAAGGGCGCGGTGATGGCCGTCAGCGCCATGCAGGAGGATCTGTCCGTCACCCTGCCGTATGACCGCATCACGGGGCGCATCCGCGCGACGGGCAAGCTGGAGCTGGAAGTGGTGCACCCGTGGAACGAGGCGCAGACGGGCGACCTGATCGCCGTGTTCTCGACGTATTACGACCCGGAGCAGACCACGCAGACGCAGATTGGCCGGCTGCACAACATCATGCAGGGCGTGGAGCGGCTCAACGACGTGATCGTGCCCTCCGGCGAGAAATTCTATTTCAACGATTACTGCGCGCCGTACACGAAATCCAACGGCTACGAGATGGGGCCGATCGTCAACTATGTTTCCAGCCAGAAGTTGGGCTACGGCGGCGGAATCTGCCAGGTTTCCACGACGCTGTACAACGCGATTCTGCAAATTCCGATCGGCGTGATTAAGACGCAGGTTCATTCTTCCTACGGCATCAGCTATGCGCCGCTGGATATGGACGCGGCGGTGGGAAAGGGCAACATCGACCTGCGGCTGCAAAACACGCTGCCGTATGACGTGCGCTTTGCGCTGCAGGCGGTCGGCGGCGTGCTGACGGTGCGGGTGTATCGGGCGAGCTGATGAAGCGGGCATGGATTGCGGCATGGGCGCTCGGGCTCATGCTGCTTTTGCCGCTGTGCGCCGGTCTGGCGGAGACGACGGACGGCGAGGCGGAGTATTACGGCACCATCGGCAAGCGGATGACCGTGTACCGCGAGGCGAGCGAGAGCGCCGCATCGCTGGGAAAGATCGAGGCCGGGACGGTTGTGGACGTCTACAAAAAGGGGCGGACATGGACGCGGATCGGCTATGAAAACGGACAGGGCTACGTGCTGACGAAGTTTGTGGAAATGGTGCAGCGCAAAAACCCGTTTGACGGGCCGATGCCCGGCACGAGCAGGCACGTCGCGGTGGGCTATGTGCTGACGGACACGCTGTTCACGCCGGAGGGATACCGCTATCCGATTTCGGTGAGCGCGGGGAGCTGGATTTCCATCCATCGGATCAAGGATGGGCGGGCATATTTCCCGTATCGCAGGCTGGAGGACGACGTGAGCCTCGGCGTGGATAAGCTGCGGATGTATGACTTTGTGGATTGGAGCGAGGCGAAGCCGGGCGATCTGCTCTATGCGTTCACGACGTTCTATTCCACCAGCACCAGCAAGGAGGGCAACGTCGGCCGCGTATACAACATTGCGCTGGCCAGCGAGCGCCTGACGGGAATCCGCGTCAGGGCGGGGGAGAGCTTCTCCTTCAACGCGGTCTGCGGCCCGTATACGAAGGAAAACGGCTATATGGCCGCGCCGATTCTTTCCGGCGAGAGCAAGCTGGGCTACGGCGGCGGCGTCTGTCAGGTGTGCAGCACGATTTACAACATCGTTCTGCGCGTGCCCGCGGTGATCGAGGATATGAACTGGCATTCGCAGGGCGGCGTGAGCTATCTGCCCGCCGGGTTTGACGCGACCGTCAGCGACACAAAGGACATGGTGTTTCGGAATGTTCTGCCGTATGACGTCCGAATCGAGTTTGAAAGCCTCGATGGGGTGATGACGGCGTTCCTGTTCCGGGATTACGATGAATGAGCGGCATGCGAAAGGATGACGATATGCGGATTTTGATTTCCAACGACGACGGCATTTTTGCGCCGGGGCTTATGGCGCTGGTTCGCGCGTTCAGCGCGGCGGGGCACACGGTTTACGTCGCCGCGCCGGACAGCCAGCGCTCGGCGGCCAGCCACAGCATGACGCTGTTCCAGCCGCTGACGGCGCGGGAGTGTGCGGTCGAGGGCGCGGAAAAGGCGTGGGCGATTGATGGAACGCCGGTGGATTGCGTGAAGCTGGCGGTCAAGGCGCTCTGCCCGGAGGTCGAATTTGTGATTTCGGGCATCAATCACGGCTACAACGCCGGTTCGGACGTGCTGTATTCCGGCACGGTCGGCGCGGCGATGGAGGGTGCGCTGAACGGCAGATCCGCGATGGCGGTTTCGCTCGGCCACGAGCGGGAGGACATCTACGACAAGGCGGCGGCGCTGGCGGTTCGGGTCTTTGACGGGCTGCGGGCGCATCCCCTGCCGCCGTTCTCCGTGCTGAACCTGAATTACCCGGAGCGGGATGAAGCGCTGGGGCTGAAGGCCACGTCTCTGCGGACACTGCGTTATCTGGACGATTACGAGCCGGAGATCGGCGAGGACGGCGAAACGCGCTATACGCTCGTCGGCGGTCTGGACAAGAGCATGGCGGACGGCGAGGACGATTACACGTGGCTGAAGCGCGGCTATGCGACGATGACCGTTTTGACCTACGATCTCACGCACGACGCGGCGACGAAGGCGCTGGCGGGGCGGATCTGAAAATCCCGATATAAAAACGATGCAGGAAGCGCGAAACTTCTTGCATTTTTTTCGCAGTTTTGATACAATAAAGTCAAAGAATAAGCGGGCGTTTTGCCCCGGGAGGTCAAACGTTATGCAGGATATGCAGGACATGATGCGCAGACTCAATCAGTCCGGCAAAAGACTGAGCAAGGGTCATCGCAAGATTGCGGAATATATTGTGGAGCACTACGACAAGGCCGTTTTTATGACGGCCAGCAAGCTGGGCGAGAAGGTCGGCGTGAGCGAATCGACCGTCGTTCGCTTTGCCTCGGCGATGGGGTATGAGGGCTATCCGCAGCTGCAGCGGGCGCTTCAGGAGCTCGTGCGCCACTGGCTGACGGCGGTGCAGCGCTTTGAAATGGCGACGGATATCGACCAAAGCGAGGTGCTGCGCACGGTGCTGCATGCCGATATGCAGAATATCCGCACGACGACCGAGGAAATTGACACCGCCGCGTTTGACGAGGTGGTTGATAAAATCATCGGCGCGCGCAACATCTATGTGATGGGCCTGCGCTCGGCTGCGCCGATTGCGCAGTTCCTCGCGTATTACCTCAACTTTATCTTTGACAACGTGCGCGTGGTTTCCGAGGCGAGCGGCGACGTGTTTGAACAGATCAGCCGCATCAACGAGAGCGATCTGCTCTTTGGCATCAGCTTCCCGCGCTATTCGACGCGCACGCTTGAAGCGATGAGCTTCGCGAAGGCGCGCGGCGCGCAGGTCATCGGCCTGACCGACGGCCCGATGTCCCCGGTCTACGCGACGAGCACCGTCTGCCTGACCGCGCGGACGGATATGGCCTCGTTCGTGGATTCGATGGCCGCGCCGCTGTCGGTCATCAACGCGCTGATCGTCGCCCTCGGCCTCAGAAGGAAGGACGAACTCAGCGAGCATTTCCGCTTGATGGAAGGAATTTGGGATGAATACAGGGTCTATGTCGGCAAAGACCGCGTGTGACGTTGCCGTGATCGGCGGCGGCGCGGCGGGCATGATGGCCGCGCTGCAAGCCGCCTGGGCGGGCGCGCGCGTGGCGCTGCTTGAAAAAAACGAAAAACTGGGCAAGAAGATTTATATTACGGGCAAGGGGCGCTGCAACGTGACCAACGTTGCGGATATCGACGATTTCTTTAAGCAGATTCCGAGAAATCCGCGCTTTCTGAACGCGGCGGCGCGCCAGTTTACGCACGAGGATGTGACCGGGCTGCTGGAGATGCTCGGCACGCCGACCAAGGTTGAGCGCGGCGGCCGCGTCTTCCCGGAGAGCGACAAGGCGAGCGACGTGACGCGCGCGCTGGAGCGCGGGATGCGGGATGCGGGCGTTGTGATTTCGCTGAACACGCAGGTCGCCCACGTGCGGCAGGCGGAGGGCGGCTTTGACGTGGAGCTGGCGCAGGGCGGCACGCTGCGCGCCAAGAGCGTGATCGTCGCGACCGGCGGCGTGAGCTATCCCTCGACGGGCAGCACGGGCGACGGCTATTTGTTCGCCAAAGAAAACGGGCTGAACGTCACCAAGCTGAGCGCGTCGCTGGTCGGCCTGACGATGGATGAAAAATGGCCGACGCTTTTGCAGGGGCTGTCGCTCAAGAATGTGCGAATCACCGCGAAGGTGGGCAAGAAGACGATTTACAGCGAGCTGGGCGAGATGCTGTTCACGCATTTCGGCGTAAGCGGCCCGCTGATGATCGAGCTGAGCAGCCACGCGCCGGAGGATTTCTCGCAGATGGCCGTGACGCTGGATATGAAGCCCGGCCTGACGGAAGAGCAGGTCGATTTGCGGTTGCAGCGCGATTTTGCCGAGAACATCCGTAAGCAGCTTTCCTCCGTGCTGACGGGGCTGATGCCCGCGCGCATGGCGCCGGTTTTCGCCAAGCTCTGCGGCGTGGACGCGGATACGCCGATCAATCAGGTGACGCGCGAGCAGCGGCTGGCGATTGGCCGCGCGCTCAAGGCGCTCCCGCTTCGCGTCGTCGGTACGAGGCCGATTGAGGAGGCCATCGTCACGCGGGGCGGCGTTGATGTGCTGGAAATCACGCCGGGCACGATGATGAGCAAGAAGACGCCGGGGCTGTTCTTCGCGGGCGAGGTGCTGGATGTGGATGCGCATACCGGCGGGTTCAACCTGCAAATTGCATTTTCAACCGGCGCGCTGGCGGGCAAGAGCGCCGCAGCGTGGTCAATGGAGCGATAAACAAAGGGGTATGCGCTGTTGAGACGCATACCCTTTTGTCGAAAATCCCCGCATGGGAACTGCCGTATTTTTTGCGAGCGCCGACCGGTTTTCGGAATCAGTTTCCACATTCGATGCTGATTGCGTTGAATTTTTCCAGAATGTCCTCGACCTTGAGGTTCTTCCGCGCTTCGCCGGAAACGTCCATCTCTGCACGTCCCTGATGCATCATCAGCAGGCGGTCGCCGTATTCGACGGCATAGCGCAGGTTGTGCGTGACCATGATCGTCGTCAGCTGCTTTTCGCGGACGATCCTGCCCGTCAATTCCATGATGATTTCAGCCGTCTTGGGATCGAGCGCCGCCGTGTGTTCATCCAGAATCAGGAACTCGATGGGGGTCATGGTGCTCATCAGCAGCGCCATGGCCTGACGCTGGCCGCCGGAGAGATTGCCGACCGGAACGCCCATCTTATCCTCCAGACCGAGGCCGAGCTGGGCGAGCATGGCGCGGTATTCCTCTGTCTTTTTGCGGTTGACGCAGGGCATGAGGTTGAACGGCTTGCCCTTGTTGTCCGCCATGGACATATTCTCCAGAATGGTCATCGAGGGGCACGTGCCGCGCGCGGGATCCTGATAGACGCGGCCGATGCGGCGATGGCGCCTATGCTCCGGCATGTGGGTGATATCCTCGTTGCCGATGAGGATTTTGCCCTCGTCGATCGGGATGGAGCCGCAGATGATGTTGAGCAGCGACGTTTTGCCCGAACCGTTGGAGCCGACGACGCAGACGAACTGCCGTTCCGGAATGGAGAGGGAGAAATCGTTGAACAGGCAGGTCTCGTTGACCGTGCCGCCCTGATATACCTTGACGATATTGCGCAACTCAAGCATGACGTTTCGCCTTCTTTCGATGACCGCCCGCGACGATGATGACGAACAGCAGCGTCGCCGTGACGAGTTTGAGATCAAACGGGGAGAGGCCGAAGCTCAGCGCGAGCGCCACGCAGCCTTTATAGAGGATGGAACCGAGCACGACGGCGGTTGTCGCGCGCAGAAAGCGCAGGCCGCGAAGCAACTGTGTGCCGACGATGACGGAGGCGACGGCCAGAACCAGCGTGCCCGTGCCCATTGAGATATCAAAATACCGCTGATACTGGCACATGATGCAGCCGGAGAGCGCGACGAGCGCGTTGGCAATCGCCAGACCGAGGATCTTCACCTTGCCGCTGTCCTTGGCGAGGCTGGCGACGAGCGTGGGGTTATCGCCGGTTGCGCGGAGCAGGAAGCCCGAGCGTGTGGCGAGATACGCATCCATCAGCGCTTTGACCAGCAGGGCGACGAGCGCCATCAGAATCACGGGGGCGTAGGGCTGGACGTTTGCCGGCAGCGCGGAGACGAGCTCGTTTTTGAAGAGCGTGTTGAAGGAAAAGAGCTGCACGTTCGCACGCCCGGCGATATGCAGATTGACGGAATACAGCCCCGTCATCATAATGATGCCCGACAGCAGATCGCGCACATGAAACCGCACGTGGATCACGCCGGTGAGCACGCCCGCCGCCGCGCCCGCCAGAAGCGAAGCGGGGAGCGTCAGCAGAGGGTTCACGCCGTTTGAAATCATCAGCGCCGTGACAGCCGCGCCCAGCGGGAAGGACGAATCCACCGTCATATCCGGAAAATCGAGGATTTTGAATGTGATGTACACGCCGAGAGCCAGAACCGCGTAGATCAGACCCTGTTCGAGCACGCCGAGAAGCTGTGCCATATTGAACCTCCGTGATGACGCAAGTGAGCGCACAGGACGTATGCCCCGTGCGTCGCGATGCGTTTTCTTTATCTATGGGATATTGGATGCGGAAGACATTCAGAAAACATGTTTCCGCAGGGGGAAGGGATTACTCCGCCTCGATGGCGCGGGCGGCCAGATCGTCGGAAAGGGTGATGCCAAAGCGGGCGAGCGCTTCGGCGTTGACGTACAGGCTCGGATCGGAGATGACTTCATAAGTCATGTCGCTGGCCTTCGCCTCGCCCTTGAGCACCTTCGCCGCCATCAGGCCGGTCTGGTGCCCCAGCGCGATGTAATCCAGACCCTCCGCCGCGACGCAGCCGAGCTTCACCTGCTCGATTTCAGAGCCGAAAACCGGCTTGCCCGCGGCGTTGGCCTTGTCCAGCACGAGCGCCAGCGCGGAAACGACGGTGTTATCGGTCAGATTGGTCAGGCAATCGACCTTGCCCAGCAGCGCGTCGAGCGCAAGCGGGATATCCGCGGCGGTGCTGATGCCGGATTCGACGATTTCAAAGCCGTAATCGGGCGCGAGGGATTTGTAGGTTTCGATGGTCGAGAGGGAGTTGACCTCGCTGGTCGTGTAGAGGATGCCGATCTTCTTCGCATCCGGCAGCATGGCGCGGATGGTGGCCAACTGCGCGGCGACGGGCAGCGCGTCGGAGGTGCCGGTCACCTCGCCGACCGCCTTGCCGTCCGCAGCGGCAAAACCGGCGGAAACGGGATCGGAAACGGCGGTGAAGATCGTCGGAATATCGCCCGCGGCGTTGTAGCAGGCCTGCGCCATCGGCGTGGCGATACCTACCATTAAGTCAACCGGCTTGGCCGCAAACTGCGCCGCAATCTGCTGGGCGACGCCCATATCGGCCTGCGCGTTCTGGTAGATGACGGTCAGGTTATCGCCCTCGACCAGACCGGCCTCGGCCAACCCTTCGATAAAGCCGGTGCGGCAGTTATCCAGAGAACCATGCTCGGCGAACTGGCCGATGCCGATGGTGTAGCTTTCCGCGGCGGCCATGGCGGCGGTGGCGGCAAAGGCGAGGGTGGCGGCGACAGCGATCATGCGCTTCAACATAGGAATACCTCCTGCTTTCTGGGCGTTTTGCCCGATCGATTGGTTAGTAGAGGGAAAGCGGGGAAGGTGGGGAATAAGAAAACGCCCCATGTTCCCGAAAGAACATGAGGCGGAAAAAACAATTTCCGTGGTGCCACTCATATTGGCCAAGCAGGCCCGCTCACCCCGTACCATCATACGGTGCAGCTTGATAACGGGTCTGCGTCCCGTCCTCGTCTAATAAGGCGCGAGCCCGTTGACGAGGCCCTCGGAAAGCCCATTTTGAAAGACCAGCTATACCGCACTCCCAGCGACGGCGGCTCTCTGCAATAGCGAGGATGCTTTCTACTTCTCTTTCCTCAAGCGGTTTGCTTTGTTTAACTGCATTATAGGATGATGCAGATGATTTGTCAACCCGTAATTTTCAAAAAAGCGAAAAAAGTTGGCGAAGATTTTGAACGGGTGGGGAATGAGGGAAACGCGGATTTGAACGTGCATGCGCGACTTCATGCGGTCTATATATGGAAGAAACAGATTCGTACACGGATTTGTCGGAAAAATGAAGGAAAAATGAATGGAAAAAAGCCGGCAATAATTAAGTTTTTTACGGAAGGCTGCAAAAAGTTTCAAAAAGTGTCAAAAAAAGTTCGAAAAAGGTATTGACAGGAGAGCGGGACTGCGATATAATAATCGAGCTGTCAGCGCGAGCAACTAAGCCGGGCGGACAGCGGATGATCCTTGAAAACGATACAGAATCAAGAAGAACGCGAACTGCGATTTTCACGAGTCGCAGTTAAAAAAGACAGTCAATTCGAGAATGAGTTTTGAACTTGGGAGCAACAGCTTCTAGGATTCAAAAGGATTAAACACGAGAGTTTGATCCTGGCTCAGGACGAACGCTGGCGGCGTGCCTAACACATGCAAGTCGAGCGAGGAATGACTGGTAGCTTGCTACCGGTTATTTCTAGCGGCGGACGGGTGAGTAACGCGTGAGCAACCTGCCTTTATCAGGGGGATAACGCATCGAAAGATGTGCTAATACCGCGTAAGACCACAGCCTCACATGGGGCAGGGGTCAAAGGAGCAATCCGGATAAAGATGGGCTCGCGTCCGATTAGCTAGTTGGTGAGATAACAGCCCACCAAGGCGACGATCGGTAGCCGACCTGAGAGGGTGATCGGCCACATTGGAACTGAGATACGGTCCAGACTCCTACGGGAGGCAGCAGTGGGGAATATTGGGCAATGGGCGAAAGCCTGACCCAGCAACGCCGCGTGAGGGAAGAAGGTTTTCGGATTGTAAACCTC
>UQNM01000060.1 GCA_900542395.1 uncultured Eubacteriales bacterium
ACCGCAAAGCCCCTATATCCAATCGACGGCAAGGCCGTAGGCCTTGACCGGCGCCTCCAAACCTCCCTCCTCGAGGGAGGGGGACCGCCCGCAGGCGGTGGAAGGAGTAAGCGCAGGCGGTGGAAGGAGTTTCCGACGGTGGAAGCCGTTCACCACATTCTCCCGAAAATCCAGCTCATATGCTTCATATGCTTCATATGCATCATATGCCTCGTATGTCCAAGGCATATGATGTTTTCTTCAAAAAACCGTCAGGTGTCATTCCGGAGAATGTCGAGATAGTCGGCATGGTTTTTCACCGAATCAACGTATTTTGAAATTATAACGCGCTTGAAATTTCAGAAAAACGCCGTTTTGTGAAATTTCCACTCAAAAAGAGCCGGTCTTCTTTCAAGAAAATCGGCTCTTATGCTTCATATGCTTCATATGCTTCTTGTGCCTCGTATGCCTACTGTGCAGGGGGTTCGCCGGTCAAGGCCTCCGGCCTTGCCGTCGATTGGATATAGGGGCTTTGCGGTCGCCCCTATGACCCTTCGCGCGCCCTCTCGAAGCCTCGTATACAACCCCGGGTGCGGGACATACGAAAAAAATTCAGCGCAACATCCCTCTCCACCCTTACGGCGAATCAATCAGCCATTCCAGCGCGTTGATGCGGCGGATGCCCTCGTAATCGGCGGGCGGGTCGTCGTCGAGCGTCAAAATCAGTTTGGGGTACGAATCCCGGATTTTTTGCAGCGGCCTCAATTCGCGCGCGAGCGTATGTTCATCCCGCACGGACGCGGCAACCTGCACATAGAGCGTTCCCGTCTGATTGACGGCAACAAAATCGACTTCCAGCTCGTCGAGCTTGCCGATATACACGTCATATTCGCGGCGGAGCAGTTCGAGATAGATCACGTTTTCGAGGATATGGCCGGTATCCGCATAGCGCCCGCCAAGCAGATAATACCGCAGGCCGATGTCCACGGCATAATACTTTTCAAGCGTCTTGAGATGCTGCTTGCCGCGGATGTCGTAGCGCCGCGCCTGATAGACGATGTAGCTGTCCACAAACGCCGACAGATATTTTTCAACCGTGCGCACGTCGAGCTTCCGCCCGTCGGAGCCCATCGTATCCGAAATTTTCTTGGTGGAAATCGGGCTGCCCGTGCTGCTGTACACGAACCTCAGAACGCTTTCCAACATCATCGGATCGGCGTTTTTCAGTCTCCCCACGACATCCTTCAGCACGACCGTGTGATAGATGCCGCTCAGGTATTCCTCAATCGCCTTCCGGTCGCCGCCCAGCTCGGTCGCATAGGGAAAACTCGTCTCCAGATAGCGGCGGTATGTGGCGCTCAGGCCGTCCCGGCTGCCCGTGAACGCCGCATATTCCGAAAAGGAGAGCGGCAGCATGTCAATGGTGACGTAGCGCCCGGAAAGATGCGTCGCCAACTCGCCGGACAGCATGTAGGCGTTCGAGCCGGTCAGGTAGAGATCCAGATTTTTGCGCAGAAAGAGGCTGTCGATCATCGGCGGAAAATCCCGGACATTCTGAATTTCATCCAGAAAGACATACGCCCGTTCGTTTCCCGCGCGCGACAAAATATAAGTGTGCAGCTTCATCGGGTCGCGCAGCTCGATGTTGGCGAAGTCCTCCAAATTGACGGCGATGATCTGCGAATCGGGAACGCCGTCAAGGCGAAGCTCCGCCTGAAACAGTTCCATCAGCGTCGATTTTCCGCAGCGCCGAATCCCCGTAATCACCTTGATCATCTGTTTGTCCTTCCAACGCCGGAGCGCTCGAAGGTATTGCGGTCGATCAATCATGCAAACCCTCCTCCCCTGCGCGCGCCGCGTCCGTCGGCTTCATCGCGCCTATCGAACCATTTTATCCAAAAACATCCGCAATATCAAGACTTTTTGGATTTCAATGTATATTTCTCCCGTTTTTCTTCTTATTCCCCCGCGTACCGTCTCTCCAGCTCCTGCCAGACGGCCGCAAAGAGCGCCGCGGCAAATGGCTGATCCGGAAAGGCGGCGACCTTCTCCCCCATGGCCGCGGCGGCGCGCAGCCAAATCTCCTCGCGCGCCTCCCCCGCCGCCGCGCGGAGCCGGTCGTCCGTCTCCAAATGGAAATCCCACGCGGCGCGGTACATGGCCTCATAGCCCGAATCGAACGGCGTTTCGGCTTCGGGCACGGGTTCAAAGCCCTCCGGCACGGCGGCCGTCGGCCTCAGCGCGTCCAGCCGGGAAAAATCAATCTTCATCGTTCATTCGTCCCATCCGAAACCGGACATACAGCCCGATAAACGTCGCGTAATCGCCGATATCCACCTCGCTGTCGGAGAGCTTCGCCTTCTTCGCGCCGCAGTATTCCCAGCCGTCCAGCACGCCGGCGCGCACGCAGCTGTCCAGCGCGGTTTCCAGCGGCGTTTTGATGCGGTTCTCCCAGTGGCCGCGATCCGTCTTCTGCACCTCGTCGAAATCGGGGATGTCGCCGCACGCATCCAGCAGCGCCGAAACGGAAATGATGTCGGCGGTGCCGCGCTCGATGTTGCGGCGCACGGAGCTGTGATACGCCAGCTTGTAGCCGACGCGGTAGGCGCGCGGGCTGCGCTCGTCGATGCTCAGCAGCGCCTCGGGGTACTGCATCACATACGAGCAGAGCAGATACCGCGCGATGTCGTCGCTGAACTGAATGGAGATCATCCCGCGCTTGACGCCCTTGCGCTGGAGCAGGCGCACGTCCTGATAATCCGAGACGCGCCCCTTCTTTTCCGACCAGGAGAGCGACAGGCTGTAGAGCACGTCGAGCTGGTCGTTGATCTTTCCGCGCACGTCCTTCATCAGGTTTTTGATGCGCCGCTTTTCCTTTTCGGCCTCCTCCGGCGTGTCCGTCTCCCGCTCATCGACGGGATAGCCCAGCAGCCGCGCGTAGGAGATCAGCGGAATCTGCACCTCCGTCTCAATCCGCGCGGATTCCTCCGGGCGGTAGTGGTTGTTCTGCGTCAGGTAGAGCGCCGCGGTGGAGAGCAGCTTCTGCGCGCCGACCGTCAGCCCGATTTTCAGCCCGTCGTAGCCCTCAAAAAACGCGCGGAAGCCCTCGTCCTCGATGACCGCGTCGCCGGTGATCGGGTTGATGGCCATGTTCCGCGTCGCCGTCATCGCCAGACGGCTGGTCGCCTCGCCCTGCACCATGGGATAATACGGGTCGTGGCGGCTGAGCAGATCGACGCTGTATACGACCGGCTCGATCGCCTCCGGCGGCTCGACAATCAGGCCGGAGATGGCGCTGCGGATGGATTCCAGGTTTTCCGGTTCAAAAACCTGTTTCTTTTTCGGCATGTCGTCCTCCTCAGCGCAGCAGGCTGTCCAGCAGGCGGGTGTCGGCCATGGGGAACGTGTAGCCCCCTTCGAGCAGCGCGCGCGCGTCGTCCAGCCTGTCGCGCGTCACGGCGATCTCGGCCAGATCGAACAGCCCCGCGCGGTGGCCGGATAATTCGTCCAGCGTGAGCGCCTCCTCGTACATCACGAGCTCGTCGTCCGCGTCGATCACGTAGCCGAACGTGTCAATCTGGTAGGCGTCGCTGAGCAGGGTCATCAGCACGTTGAACGCCGCAATCGTCGAAAAGTTCTGGCGGAGGATGTCCACGCCCTCCTTGAGCTGCTCGTCGGACAGGGAGAGCGTCTCCGCCACGGCCTGCCGCCGGGCGCTCAGGCGCTCGTCCTTCAGCTCGGAGGCGGCGATGACCTGCTGCGCCATATCCACAAAGAGCCCGCGCCAGATGAGCTGCAGCACCTGCATGGCGTGGCTCTTGAGCTGCAGCGTCTCGCGGCGGCGGATCACCAGCCAGTTGGACAGGCGCAGATACAGCTCCATCTCCCGGGGCTTTTCGGCGGAAGCCTGCCGAATCCGCGCCTCCAGATCCGCGCCCGTAAAGAGCGCCGTCTTCTCCTCGTCCCCCAGGTACGCATAGCCGGTCATGGCGATCAGCCCCTGCCCGGTCTCCTGCACCGTCCAGCGCTTGCGCGCCGCCATCTTTCTGGGATCAAAATAATTCGTCTTCTTGAGATCCATGGCGCTCTCCTTCACGCATCCGGGCGCAGGGACTTCATCTGCCGATAGACGTCCGCGTGCTTCCGGCGGTCCGCCTCGATCAGCCGGTTGACGTAGGCCGTCGCGCCGCCGCTCTCCAGTTTGCCCATCGTGCGGATGTAGTCCATGTTCTCCTCGGAAAAGGCCATCGTCATGCGCAGCGCCTTTTTGCCCCGCTTGCCCTGCGTGTCGGCGGCACGGTAGGCGCCGTCCGCCTTCGGCGCGCGAACTTCATATGCTTCGTATGCTTCTTGTGCATCGCGTGTCTCAGGCATACGATGTTCCCGCTTATCTTCATGTGCTTCATATGCCTCTTGTGCGTCAGGCATACGAGGCGCTTCATATGCTTCCTGTGCTTCATGTGTCTCAGACACAGGATGTTCCCGCTTGCCTTCGTGTGCTTCATATGCTTCACGTGTCTGCTCCGCCGCCGTCACGCTGAACAGCCGCGCCACCGCGTCCGTCGCCCTGCCCTTTTTAATCGCCATGCTTCCCGCCCTCCTGCCTGAGATAGTCCGCGACAAACGCCGCGTAGTCCGCCGTCACCGCCGCCTTGGGGTGCGAATCGAACAGGCTTTCCTGCATCACCTGCGCCTCGCGCACGGCCACCGCCTCGCGGATCACCGTCGGATACAGATAGACGTTCAAATCCTTCGCCGTCTGCCCGATCACGTCGATCAATTCGCGCGTCAGGCTGGCGCGGTTGCCCCGCCGCGTAATCAGAATCCCCGCGACCGTCAAGCGCGGGTTGCAGTAGCGCCGCACGTTCTCCACCGTGTTAAAAAGCTGCTTGAGCCCTTGCAGCGAGAACACCTCAAGCCCCACCGGAATCACCATGTCGTCCGCCGCCGTCAGCGCGTTGAGCGTCAGCACGCCCAGCGCGGGCGGGCAGTCCACGATGATGTGGTCGTAGGACGCGGCAACCGCGTCGCACAGCCCGCGCAGCAGGTATTCGCGCCCCACGCGGGTGAACTCCATATCCGCCGCGGACAGGTCGAGCGACGACGCGACCAGATCCACGCCCTGCCGCGTCGCCTGAATCACGTCTGAAGCCGCCGCGTCGCCCCGCAGCGCCTCGTACAGCCCGGCCAGCGTGTCGTCCGCCCGCATCGAAAAGGACAGATTGCCCTGCGGGTCGCAGTCGATCGCCAGCACGCGCTTCCCCTGACGGGCGAGCCCCACCGCCAGCGCATGGGCCGTCGTCGTCTTCGCAACGCCGCCCTTTTGATTGATCAGTGCCGTTATCCGAGCCATAGCGCCCTCCCCCTCGCGCGCGTTTTCCGCGCCAAACTTCATATGCTTCGTATGCTTCATGCGCTTCGTATGCCTGATATGCTTCATATACCTCATATTCTTCGCATGTCTCCCCGCCATTATACCAAGCGCGCCGCCCAGCGTCAAATCCCCGCCCGAATCAGGCGCTTTTTCCCCGATTGACCCGTTTTGAAAAAGGGGGGTAGTTGTTCCCGCACGGAATCGAGCCGCCACATGGGCAAACCGGCATTTTCGCCCGCGAAGAATTTTTTGAAAAAGGGGGGTAGTTGTTCCCGCAAAAGGGGGGTAGTTGTTCCCGCAAAGGGGGGGTAGTTGTTCCCGCAAAAAAATTTTTTTTGCCTTACGCCATCTAGGTTTTTTGGGGGTCATTTTTCTTAAAACGGTTAAAACGGTTAAAGGCGCACACGCTCACGCCTTTAGGGCGTGAGCCTATGCTAAAATAAAAAGGCCGCGGCGGAGCGCGGGGAGACGGGGGGACGTTGGGGCGTTGCCCCAAACCCCACAAGGGAACTGAGTTCCCTTGACCTTCCGCTTCGCTTCGCGGCGGATTGAACAGACTTTGCGTACAGTGCGCATGCGCACTGTATGTTCACTCACTTAAAACTGCGCGAAGCGAAGAAGGGGTCTGGGGACTGGTCCCCAGGCGGGTTTGGGCGGCAGCCCAAGAAAGAAAGGTTACTTATGAACGAGGCGATGGTCGAGGCGATTAACGAACGGGAACCCGCGTTTCTGGCGCGGGACGGAAAGGGGAAGGGCTACGTCTGCCCGCAGTGCGGCAGCGGCAGCGGCCCCAAGGGCACGGGGCTGCACCGCGATCCCGGCGCGCCCACGCACTGGAAATGCTTTGCCTGCGGCGGCTATTTTGACGTGCTGGATCTCTACGGGCTGGCGTTCGGGCTGGAGACGTTTCCGGAGAAGCTCGCCGGGGCAGCGGCCTATTACGGGCTGACGGTGAGCGCGCCGCGCCGGATGACAAAGCGCGCCGCCGCGCGCCCGGCCGCGCCCGAGCCGGACTGCACCGCCTTCTTCAAGGCCGCGCAGGCGCGCCTTGCGCAGACGGATTATCCGCAGCGGCGCGGGCTGTCCGCCGCGACCTGCGCCCGGTTCCATCTGGGGTATGACCCCGCGTGGCGCAACCCCAAGGCGCCGGAGACCGTGCCGCCCTCGCCCCGGCTGATTATCCCGACCGGCCGCACCAGCTACCTCGCCCGCGACGTGCGCGGCAAGGACGAAATGAGCGAGCAGGAGGCACGATATACGAAGGTCAAGGTCGGCAAGACGCGCCTGTTCAACGCCGAGGCGCTCGACACGGCGGAAAAGCCCGTCTTCATCGTCGAGGGCGAGATCGACGCGATGAGCATCGTCGAGGCCGGCGGCGAGGCCGTGGGGCTGGGCAGCGCATCAAACGTGCGCCTGCTGCTCGAGCGCCTCGCGGAAAAAAAGCCCGCGCAGCCGCTGATCCTCGCCCTGGACAACGACGAGCGCGGGCGGAAGGCCTCCTGCGAGCTGGAAGACGGCCTGCGCGCAGCCAGCCTGCCGTATTTCGTCTACAACCCGTGCGGCGACTGTAAGGACGCGAACGAAGCGCTGCAAATGGCCCCAGAATCGTTTCTAAGGCGGGTAGGAGACGGTGAACGCCTGCCCGAGATAGAAAGGCTTACCTACTTGCAGACGAGCGCACAGGGGCATTTACAGGCCTTTGTGGACGGCATCGCCGAAAGCGTCAACACGCCGTGCCTGCCCACGGGGTTTGACGCGCTGGATCGGGCGCTGGACGGCGGGCTGTACGAGGGGCTGTACATCGTCGGCGCGATTTCCTCGCTGGGCAAGACGACGCTGGTGACGCAGATCGGCGACCAGATCGCCTCCGGCGGGCAGGATGTGCTCGTCTTCTCGCTGGAGATGGCGCGCGCCGAGCTGATGGCCAAGTCGATTTCGCGCCACACGCTGACCCTCGCGCTGGCGCGCAAGTGGGGCACGGCCTGCGCCAAGACGGCCAGAGGCGTGACGGACGGCCGCCGCTACGCGCAGTACGGCGAGCGGGAGCGCGAGGTCATCCGCGATGCGGTGACGCGCTACGGGGAATACGCCGGGCATCTGTTCATCGCCGAGGGCGTGGGCGACATCGGTGTGACGGCCATCCGCGAGCGCATCGCCCGCCACATCGACATGACCGGCAAAACCCCGCTGGTGATCGTGGACTATCTGCAAATTATCGCGCCCTACAACGAGCGGGCGACGGACAAGCAGAACATGGACAAGGCGGTGCTGGAGCTCAAACGCATCAGCCGCGATTTCAAGCTGCCCGTGATCGCCGTCTCCAGCCTGAACCGCATGAGCTACGGCCAGCGCATCAGCATGGAGGCGTTCAAGGAATCCGGCGCAATCGAGTATTCCAGCGACGTGCTGATCGGCTTGCAGCTTCGCGGCGCGGGCGAGGCGGCTTTCGACCCGACGGAGGCGAAAAAGAAAAATCCCCGGCAGATCGAGGCCGTGATTCTGAAAAACCGGAACGGCCGCGTCGGGGAGAAGATCGAGTTTGAATATTATCCGATGTTCAATTATTTCACGGAGAAGGGCTGACGGGAGAAGTGTTGTTTTGAGGGCTGCGTCTGCGGGAAAAGGACGCAATATCTCGAAAAAAGAGAAGAAAACATCATATGCCTGATGTGCGTCGGGCATATGATGTATATGAAGCATATGAAGTTTGGAAGGGGGCTTTTCTTAGCTCCTTCTGCCGCCTGCGGAACTCCTTCCACCGCTGCGGCGGTCCCCCTCCCTCGAGGAGGGAGGGCTTGGGGGCTGCGCCGGTCAAGGCCTGCGGCCTTGCCGTCGATTGGATATAGGGGCTTTGCGGTCGCCCCTATGACCCTTCGCGCGCCCTCTCGAAGCCTTTTATACAACTCCGGGTGCAGGGTCGCAACCCTGCTCGTTTCAAAGGGGGTTATGGGGTTCCTAGGGGATTTAAGGGGGAGAAATTCGAAATCTCCCCCTAATCCCCTAGGCCTAGCGGAGCGCGTGCTCCGTCCGCAGCGGTGGAAGGAGTTCGCAGGCGGCGGAAAGCGTTATCAAACGGTGGAAGGCGTTCTCACCCCCGCTCCTCCTTGAGCAGTTCGAGCAGCATCGGCGCGGGGAGCGGGCGGGAGAAATAATAGCCCTGAATCAGATCGACGTTCCATTTTTTCAGCAGCGCGACCTCTTTCTCGGTCTCCACGCCCTCGGCGATGACGTTATAGCCCATCCGCTGGAAGGTGGAGACGATGCTCTGGTAAAACAGCGCGTCGCGCGCGTCGGTGCAGATGTGATAGAGCAGCGAGCGGTCGAGCTTGATGGCCGAAAACGGCAGGTGCGTGACGGTGTTCAGGTTGGCGAAGCCCGAGCCGAAATCGTCAAGGCACAGGCCGATATCGGCCTGACTGAACGCATCGACGGCGCGGCCGAGGCGGGTCGAGTATTCGGTGGCGACGGTCTCGGTGATTTCAAACTGGAACAGGCGGTGCGGCAGGGCGTATTCATCCAGAATGGCGATGAGGCGCTCGGCGCAGTGCTCCTGCATCAGGTTGAGGGCGGAGAGATTGACCTTCACGCTGTCGATCTGCCGCGCGACGTCCTCGTGGCTCTTGAGGAAGCGGCAGATGCGGCGGAGCTGCAAATCCGTGAGCGCGTCGATCAGGCGGTTCTTTTCGGCCAGGCGGATGAACACGTCCGGCGAGATCCAGCCCAATTCGGGATGGCGCAGGCGGCTGAGCGCCTCGAGGGTGACGAAGCGCTTTTTGCGGATGGAATAGATCGGCTGATAGTGCACCTCGAATAGGTCTTCCTCGACGGCGCGGCTGAGGAACTGCTCGACCTGCCGGTTGTACAGAAAGCTGCGCAGCGTGTTGGCGTTGGCCTGCACGACGCAGGTGGAGCCGTTGGGCGCGGGCAGGCCGTCGAGGTATTCGATATAGGCCATCACGTCGTCGCCGGAGCCCATGCGTTCGGCGTGGGGAACGCCGCAGAGGATGGCGTGGGATACGCTGGGCGCGTCCGTGCCGCGATCCTCGAACAGGGCGCGAACGCCGGAGAGGTCTTCGTCGTATTCCTGCAAGGATTCGGCGAGGATCAAAAAGCGCTTGCCGGTCAGGCGGAAGACGGAGGTGCCGCAGACGGCCTGAAGCTGCCGGGCGATATGCTGGAGCATCGCGTCGCCGCCCTGCATGCCGTAGGCCTTGTTGACGTAGCTGAGGCTGTAAAGGTAGACGGTCAGGACGTGAAAGGGTTTTTTCTGCGCGAGCATCTCGTCCACGCGGCGCAGGAGGAACTGCTTATCGTGCAGGCCGGTGAGGCTGTCGGTGTTGGCCTGCGGGTTGTTGATGGTGGTGAACATGGCCAGAATGGACAGGCTCATGCCGAACCCGGTCGTCAGCACCTGCGGGTGGAGCGCCT
This sequence comes from uncultured Eubacteriales bacterium, assembly GCA_900542395.1. Taxonomy (GTDB): domain Bacteria; phylum Bacillota; class Clostridia; order Christensenellales; family Aristaeellaceae; genus Ventricola. The sequence goes on from UQNM01000060.1 coordinate 9,782, forward strand.
GACAGATGACGCCGCTGACGGCGAGAATGAACGTTTCAATGAGGGCGAGGGTGCGGTCCTTGCCCAGCGTCCTGCGGCAGGAAATCGTCAGGATCAGCGCGGTCAGCAGGTGAAGCGCGGCGCTGACATACAGGGCGTAGTAGAGCGGCCCGTGCTGATAGCCCATGGCGTCAAAATAAAACAGCGCGTCGGTGAAGGGGTTGGTCAGGATGATGAAGGCCAGCGACAGGGCGGGCGCGCCCATCAGCAGCATTTCCCGCGCCGAGAGCCGCCGGTTTTCAATCAGTACCCGGATGTAACAGAGCAGGGAGAAGGGCAGAAGCGCCTGAAACAGGAAGAACACGTGCGTCGTGATGACCGCGCCGATGCAGATCGAATCGGCGCACCGGGCGATGAACCCGTTGCTGGCGAGCTCGAAGACGACGTCCAGCAGGCCGATGACGACGATATCGCGGAAGATGCGGTTATTCAGGTTGACGATCTTCGTTTTCCGGCGGCTGATGTGCAGCAGAATCAGCGACAGCAGCAGCAGGGCGCACCAGAGAAAGTCTGAATTAAACGTCCTCATGCGTCAACCCCCCCCCAATTTTTTTCAGAAGACAGGCGATCTTGCAGCATGGCGTTGGCGCTTTCCTTCCAGTCGCTGACGGTCTGCGTCTCTCCGTCGGGCGCGCGCAGGAAGCTGTATCCGCAGACCAGGCGGAGCGCGCCGGACGTCCCCCTGTCCCGCCGGTTCAGGCGCAGGGCGCTTTCATGCAGCTTGGCTTCAAGCGTCTCCAGCGGGAGGATGGGGTTGACCTGCACGACGGCGAATTCGTCCCCCGAGACGCGGTAGAACGACGTTTCCCACGCGGCGTGATCCGGGAAGGCGCCGGAGATGCACTGCGCCGCGGCGACGACGGCCTCGTCGCCCGCCTTCATGCCGTGCAGGTCGTTGATGTCCTTCAAATCCAGCAGGTGGACATAGACGAGGGCGGCGTTGGAAAGTTCATGCGCGCGCTGATGCAGCGCGGCCAGTTTCTTTTCCAGCGCCTGCGCGCTTCTAAAATCGGTCATGCCGTCCTGCATGGCCATCCGCTGGCTGACGGACTGCTCCACGCGGAAATGCACGTCGTCGGAGACCTGACCGATCAGCCCGTGAAACACGATGAGGATGAACAGCACGATGCCGGTCTGGTAGACCACGTCATACCAGTAGATGTGACACGCCCAATACAGCGCCAGCGCGGCCATGCTGAAGCTGCCCAGCATGATGAACGCCAGACGGCAAACGCGCACGTTCCTGTCGTGCCCGGCGGCGTATTCGCGCTGAAGAACGGCCATCATCGCGCCGACGGAGAGCGCCATCAGCACGTGCGTGACGGGCAGCATGTCGATCAGGCGGAAGCCGAAGGCGAGCCGCGCGACGCCCTGCGCCAGCGCGTTGGCGGCCAAGAGCAGGGCGCAGACCCGCGGCGCGCGGCGCAGGCTCGGGCGGACGGTGTTGGCGACAAAATGGAGCATGGGCACGCCCATCAGCATGAAGGCGAAGAAGGACACCATGCTCAAACTCGCGACATGGCTGCCGTAGACCTGCAACAGGCCGGAGTCCGTCCAGCTCCACAGGCTGCACAGCAGCAGGAACGCGGCCGCATCCAGAAAGCGCCTTTCCGGCAGGCGCTTGTGCCCCATATACATGAACGCGACGAGGGAGAGCACGCCGATGGCGAGCATGAAGAGCGTCAGCACCGCCGAAACGGACAGGCGGCGCAGGTGGTAGCCGGTGACGGCGGAAGCCGAGCCGACCACCGGGGCGCTCAGGCGCATGTGCGCGTCGGGGTCGGTCAGGCGCAGGCACAGCGGCGCGCTGCCCGTCTCCTCCGGCAGAAGCACCTCCGCCCAGAGCTTACCCATCATCTGCCGGTTGCGCGGGAACGCGGTCGGCTCGTAGCGGTAGAGCTGCTTGTCCCCCAGCCAGATTTCAAGCCCGTATTGCACGCCCCGCGCGGAGAACACGCGCCCCGCGTCCGCCGCCGTCAGTTCGTCGGTGCAGAGGGCGACGGGCTCGCCGCCGCCGAAAACGTCCGGCAGCGCGACGCTGATCCGCTCGCCGTTTTCGACGCGATACCAGCCGCCCACGGCGGAGAGCGCGGCCAGCCCGCTTTCCTCGGATAGGCGCTGGACGCTGAACACGAGGATGGCCATCACGCAGAGGGCCAGCGCGATCAAGGCCGCCTCGGCCGCGCGCGCAAACGAACTTTTTTTCATGGCGATGCTCCTTTATCCCTTGAAAAACGGCGGACGTAAAGCAGAACGACCGCTATATTTAATGCTCCGCTCTTATTTTAACACAGAATTGCGGAATTGTGGCGAAAATGTGAGAAAATGGGGGATACTCCTTCCACCGCTGCGGCGGTCCCCCTCCCTCGAAGAGGGAGGTCTTGGGGGAGGGAGAATTGAGAATTTGCAGAATGTCGGCGGGCGCGCGATGCGCGCCCCTACAACGTTGCGGAAAATT
>UQNM01000061.1 GCA_900542395.1 uncultured Eubacteriales bacterium
TAGTGTGTGTTCCTCCTTTAGCATAAACAAAACGTTTTTAATAGGTACTTTTTATATGCAGCGCGAATAGCGCGCAGGCATCGGGTGTAAAATCAGCCGTCCGTTTCGGCTGCGCCGCCGATGTACATCATCGTCAGCATGCAGAAGATAAACGCCTGAAGCACACTGGAGAAGAAATCGAAGTACAGCGACAGGATGGCCGGAATACCGAAATCAAAAATCGGAATCTGAGAAACCGCGTCGCCGAACGCGCCCGGCAGAAGCCCCAGCACCAGGCTGGACAGCGCGGAAAGGCCGCCGTAAATCAGCGCCGTGATGACGCTGCCGCTGGCGATATTGCCGAAGTGACGGAACGCCATCGAAACGGGCGTGGCGATTTCGCCGATGATGTTAAACGGCGTCATCACAGGGATCGGCGTGGTGAAGCCGAGCAGATAGCCGCCGAAGCCGTTCGTCTTAATCTTCGTGATGGTAATCAGCGCAAAAACAAACAGCGCCCAGCCCAGCACGGTGGAAAGGTCGCTTGTCGGCGCGTAAGCGCCAACCACGCTGGAAAGGCTGCATCCTGCCGAAAGCGCAAACATGGCGCCGATAAACGGCACATACCAGGTATGGGCGTACTTCTCGCCCATGTTGGTCTGAACCATGTCCCGAATGGAGGTTACAATCCACTCGGCGATCACCTGCCGCTTTTTCGTCGGGTGCACTTCGAGGTGGGCGGTCATGAACCGACAGGCCAACACGAGGATCAGCATGACAACCCATGTCACGACGACGGTTTCTGTCAGCATAAAGCCGCCCCATTCGGGTCTTGAGATCAGTATACGAGCACCTGTGATATCAATATCCATCGTTTCTCTCTCGCTTTCTGTATGATCATCTTCATTTATCGTTATACGTCTTTAATCTGGCCGGTTATCTGAAGCACGAAAATCGTAGCGCGCGGAAAAAGCAGCGCAATCAGGCAGGGAATCCCCTCCACAAACGGCAGTGCGAAAGCAACGACCGCGAGGATCAGCATGCCGATCATGCGCGTGCTGTAAGAAGATCGAACCTTCATGTGCGCCATCTGCTGATCGGTCATGGACGCGGCCTTTTGCAGCGTCATGCCCAACATGAAAAAGTTGAAAATCGCATAGGCGCTGCCGAGCAGACCGCCGAGCAACACGCCGACTGTGAATTTGCCAAGAACGGCATAGACGGCCAGCATCACAACCAGCATGATTACCGTGCCGACGGCAATTCGCTTGGTTTCCTTCACAATGCTTTGCTGCGGTTTTTCACCCTGCACAGAATGACCCTCCCCTTCTTCGTTCATCGTTTACAATTATTTGCATTATAACATGAACAAAATCTTTGGTCAATACACAATCGAAGTGCCCAACTTCACATTTTGAGATACAATTCTTCTGGTTTAATGTGTATTTCCTTTACAAAATAAGGAAATTCGAATGAACGGCAACGCCGTCTGCCTGCCGCTGACCCTAAATAAAAAGATTCTCCCCGGACTGGAGAGAATCGAAAAATGGCTCAGCCTTTCAGGCCGCCGCGCGCAACGCCGCGGACAATATACTTGCGGGCGAACAGGAACAGGATGACGACCGGGAAAACCACGACCGTAGACGCGGCCATCAGCAGTTCTGGATAAGAGCCTGCCTCCGTCGTAAAGACCTGAAGACCCCACGGCAGCGTGCGGTTTTCCTTGCTGACGATGACGTACATCGGCCACATGAACGAGTTCCAGCTCGCCAGACCGTTGAGCAGGATGATCGTCATCAGAGACGGGCGCGCCATTGGCACCATCACCTTCCACAGGAAATGCCAGTTGCTCGATCCGTCGATGCGAGCCGACCAATACAGGCTGTCCGAAACGGAATCGAAGAAATTTTTCAGAATGTAGGTGTAGAAGATCGAGCTGGTGAACGGCAGAATCAGCGCGTACAGCGTATCATAGACCTTCAGATTAACGACCGTCGTGTAGTTGGTGATAATCAGCATTTCAAACGGAATCATCATCAGCGACAGCAGGAGCGAAAAAATCAGGTTTCGTCCCGGAAAGCGCAGGCGGGAAAACGCAAACGCGGCCAGAATCGTCGTGAACGTCGTCACCGATACGGAGACCACCATGACGACGACGGAGTTGACAAAGTAACGCCCGAAGGGCGCCATTTCAAAGGCGCGTTTGAAATTTTCCAGACTTAGATGGCTGGGCAGCCACTGGGGCGGAAAACGGTTGATCTCCTGCGTGGTCTTGAACGCGGAAGAGAACATCCAGAAAAACGGGAGCAGCATAATCAGCGCGCCCACGGTCAAAAAGAAATAGACGAAAAAGCGGGAAATCTTACGGCTGTTCATCTGCTTACCTCCTCTTGGTTTTCTTTTGCAGCAGGAGCTGCACCATGGTAAACACAAAGATAAACAGGAACAGCACCAGCGCCGCGGCGGCCGCAATGCCGTATTTGCGGTTTTCCATCATCGCGTAGCGAATGTAGTAAACCACCGTATACAGATTGTTGAACGGGCCGGGTTTTCCGTTGAACAGCGGATACAGCTCCGAAAAGACCTTGAAGCAGGAAATCGTGTTCACGATGCAAACCAGAAAGATCGTCGGCGCAAGCAGCGGAACCGTAATGCGCAGGAAGATGCGCAGCCCCTTGGAGCCGTCCACCCGCGCGGCGGTATAATACTGCGGATCAATATTCTGCAAGCCGGAAAGCAGCAGAATGATGGTGAACGGCAGAATGTTCCAAATGCCGAAAATCACCAGCGCGGGAATGCTGTATGACGCCTTTTCGAGCCACGGAATCGGGTTGACGCCGAAAAAGGAGAGCAGATAGTTGATGATGCCGAAGTTCTTGTTGTACATCAGCTTCCACGCAAGGCCTACCGCCGTGATGGACGTGACCATCGGCAGGAAATACGCCGTCTGGAATACCGCGGAAAACCGCAGCTTCTGATTCAGCAGATACGCAACGACCACGGCGATGCAGGTCGAAATCGGCACGACCAGAATCACGTATTTGAGCGTGTTGCCGATGGCCTGTGAAAACTTGGGGTCGCTCAAGACCGTCTGGTAATTGGCAAGCCCCCATTGATCGAAGCCACGGGACAAATAGCTGTATCCCTCTTTGAAGGACATCAGCACGACGTTAATCACGGGATAGAGCGTAAAGACGGCGATGCCGATTAAAAACGGCAGCAGATACAGAAACGGCTCGACACGGGCAAAAAAACTGCGGTCAACCAGATCCCGGTCAACGGGCTGCTTTTGCTTTTTCATCGGATTCTCTCCCCCGTTTCACGGTCAAAGAGGAATACGCCGCGCTTTTTGAGCGCAAGATGCACCTGATCGCCCGGCTTCAGCCCTTCCTCAGAGTCGATATACGCGCGGAAATCACATTCGCCCATGCGCAGATACGCCATCTCTTCCTTGCCCATCTGATATACGCGCGTCACCTCGCAGGCAATCGGGCCGTCGGCGTCGAGCACAAAGCTCTCCGAGCGCACGGACAGGTTGACTTTGCGGCCGTTTTCAATGCCCCTGCACATGTCCAGCGCCGCGTCGGCCTTCCCGTCCGCGGTCACGAAGCGGCCGTCCTGAATCGTGCCGGGGATGTTGTTGATCGGCGGATTGCCCAAGAAATCCGCGACAAACTGGTTGGCCGGTTCGTTATACAGGCGCTGCGGCAAATCGTTCTGCTGGAGAACACCGGATTTCATCAGCACAATGCGGTCGGAAATGGAAAGCGCTTCCTCCTGATCGTGCGTGACGAAGATCGTGGTAACGCCGGTGCGCTGCTGAATCCGGCGGATTTCCTCTCGCATTTCAAGGCGCAGGCGCGCGTCAAGGTTGGAGAGCGGCTCATCCAGCAGGAGCAGGCGCGGGTTCTTGACCAGGGCGCGCGCGATTGCGACGCGCTGCTGCTGACCGCCGGAAAGCTCGGACGGCTTGCGGTTCATCAGCATATCCACGTGAACCAGTTTGGCGATTTCGTTGGCGCGCTCGATGCGCTCGGCCTTCGGCACGCGCTGCGTTTCCAGCGGGAAACAGATGTTGCCCATGACCGTCATGTGCGGATAGAGCGCGTAATTCTGGAAGACGAGGCCGATGCCGCGCTTTTCCGGCGGCATGGACGTCACATCCTGATCGTCAAAGTAAATTTTGCCGCCGCTGACGGGCAGAATACCCGAAAGCATGTTGAGCAGGGTGCTTTTGCCGCAGCCGGACGGGCCGAGCAGCGAAACCAGTTCGCCATCTTCCAAAGTTGCGCTGAATTCGCTGACGGCGGTAACGTCAGCAAAACGCTTTGTGATATGATCGAGAACAACGCGCATAGGTCATATCTCCCTTACAAATATAAATCAATGTAGCTTTTTTCTTATGGGTTAAAGGCCGGAGGTTTGTCGCCTGCCGGATTCCCCCGGGCTTTATCAGGCTTTTTTCAGCAGCGCATCGAGGCATTTTCCGTCAATGTCTTCCATTTCGAAGCCGAAAATGCTGGCCATCGTCGGCGCTTCGTCCACGATGCGAGCCTGCTCGATCACCGCGCCCTTTTCAAACGCAGGGCCGCAGGCAAAGAAGGTCGTCCGGTGGTCGCGCCACGGCAGGCCGCCGTGCGTTCCCGGCGAGGTCTTGTAGTCGCCGCCGGGAACGGTCTGCGTAAACAGCGGCGCCGCCGGATCGTAACCAAAGGACATCGGCTCTTTTCCTTCGATGATGAAATCGAACGGACCGGTCAGGTGGAATTGCTCGCGCGCTTCTTCCTTGGTGAACACGTAGCCGATGTTGTATTTTCCGCTCTCCCTGATGTCGAGCAGCAGACGGTAAACACGTTCGCGCAGCGCTTCGTCGTTCGGGTCGCGCAGTTCAATCCAGCCGGAACCGCCGGTGGAGTGGCAGTATGCGTCAAACGCCTCGAGCTTCCCGTTTTCATCGAGCCTTTGCAGACCGGCGTCTTGGAAAACCCGATTGAAATTGATTACCTGCGCCACGTCGGTCTGCCCGTGGTCGCCCATCACAATGAAATTGGTGTTTTCAAAGTCGCCGTATCGACGGATGCTCTCCATCAAAACGCCCAGCTCGCGGTCGTGCTTTTCCAGTTGGAGCTTGGCCGTATCGCTGTCGACGCCGAGCTTGTGCCGCACGGAGTCCAAATCGCACATCTTGACAAACATCACGTCCGGCTGACCGTAATCGCGGATGATATCCGGCGCAACCGCATTGGTGAAGTCATCCAGACTGCCGTTGAGCACCTTGTTGCAGCCGCAAAGCATGTATCCATATTTCCAGAAATAACGATCGAGCACCTCCGGACTGGAAACGCCCTCGTAGAACTGGCGCGGATTGTCGCCGCGATAGCCCATCGGCACGCACATCGGCAGGTTGATATCCACATCTGCCCCGGCAGAAACCGGCCAGTTTATCAGACAGGTGGAAAGCCCCCGCTCCTTGGCGTATTCGGCGAAGAATTTCTTTTGAACCAGCTTGCGGCTGATGTACCACGGCACCGGATGCACGCCGGCCTTCACCTGTTCGTTGTGCGGAATACCATGCTTCTCCGGGTAGCAACCCGTCATGATTGACACATGGCACGGATAGGTAAACGACGGATAGACCGGCAGCATTTCGCGAACCAGCGCGCCGTTTTCAAGCATCCATCCAAAGTTTTTAAGCGTGCGCATATAGGCGACGTCGCTTTCGCAGAGCGCGTCGACCATGAACACAAAAAGTTTGGGCTTGCCCATCGTTTTTTCCTCCTTCGTTATTGCGGCTCTGAAACTCCTTGAGACCAGCGGTTATGCTCTCTTCCCCCTTAGGGGGGAGAGAACATAACGTTTCAAAGCGAAAAGTCGAAAAGTAAAGAAAAAAGGGCTGACGGACTGATGCCCGCCAGCCCCGAGAGGTTTCTGATTCGGCGTATTATTCCTGAAGCGCCGCGTTGGAGGTCGCAACGCACTCAGCCATCGCGTCCTCAGCAGACATGCCGCCGGATACCGCGATGGCGGCGTCCTTCAGCGCGTTGCGGACAGCGTAGGAACCGGTGACGGTCGGCAGAGCGCCGGCAATGTCGAGATCGGCCTGCACGGCAACCAGAGACGGATCCATCGTCTCGGCGAAAGCGGCATACGCCTCGCCCGCCTGCGTCGTGCCATACGGAGACAGCGCGTTCATGGCCTGCGCCCATTCCGCGTTCACTTCCGGAGAGAGGAAGTACTTCACAAACAGATAGGTGCCCTTGTTCGCGTCCTCGTCCTTGTTGAAGACGATCGCGCCGCGGTTCCACGCCGGGTACCACTCGGCCTTGTCGCCGCGAACCATCGGCGCCACGGTGTACTCAAAGCCGTCCGGCTTGATGTACGGAACGCCCGCGCAGGAGCCGAGGTAGGAAGCCACCAGACCCGCGTTGAAGTCGTTGGACCAGTAATCGCCGGTCGGGTTGAGCGCAAAGTAACCGGCTTCAACATTGTCGCCGAACCACTTCAGCCAAGCCGTCGCGTCTTCGGTGTCAAACAGAACGCTCTTGTTGGCCACGTCGATGTAGCCCGCGCCGGACTGCATCATCAGCGCCTGCATCATATCGGTCAGAGAGTCGGCGGCAAAGCCCGCGACGCCCTTCGCCTCATAGATCTTCTTGGAATTCTCGGCCAGCTCTTCCCAAGTGGTCGGAGCAGTCAGACCCAGCTCGTCGTAGATGGTCTTGTTGATGAAGAAGATCGGGCCGGTGGTGACCGCCGGAAGCGCATACATACCGCCGTCGGAGAAACCGACCGTCTCGGCCTTGATGGATTCCGGCAGGCTGTTGTACACGTCCGCCATGCCGATTTCCTCGTCAAAGACGTACTTGCTCAGATCGACAACGAGGCCGTCCTTCACATAATCCGCGGCGGTGGACGCATAGTTGATGATCATGTTCGGGCCAACGCCGTTCGCAACGGCATTGTAAACGGTGTCGAGGAATCCGGAATAAGCCTGAGACTCAACGACCACCTCGTAATCGCTCTGGCTCGCGTTGAAGTCAGCGGCGAACTTTTCCAGCGCGGCCTGCTGGGCGTCGGTAAAGGTGTGCCAAATGGTAACCTGGGTCGCAGCGTTCGCGCTTGCGCAGAAAGCGAAGAGCATAACGGCTGCCGCCATCAAAGCGACAAATTTCCTCATTGTGATTTCTCCTCCTGAAGAATGTCTTTATTGGTTAAGCGCCCGATTGCGCTTACTCCCTGTTTTCGGTGCGACGCTGATTGTATTTGGGGCCGAGCGCGGCATATCGTCTCGTGATCCACCGGCAAACACCGTCCAGCCCCGGATAGATCATTCGTTCGGAAATATTGATATAATCCAGCTTGTCGCGGATTTCCAGCTTGGTTTCCTTCGGAATGACGATCTTGCGGCACGGAATATGCTGCGTCTTCAAAATATCCGACAGCAGAACCGACGGATCGGAAACGACGGAAAACAGCGCGTATTGGTTTGCGATGCGGTCGATCATCGACGACGGCTCGAAGAAAATGGCATACGGCTTGTCGGAAAGCTCCCGCATCTTATCAAAATCCGGGATCACTTTTTCGAGCATACCCACGGTGAAAATGTTGCTTCCCGTATCAGCGAGCTTGCGCACGAGCGGCGCAGGCATGAACTTGCGGAAATCCGTCACATCCAGACACCAGATCACGCCGTCGCGGTCATAGCAGCTCGTGTCCTCCGTGGCGAAATGCGCGGCGACGAGCGGCGAATATGTCCAGTCGAGCAGGCGCGTCGGCAGACCGTGGTGCTGCGCGACCGGCAGCAGCTTCCAAAACCCGGAATACTCGGCCAGCTCCGCATAGCCGTACTTCCGAAAGCTGCGGAAAACCTGCGTTTCAAGCGATAAATCGTGGCCGCATACGCGGTTCAGCGACGGAATTAAATCCCAGCTCTGCTCCGCCATGCCGCGATAGATGCGATTGTCGCGGTAGCGCATGATTTTATCGTCCCAAACATCGTCGAACACAACGCGCTGAAGCTCGTCCCAGTTGTGAATGGTGATTTCCTGCATCCGTATCCCCCGTCGCCCATATATCTCTCATTCATAATTCACGTTCGTCAGCCCGTTTTCCTGCCGGACGTTTGAACAATTTTCATCAAATGCATGTAAAATAAAGCGCGTTTGAACCCCTTCGGTTTTTTCATCCATAAATATAGCGCATTCTCACTTACATTTCAAGTCTATTGATCAAGTGTCTTTCTTTTTGTTTCGATTTAAGGTATAATAGGCTCACACAGAGGGACTATGTCTTGTTCACGCGATTTTATAACGGCAGGAGGATTTGACGATGAGCCGATTGGGCGATTTGATTTTGCTGGAACGCACACGCCAGAAACTGACCCGCAAGCAGGTGGCCAGAAAGTGCGGCGTTTCGGAAGGATATATCAAGGACGTGGAGGAAGGCCGCCGCATCATTCAGGATGATCAGGCGCGCCGCATCCTCAAAACGCTGGGGACAAGTCAGCGAAACGAAGCGGAATTCTCGCTGGATGAAATTGCGGCGACGGTCGATTTGGGCACGTTAGCCCCCGCCAAGCCCGCGCCCCAGAAGGCGGAAGCGCCGAAGCCCGCGCCGAAACCGGCCAGCGCCGAGGAACAGAGCGGCATCTGGCTCGACGCGCTGAGCAGCGTTTTGCAGCCCGTGCCGATTATGAACGCCGGCTTTGTCCAAATCGGCCGCCGCATGCTGCCGATTCAGGATGGAAAAATCGAAGGCGCAAAGCCGGAGCGCGTGCTCTACTTCCAGGCGCCGGATGATTCCATGCGCGCGATGCGCATTGAAAAGGGCGATCTTGTGCTCGTCGTGCCGCAGGCGCTGCCGGTGGATGGCGCGATCATGCTGGTGGAATACGGCGCGCATCGCTGTCTGCGCCGCATCCGCCTGCTGGGCGATTCGAAAATTCTGCTGCAAAGCGGCGATCGCGATCTGGATGCTCAGGCCATGCACATCAGCGAAATCAAGCTGGTGGGGCGCGCCGTCCGCATCGAAATCACGCTGTAAGTCTTGGCGAAGGGGAGTTTCGGGAAAACCGAGGCTCCTTTTCGTATTCTTCTGCATAACGAGGAGCTTTTGATCGTTGCAATGAATGATTTTCCCTTTTCCTTTCCCCTGCCGGATCACGACGTTCAGCGCCAGCGCGCCAGAATATTGACGACGCTCTGCGCGGCCGACGAGGGTTTTTGCGCAATCCCCGTCGCCTCCATTCGCAGACAGACGCTGACGCAGATGCTCGATCTCTATGACAGCCTGTTCTTTTCCGGCTTTCTCGGCCGCGCCTACGGCAAGATCGACGTGACGCTCTCCCAGCGGCTGACCAGCTCGGCGGGCAAATTTATGTATGTGCGCGGCGGCGCGGCTCGTTTGTCGCGGGCGGAAATCCGCATGTCCGGCGATTTTCTGTTCAGGTTGAGCGAAGGACCGTTTCTGCTCAACGGTTTGTCCGTCGCGACACCGCAGGAGGCTTTTCTCGTCGTCTTTGAACACGAGCTTTGCCATGCGGCGGAAAACGCGCTCTTCGGTTCAACCGGCCATTCTTCCCGCTTCCTCTCGCTCGCCCACGGGCTGTTTGGCCACAACGACACGCGCCACAGCCTTCCGACGCGCATGCAGGAGGCCGCTTTGGAAGGGCTTTCCCCCGGCGTGCGGGTTTGCTTTTGCTATCAGGGCGGCGTGTTGAGCGGAATCGTCACCTATGTCGGAAAAACGGCGACGGTTATGGTCGAGGATCGAAGCGGCGCATACCGCGATCGGCAGGGACGGCGCTACAGCAAATACCGCGTCCCGCTCGAGCATTTGACGGTCAGCCTTGAAAAATAGAGAAAATCGTGCATTGTGCATCGAAACTAAAAAAATATTCTTTCATTTTTACTATTTACTGACTTTCTTTGACCATGGTATAATGACGCCGTCGAAAGACAGAAGATCAATGCTTCAAGGGGCGTAATCCAACCGCCCCTGAATATAAAGGAGGATGATTTGGATGGATACGAACCGCTTCACCCAAAAATCCCTGGAGGCCTTGCAGGCCGCTCAGCAGCTTGCGCAAAGCTACGGCAACGCGCAGGTTGAACAGGTTCATTTGCTCGATGCCCTGCTCAGTCAGGAAAACGGCCTGATCGGCCAGTTGATGGGCAAATTGGGGCTTAACGTTCAGCAGGTGCGGACGGCCTGCGAAAGCGCCGTCAACCGCCTGCCGAAAATTTCCGGCAGCAATCAGCAGCCGTATGTGACCGCCTCGCTTTCTCAGGCGCTCACGGAGGCCGAAAACCAGATGAAGCAAATGCGCGACGAGTATATTTCCGTCGAGCACCTCTTCCTCGGTCTGCTTGAAAAAGCGGACAGCACGGTTCGCCCGCTGCTTGCCTCGCTGGATATCACCAAGCCGAAATTTCTGGAGGCACTGCAGGCCGTTCGCGGCAGTGCGCGCGTGACCAGCGAAGATCCGGAATCGACGTATGACGCGCTGAAAAAATACGGTCAGGATCTGGTCGAGCTTGCCCGACAAAACAAGCTCGATCCGGTGATCGGCCGCGATACCGAAATCCGAAATGCCATCCGTATTCTTTCCCGCAAATCGAAAAACAACCCGGTGCTGATCGGCGAACCGGGTGTCGGCAAAACGGCCATCGCCGAGGGGCTTGCGCAGCGCATTGTTCGCGGCGACGTGCCGGACAGCCTGAAAAACCGCACCATCTTCTCTTTGGACATGGGCGCGTTGATTGCCGGCGCGAAATTCCGCGGCGAGTTTGAGGAGCGCTTGAAAGCCGTTCTGAACGACATCAAGGCCAGCGACGGCCGCATCATCCTGTTCATCGACGAGCTGCATACCATTGTGGGCGCGGGCAAAACCGAGGGCAGCATGGACGCGGGCAACCTGCTCAAGCCGATGCTGGCGCGCGGCGAGCTGCACTGCATCGGCGCGACGACGCTGAACGAGTATCGCAAATATATCGAGAAGGACGCGGCGCTGGAACGCCGTTTCCAGCCCGTCATGGTCGCCGAGCCGACGGTTGAGGATACGATCTCCATTCTGCGCGGCCTGAAAGAGCGCTACGAGGTCTTCCACGGCGTTAAAATCTCCGATCAGGCGCTGATCGCCGCCGCGACGCTCTCCAATCGCTATATTTCGGATCGTTTCCTGCCGGATAAGGCCATCGACCTGGTGGATGAGGCCTGTGCGACCATTCGCACCGAGATGGATTCCATGCCGCAGGAGCTGGACGACGTGCGCCGCCGCATCATGCAGCATGAAATCGAGGAGGCCGCGCTCAAAAAGGAGGACGACGCGCTCTCTCGTGAGCGCCTGAGCGTCATTCAAAAAGAGCTGGCCGATATGCGCGAGCAGTTTAACGCCATGAAGGCGCGGTGGGAAAACGAGAAAAACTCCATCGGCAAGGTGCAGAAGCTCCGCGAGGAAATCGAGCATATGGGCGGCGAAATCGCCGAAGCCGAGCGCAATTATGATTTGAATCGCGCCGCCGAGCTGAAATACGGCAAGCTGCCGCAGCTTCAGAAAGAGCTGGCCGAACAGGAGAAGATCGCCGAGGAAGCCAAGAGCGACAGCACGCTGCTGCGCGACAAGGTGACCGAGGAAGAAATCGCGCGCATCGTCGCCCGCTGGACGGGCATCCCGGTTTCCAAACTGATGGAAGGCGAGCGCGAGAAACTGCTGCATCTGGACGATACGCTCCACGAGCGCGTTATCGGTCAGGATGAGGCGGTCGAAAAGGTCTGCGAGGCCATCCTGCGCAGCCGCGCCGGCATCCAGAACCCGAACAGGCCGATTGGCTCGTTCCTCTTCCTTGGCCCGACGGGCGTTGGCAAAACCGAGCTGGCCAAGGCGCTGGCGCAGGCGTTGTTTGACGATGAAAAGAACATGGTTCGCATTGACATGAGCGAATACATGGAAAAGCACAGTGTCTCCCGTTTGATCGGCGCCCCTCCGGGATATGTCGGTTATGACGAGGGCGGTCAGTTGACCGAGGCCGTGCGCCGCCGTCCGTATTGCGTCGTGTTGTTCGACGAGGTGGAAAAGGCGCATCCGGATGTGTTTAACGTCCTGCTTCAGGTGCTGGACGACGGCCGCATCACGGATTCTCAGGGGCGTACGGTCGATTTCAAGAACACCATCATCATTTTGACAAGCAACCTCGGTTCTTCCGCGATTCTGGAAGGCATCGACG
>UQNM01000062.1 GCA_900542395.1 uncultured Eubacteriales bacterium
AGCAGCCGGAACAGCCGGAACAGCCGGAGCAGCCGGAGCAGCCGGAGCAGCCGGAACAGCCGGAGCAGCCGACGGTGGTTTATGCCGTCACGAACAACCAGAAGGGCAACAAGACCAACAATCTGCGCGACGCGCAGAGCACAAAGGCGAACCTCATCCAAACCTATCAAAACGACGAGCTGGTGATTGTCAACAGCGTGTCGGATGACGGCCTCTGGTATGATGTGACCGTCGTTCGCGACGGCAACCGCGGCTATATGCGCGATTATCTGCTGACGCAGATTTCCGAAGCGGACGCGCTCAAGCGCATTGATGAGATCAACGCCGGTCAGACAACCCCGCCGAGCGAAGAGACGCAGACCCCGACGGGCGAGGAAACGCAAACCCCGACGGGCGAGGAGACGCAGACCCCGACAGGCGAGGAGACGCAGACCCCGGCGGGCGAAGAGACGCAGACCCCGACGGGCGAGGAAACCCCGAAGCCCGCGCCGGAGCAGATGACTTTCCCGGCCTACGGCATCACCGTTCAGCAGGAGACGACGATCCTGCTGCGCGACGAGCCGAACGGCAAGATTCCGACGACCGGCGCGCTCAAGACGATCAACAAGCCGACCCCAGTGCGCATCGACGGCCAGAAGACCGGCGAAGGCGAGCAGGTCTGGTATCAGATCGAGAACCTGAACAACGGCGACACGGGCTATGTCGAGGCGTATAACGTGCGCATCGTCACCGAGCAGGAGGCCAAGGACGCGGTGGAAACGCCCGCCCCGACCGTTCCGCCGATTGAAACCCCGACCCCGGAACCGACCGAAAAGCCCACGCCCGACCCGACCCCGGAACCCGTTCCGCAGGAGCTGACCGAGGGCGATGTGTATCACTACGGCTACAACACGGGCAGGCAGGTTGCTTTGCGCGCTGAGGCAAAACAAAGCGGCAAGGAACTCACCCGTATGGAAGCCGGAACGATTATATGGGTTATTCGCCGCGAAGGCGATTGGTGTCAGGTGCGCGTCAACAGCAAAGACGGCTATATGATGGCTGAATTTGTCAAACTGATGGGCGTGGAGGAAGAAGCGGCCTATATCGCCACCCTCGACGACCCGGAGACGCGCCCCGACCCGACGCCGACCCCGGAACCGACTGAAGAACCCACGCCGACCCCGACGGCCACGCCGGAGGCGACGCCGACCCCCGAACCGACTGAAGAACCCACGCCGACCCCGACGGCCACGGCCGAGGCGACCGCCACGCCTGCGCCGGTGCAGCTCAGCCTGTACGCGCGCATCCTCAACGACGGCACGCCGCTGCGCGGCAACCCGAGCAATCAGGCGTATCTGCAAAACATCCTGAACAAGGAAGAGGTCGTCTACATCTTCCAGAGCCAGTTCGCCGAGGACGGCATGACGTGGTATCTGGTGCAGTACAGCGGCCAGTGGGGCTTTGTGCGCGCCGACCTCGTCCGCGTGATGGGCGAGCAGGAGACGGCGGAATATCTCGCCGCGCTAGAGGCCGCGCAGGCCACCCCGACCCCGCTGCCGCAGGCCACGCCGGAACCGCTCGGCCCGGACGCGACCAGCGCCTATGCCAAGCTGATTAAGGACGCGGTGAACCTGCGCCGCACGCCGTCCGCCTCCGGCACGTCGATGGGCCGCATCCCGGTGAACACGCTGCTGCTGGTCACCGGCACGGAATACGACGGCACGTACACCTGGTATCAGGTCAATTACAGCGGCATGGACGGCTATGTCCGCAGCGACATGTGCCAGATGCTGACCATCGCGGAGCTCCAGAAGTATCTCGCCGAGGCCGCGCGGGCCACGCCTGCCCCGAACGGCGCGACCGTCACCCCGAACAAGAACAACAACACAACCGTCACCATCAACGGCACGCCGCTTCAGGATCTGCTGCCGACCGACAACAGTTGGTCGAGCGGCACGGGCACGGGCATGCCGAACTACGCGACGACCGCGCCGAGCACTACGCCTGACCCGAACGCCACGCCGACCCCGCAGCCCGTCGCCAACCCGGCGGCGCTGCTCAGCAGCAGCGGCAGCCTGACGGTCAGCAACGTGCCCGCCGTCAGCGAAAACGGCACGTTCACCGTTTACGGCACGGCCGATGCGTATGCCATCGTCACGGCGACCGTCGAAGTGAAGGTCGAGCCGACGGTCACGCCGCAGCAACTGGGCTTCATCGCCTCCGCGATTGCGGAAAACGCGGCGCAGACCACCCGCAAGACGGTTGGCCAGGCCGTTGCGGACGGCGCGGGACGCTACACCATGGACGTGACCCTGCCCAAGCCGGGCGAGTACATCGTGGAGTTTGCCTCCGGCACGTCTTACGCCAACTACGGCGTGACCTATGACAACGGCGCGACGCCCGAACCGACCGCGCAGCCCATGCCGACCGCCGAGCCCGTCAAGGAAGAGGGCGGTCTGGGCATCCTGCCGTTCATCATCGGCGGCCTGCTGGTCGTCGTCGCGGCGGCGGTCTACGGCGTGTATGTCTATCGCCGCAAGACCGAGGAAGCCGAGGAGGAAGAAGCCGACGCGGATGAGGACGAGGAGGACGAACTGCGCGCCGAGCAGCTGGAGCGCCAGCGCAGCCGCTACGCCCAGCCGCAGACCCCGCGCGCGCCGCAAGGCCCGTCGGGACAGGTGCCGAGCTACATGAAGAACACGGCGGCTCCGCAGCCGAACGTCCGCAGCACGGTCAACCCGTATAAGCCGACTGAGCCGGTCATGCCGACTGAGCCGACCATGCCGACTGAGCCGGTCATGCCGACTGAGCCGACCATGCCGACCATGCCGACCGAGCCGATTGCGCCGACCGAGCCGACCATGCCGACCGAGCCGACCGAGCCGACTGCGCCGATTGCGCCGACCGCGCCGACCATGCCGGCCGAGCCGACCGAACCGACCGAGCCGACGACGGGCGAGGCCGCTTCGGAGGCCGCGCCGCGCCGCCGCCGCCGTCCGCCGGTTGACCCGAACGCATAAAAAACCCAATCAGAGCGCCGCCCGCGGCATTGAGAAAGCGGGCGGCGCTTTGTTGCATTATGCGCCTGTTCATGGTATCATAAACATCATCATGGGGGCTTATGCGAGAATGGCCGATTCGGAGGTTTGACGATATGAGAAAAAAGGTTCTGAGCCTGATTCTGCTGTGGGCGGCGCTGCTCGCGCTGGCGTTGATCTATACGGACAGGGACGAGTATACGTGGCGCTACGAGGGCGACGAGCTGGCGCAGATCGTCATCCCCCGCGAGGAGGCCGACGCGCGGCAGAAGCAGGCTGACGAGGCGATGGCGCTGACGCAGCAGGACGCGCAGGCGCGCACCGACGCGGGGCTTTGGGGCAGCGAAAACGAATGGGAAGACGATTTCCTGCCCGCGCAGGGCGAAAACGGCGGCCTGAACCTGATGTGGGGCGACTATCAGGCGACGATTGAATACGAAGACGCGGCGCGCATGGATGCGCACGTCGTTTCCGCCGGGTATCAGGCGTTCATCGAAAACGGCGACGCGCACGACGAGGCGGAGGCGGAGAACATCCTTCTGCATCGGCTGAGCTTCGTCTTCCGGCTGACGGATTCCACGCCGAATCTCTATCTGGCGAGCGAAAACCCGGAGGCGATCCGCGCCGTTACGGTGCATAAGGTCGGCGCGGGCGTGCTTTCCGCCGATTTGTGCGCTTACGCGGCGCTCGTCGGCGCGGTGCTGACGGCGCTGCTCGTGCTCTCGTGGGATCAGACCGAGCGCGGCCGCAAAAACCGCCGGGATATGGCGGTGGTGCTCTGCGCGGCGGCGTTTGCCTGCATGCCGCTGCTCTGGCGCGGCGTTTACGACGGGCACGACCTGTTCTTTCACCTCAACCGCATCGAGGGCATCGCAAACGGGCTGAGAAACGGGCAGTTCCCCGTGCGCATCCACAGCTCGACGCTGCTGGGCTACGGCTATGCCGCGCCGGAATTTTACCCTGAGCTGTTCCTCTATTTCCCGGCGCTGCTGCGCAATCTGGGCGTGTCCCTGTGCGCGTGCGTTCGGGTGTTCGAGGCCTGCATCCATCTGGCGACGGCGGTTTCGTGCTACCTGTGCGTGCGCGGCATGATGAACAGCCGCCGCGTCGCCGTCGGCGCGAGCGTGCTC
Organism: uncultured Eubacteriales bacterium; assembly: GCA_900542395.1. Lineage (GTDB taxonomy): Bacteria > Bacillota > Clostridia > Christensenellales > Aristaeellaceae > Ventricola. Next base: position 4,148 of record UQNM01000062.1, read on the forward strand.
TATACGCTGTGCATCTATCGGCTGGTGAACGTGTACACGCGCGCGACACTGGGCGAAAGCCTGGCGATGGTCTTCTTCCCGGTGGTGATGCTGGGGCTGTACGAGGTGCTCCGCCGGGATGAAAGAAAGTGGCCGCTGCTGGCGCTGGGCATGACGGGCGTGTGCATGAGCCACCTGCTCAGCACGATGTTCTGTGTGCTCTTCTGCGCGATTGCGGCGCTGGCGAGCGCCGGAAAGCTGCTTGCCCGGAAGCGGCGCATCCTCGCGGTGCTGGCGGCGGCGGGCGTTACGGCGCTCTGCGCGCTGTGGTTCTTCGTGCCGATGATGCAGTATACGGCGGACGGGATCAGCACGAGCGTCGTGCTCAATTCGTCGGAATACGTGCATCGGCTGGGCAGCTTCCTCGTCGGCTTTGCGGGCGACGTGAAGGCGGACGCGCCGGAGGATTTCGCCTATACCATCGGCGTGGTGCCGGGGCTGGCGCTGCTCATCGGCTGCGCGCTGCTGCTGGCGCGGCGCTATGCGGCGGGGCGCGCCGAGATGAAGACGGAAAACGACAGGCTGGCGCTGGGGCTGCTGGCGCTGGGCGCGCTGGCGCTGCTGCTGAGCACGGATTTCTTCCCGTGGCGCATCCTCTGTTCGATCCGGAAGCCGTTTTCCACCTTCTTCATGCAGATTCAGTTCCCGTGGCGCTTTGTCGGCATGGCCGTGCCGATGCTCAGCGCGGCGGCGGCGTGGGGCTATCTGCGCGAGGAGAGGGACGCGAAAACGGGCATGGCCGCGCTCATCGCGCTGTGCGTGGTCTTTTCGGGCTACACGATGCAGACGATGGTGCAGCGGCTGCCCGAGCTGGAAAAGGAGACCTACACCGACACGCGCATTGGCCAGTTCGAATACACCTATCCGTGCACGGAGAAGACGGCGCTCAAGGTCGGCGACGTCAGAACGAGCCAGCCGGGCGTCTGCAACGTGCTTTCTTACGAAAAGCGCGGCACGGAGCTGACCGCGACGGTGCAGCTCGAAGGCGAGGCGGCGTATATCGAGCTGCCGCTGCTGTATTACCCCGGCTATCGCGCCGAGATCGACGGTCAGGCGCAGACGGTGGCGCGCGGAACGAACAACATGGTGCGCGTCTACGGCCTGTCGTCGGGCGAGAGCGGCACGGTTCACGTCTGGTATCAGCCGCCGACGGCGTGGCTGATCGCGCAGGGCGCGAGCGCGTTGGGCGCGCTGCTGCTGGCCGCGTCGCTTCGGCGGATGCGGAGGCGCGCATGACGGAATGGCGCGCGAGCGTTCGTCAGGTGGTGGAATTCAGCCTGCATGAGCGCGACCTTTCCCCGGCGGCTTTCGCCGCCAAACGCATGCGGGAGGGCGCGGCGGCGCACAAGGCGCGGCAAAGCGTGGGCGCGCGGGAGGAGACGGCCTATCAGGCGGAAAAATCGCTGAGCGCGGATTACGCCGCCCGCGAAATCACCCTGCGCGTCACCGGGCGGGCGGACGGGCTGCTGCTCGCCGCGGACGGCGCGCGCATCGTGGAGGAAATCAAGCTGGGCACGGCGGAAAACCCGCTCGTCCCGGCGCATCGGGCGCAGGCGGCGATGTACGGGCACATGCTCTGCCAAAAGGAGGGCTTGACCGGCGTTCGTCTGCGCATTTTATATGTGGATGAAAACGGCGCGCCCGTTCGTCTCTATGAAGAGGAGGCGGACAGCGCGCGGCTGAAGGGCGAGTTTGAGGCGCTGTGCGCGGCCTACTGCGCGTGGGCGGAGCGGATGCTGGCGCGGCGGCGGGCGCGGGACGCATCGCTTTTCGGCCTCGCGTTTCCCTACGGCGCGTATCGCGCGGGACAGCGGACGTTCGCCGCGAACGTGTACGTTGCCATCCGGGAGAGAAAGCGGCTCTTCGCGCAGGCGCCGACGGGCATCGGCAAGACGATGGCCGCGCTGTATCCCGCCGCGCTGGCGCTGGGCGAAGGCAAATGCGCCCGCGTGTTGATGCTGACAGCGCGAACGACGGGCAGAAAGAGCGCGATGGATGCGCTGGCCATCCTGCGCGCGCACGGCGCAAGGCTGCTGGCCGTGGAAATCGCCGCGAAGGACAAGGTCTGCCCGATGGAAAAGCGGGACTGCCGCCCGGAGGTCTGCCCGTATGCGAAGGGATTTTACGACCGTCTGCCGGACGCGCTGGCCGAGGCGCTGACCGGCGGGGACTGGGGGCGCGCACAGCTCGACGCGCTGGCGCAGAAGCACACGCTCTGCCCGTTTGAACTGGCGCTGTCGCTGGCGCAGGAGGCGGACGTCGTTGTCTGCGATTACAATTATGTGTTCGATCCGTTCGTGGCCATCGACGCGCTGATGCAGGGCGGCGCAGCGCTGCTCATCGACGAGGCGCACCAGCTCGCGCCGCGCGTGCAGGATAACGCCTCGGCGGCGGTGAGCGTGCCGCAGCTTCGCGCGCTTCGGCGCGGCACGGGGCAGGCGCTTGGCCGAAAGCACCCGCTCTACGGGGCGCTGACGGCGGCGATGCGCGCGCTGGAGGAGGCGGCGGGGGCGGAGGAATTCGCTTCCGGGCGGCTGGAAAGGCCGCCGGAGGCGCTGGACGCGGCCATGGCGCGGCTTTTGGAAGCGGCGGACGGGGCGCTTTTGAGCGGCGCGGGAACGGAGGCGGCGGAGGCGTTTGCGCTGGCGACCTGCTGGCGCTACGCGGCGGGGCGACTCGACGCGCGCTATGCCGTGCTGACGGAGGGAACGGAAAAAACCGCGAAGATCGAATTGTTTTTGCTCTGCGCGGCGCAGGATATTCTGGAAAAGACGAAGCGGGCGCGCGGCGCGGTGTTTTTTTCCGCGACGCTCGCGCCGTTTGAGGCGGCCAAACGGATGCTCGGCAGCCTCGAAGGGGACGCTTGTCTGGCGCTGCCCTCGCCGTTTGACAAGCATCAGCTCGACGCGCGGATTCTGCCCATCGACCTGCGCTACGCGGCGCGGGAGGCGAACGCGCCGCGGGTGGCCGAGGCGATTCGGGCGCAGCTTGCGGCGCATCCGGGCAACGCGATGGTGTTCTTTCCGTCGTATGCGTATTTGAGCCGCGTCGATGCGCTGCTGGCGGCGGAGGGCGTCCCCGGCGCGGCGATTCTGCGCGAGGCGCGCGGGCTGACGGAGGAAGAAAAAAACGCGCTGCTGGGCGCGTTTGATAAGCGGGACGGGCGGACGGTGCTGCTGGCCGTGCTGGGCGGCGCGTTCGCGGAGGGCATTGATCTCGCCGGGGAGCGGCTGCAAAACGTGATCGTCGTTTCGACGGGGCTGCCCCAGATGGACGCGCGGGTGCGCGCGATGCGGCGCTATCACGACGAAAACGGCGCGGACGGCGCGTTTTTGTGCATGACCCTGCCGGGGATGGTGCGGGTGATTCAATCGGCGGGGCGGCTGATTCGCACGCAGAGCGACCACGGCGCGCTGCTGCTGATCGACAGCCGCTATCAGCGCGGGGCGGAGCGGGCGCTGCTTTCCGGCACGCTCATCGGCGACGCGCTTTCCGGCTGATCGGCCTGAAACCAGCGGATCTGTTCTTCGAGCGGGTCGTTTTCAACGGGCGGGCGCAGCGCCAGCAGCGCGGCGATCATGCGGCGCATGCCGGGTTCGCCGTGGGGAATATACAGAAGCTGACTGTCCTCGCGCTCGGCGATGAGCGCGGACAGCAGGCGGCGAAGGCGGACGCGGGTGGCATGCATGGCGTGTTTCCTCCTGAGGGCGCGCCCCAAATCCGGCGGGAAATCGCCCGGCGGCGGGCGCGGGCGACGGGCTGACGTATGCAGAAAGAATAGCATGAACCAAGGAAAAACGCAAGTTGATTCGATTTTCCGACTGTGATAAAATAAAAAGAGATATTTCGTGCCGAAGGCCAGGGACAGCGCCGGACGGCAGAAATCAACCATGGACCGTTGAAGGGAGCAGACCGATGAAAAAAGCCGTATGGGGCGCTTTCCTGCTGATGACGACGCTCGCGGCCGCAGGGCTTTGCGAGACGGATTATACGCTGAGCAATCCGCACATCCGATACGAAAAAATCGAAGGGGCGCGGCAGGAAGAGGCCGCGCAGGCGGACGGCGCGGGCATTTCGCTTTCAGACATGGCCGCGGCGGAGGACGCGCAACCGGCCGCGCAGAGCGCGGACACGTGGCCGAAGACATTCACCGTTACGCTGGGCGGCGACACGACGCTCGGCTCGACGGACGATTTGCGCAAGCGGGAGGACTGCTTTGAAAACGTTGCGGCGGACAAGGGCTACGGCTGGTTTTTCTCCGGCCTGCAGACGCTGTTTGCGACGGACGATCTGACGCTCGTGAACTTTGAGGGCACGCTGACGGAGGAGACGAGCAAGAAGGAAAAGCTCTACAACTTCAAGGGCCCGGCGGAATACACCGACATCCTGACGCTGGGCAGCGTGGAGGCGGTGAACATCGCCAACAACCACACGCTCGACTACGGTCAGCAGGGCAAGGCGGACACGATCGCCAATCTGGAGGCGGCGGGGATCGTCGTCTCCGGCGGCGGCCAGCTCGGCATCTTTGAAAAGAACGGCGTGAAGGTCGGCATGACCGGCTACTGCTTCCCCTACAAGGGCGGCAAGAAGGACATCAGCGCGGATGTGAAGGCGCTGCGCGAGGCGGGATGCCAGATCGTGATCGCGTCGTTCCACTGGGGCAGCGAATACCGGGATGATTTCACCGGGGAACAGCGCACCATCGGCCGCGCGGCGATCAAGGCGGGTGCGGATATCGTCGTGGGCACGCATCCGCACATCGTGCAGGGGATCGAGGCCTATCAGGACAGCTACATCCTCTATTCGCTGGGCAATCTGGTGTTCGGCGGCAACGTCGATCCCGACGACCGCGACGCATATCTGGCGCGCGTGACCTTCACCGTTTACGAGGATCATTGCGACGCGCCGGAATTGACCGTCGTGCCGATCCGCCTGACCGCGCTGGACAAGGGGACGGATTACCGCCCCGTCGTCGCGGACGAGGCGGACAGCGTGCGGATTTTCAAGCGGATTATGAAGCTCTCCTCCGGCATGGGCGACTTTGTCAACGGGGAGCTGACGGCGTATTGAGAATGGGAAAAGATGAGGGCAACTCCTTCCGTCACGACTTCGTCGTGCCACCTCCCTCGAAGAGGGAGGTCTTGTCCTCACGTTACTGTAACCTATAACAAGAGCTCCTTCTTTGAAAGCAAACTGCATGCCGAAGGTTTGTCAACGAAGTTGACGGAAGGAGCTGAAGGACTTTGAACGAAAGGATGGGTTTGATGGCTTCGCATTTTGCGCTGTTTGTCGATCTTGAAAACTGCGGCGGCAAAAAGAGCATGCTGATGGACGTGATCGAGCGGGTAAAGATTCGCGGCGACATCCTCATCGGCAAGGTTTACGGCTATACGGACAGCTATTCCGACCTCAAGGAGATTCTGCTGTCCAACACCTTCGCGGTCGTGCCCTCGCTCCGGTTCGGGCGCAACCAGAAGAACAGTCTGGATATTCAGCTCGTCATCGACGCGCTGGACGTGGCCTACACCAATCCGCTGATTGACAGCTTCTGCATCGTTTCCGGCGACAGCGACTATGTGCCGCTCGTCGGCAAGCTGAAAACGATGGGCAAGTTTGTGCTGGGCATTTCCCGAAGCGAGGCGGCCAGCGGCGTATTTATGAACGCTTGCAGCGAGTTCCAGTTCCTGGAAAGCGTCGCCAGCGGCAAGGAGCGCGCGCAGGGGCAGGAGATCGAGGCGCTGACGCTGGCGGATGTGAACGACCTGATCGTGACCATCCTCAAGGAGAGCGACAGCGGGGAGATGCTCGCCAGCGAGGTCAAGAGCGTGCTGCTGCGCCTGAGGCCGAATTTCTCCGAAAAGAGCGTCGGCTTTTCCACCTTCGGCAAGCTGATTGCGCGGCTCTCCCAGCAGTTCGGCGCGTTCAGCGTGGAAAGCGAGCAGTTCAACGTCATTGTGTCGCTCAACCAGCCGCATGTGACTGCCGGGGAGCAGATCACGCGGGAGAACTATACCCGCATCTTCTCGCGCATCCTCTCGGAATACAAGGAGGACGGCTTTGACCGGGTGAATCCCTCCATTCTCAAATCGGCGGTGCAGGCGGATTATCCCGACTTCACCGAACGGCAGATCGGCCTGCGGCGCTTCTCGGACGTGCTGCGCGCGCTGGAAAAGGAAAAGCTGCTGAAATTGGAGACGGACGAAGGCGGCAACATGCTGGTGCATATTTTGTAATCCCTGCGACAGCATTTTCAAACGCAAGAAATCGGAGCGGCATTTGGATGCACGGAGAAAACACATGAAGCGAATCCTGACATTTTTCATTTTCATTTTGCTGGCGATGGGGCCGGGGGCGGCGGGCGCGCAGACCGTCGTGATGGACGAGGGGCACGTCGCCTTTGATTACCCGGATAGCTGGCTGGTCGTTTCGCCCCAGCTCTGCGGGGTGTACGCGCCGCTGCTGGAGGACGCGGGGCTTGACGCGGACGAGCTGGCGCGGGAGCTTGAGCAGACGCGCACGCTCAGCCGCGCATACAACGAGAATTACACGCAGTATCTGTCCGTGCTGATCGGCGAGGACGAGCTTTCGCAGGAAATCTACGAAATCGAAAACGCGACGGACAGCCAGCGCGCGACGCTGCGCCGCCGCGTGGAGGCCAACAGCTTCTGGGAGACGACCGGCCTTCGGACGCAGGACGCGGAATGGCAGAAGGAAGACGGCGGCTCTTGGCTCTACGCGCATTACACCGTCACGCGGGCGGGCGAAACGGTGGGGCGCGGATTGCGCTACATCACCGTTCGCAACGGGCTGTATGTGGAGATGGATTGGCGAATCTCCAGCGGGCGCTTCTCCGGGCGGGATCTGAACGCCTTCCGCGCGCGGCTGGCGGATCTGGTCGTCACGGAACAAATCGCCGAGCCGGTGCGCGACGTGAAGCTGGAGGCGCAGATCCCCGCCGAGACATCCAAGGCACAGGTGGAGATCACGGGAACGGCGACCGCAGGCGCGACGGTGATCGCCGAAACGCCGGACGGAAACGGCGCGATGCTGACGCTGGACGCGGCGACGGCGGAGGCGAAGGGAAAATTCACGCTGACGATTGAGCTTGAAAAAGAAGGCCATTACGACGTTACGCTGACGGCCTCCAAAGAGGGCATGAACGACGCGACGCTCTCGGGCGAAATTGCTTACAGCGCCAAGACGCTGCCCGTCTCCGGCGTGGAGGAGAGCCTGTTTGTCACCGGCGACACGACGACGATCGCCGGTACGACGCTGGCGGGCGTTCAGCTTCAGCTTGTGACGCCCTTCGGCGTGAGCAAGAAGCGATCCGGCAACGACGGCGCGTTCTCCTTCGAGCTGACGACGAAGGACGCGGGCGAATACAAATACACGCTCATTTTGGATAAGAGCGGCTACAACCAGCGGCGCGTGCCCTTCACCGTGACCCGAATCATCACGGACGATCAGGAGCAGGAAAAAATCCGCCAGTCCGCCGTGAAGATCTCCTATAAGGACCTGCAGAAGGACAAGGAGGAGAATCAGGGCAAGGTGATGCGGCTGTATGGCCCGGTGAGCGAGGTCAGCAGCAGCGCGAGCGTGTACTATGTGCGCCTGCAATACAACAAGGACGCAAAGGGCAAGTGGTACAACGACGTGGTGATCGTCTGCGACGCGGACACGGGCGCGAAGGTCGGCGACATGATGACCGCTGTGGTGACGGTGGACGGCGTATACAGCGAGCAGAGCGCGAGCGGCGCGGACGTGATCGTGCCGCGGTTCAAGCTGCTGTTCGTGGACAAGATCGAATAATACTAATTCTTGTTAAAATGGCTTAATCCGCGCACCATCTTTTTCGC
>UQNM01000063.1 GCA_900542395.1 uncultured Eubacteriales bacterium
GAATCTGAATAGTGTTCAGCGGATGCTTTCCAATCGTCGATATATGGGCGAATACGCCTTCCGCGATATCGTTGTACCTGACGGCATCCCAGCCATCATTCCCAAAGAACTCTTTGACCGCGTACAGGCTAAACTCACCAAAAACAAGAAATCCCCTGCCCGTCATAAGGCAGAGGAAGACTATCTGCTGACCACCAAACTGTTTTGTGGCTGCTGCGGCGCATATATGTGTGGGGATAGCGGAAAGGGACGCAGCGGCGAAGTTCATCGCTACTATAAATGCGTATCCATCAAGAAACGACGCGCGATCTGCAACAAAAAATCGGTTCGCAAGGATTGGATTGAAGATATCGTCGTAAACGCAACCATGAAGATGCTGATGAGCGACACGACCATCGACGCGATTGTTTCCGCGCTGATGACCTTGCAGGATGCGGAGAACGTCAATCTTCCGCTGTATGAAAAGCAGCTCAAAGAAACCAACGTTGCCATCAACAACCTGCTCAACGCCATTCAAGCGGGGATCCTCAATCGTTCCACCAAGGAACGCTTTGACCAGCTCGAAGCCGCACGCGACGAGCTGGAAAACAAAATCGCCGCAGAAAAGTTAGCGAAGCCCCGCATTACTGAAGAACAGTTGCGCTTCTTTCTTGACCGCTTTCGCAAACTCGATGTACGGCAGCTTTCACACCGTCGGATGTTGATTGATACATTCATCAATGCGGTTTTCCTTTATGATGATAAACTGGTTCTGACCTACAATTTCCGCGAGGGAACAGAAACAATCACGTTTGATGACCTGAAAAACAAACTGGGAGAAGGATTTTCGGGTTCGGATATGAGTTCGGTCGCTGCACCAAAACAAGGATTCCAGTTCTTACTGGAATCCTTTAATTTTTCCTTATATTATAAGGAAAAATCGACTAGAAAATTTGATAACTTATTCAAGCAAATTATCATTGTTTTTAGTGAGATTATGCCGCGGATTATGACACGGAATTACACCTGCGCGCCTCGCATTTCCTGTGCATCAAAGAAAGCGAACTCGAACATTCTTTCGAATGATCTCGTTCGCTTTCTTTATTCAGAGCCGCTTCGGCGGCAGCTCCGGTTTTTGCGTCATTGGCCAAGGCAACGGGCGCTCCACCGCGTTACTCGTTTTCTTCCGAATCCATCGCGGGAATGCCGCGATGCTCCACCGGGGTGGAAAAGACGATCTGCGTGCGCGTTCTGCCGAACCGATGCAGTTGATTGATGAATTGATCCAACTCCTGCGTCGTGTGGAAACACACCTTGATGAACATGGAATAATCGCCCGTCACGCAGTTGCACTCCATCACGTTCGGGCAGCCCTCGATATACGGGTAAAACTCCGGCTTCTGGCTCGGCTCCACCTCCAGGCTGATAAACGCCTTGATCTGGTAGCCCAGCGCCGCGCAGGAAAGCTGCGCCTGATAGCCCTGAATATAGCCCGCCGATTCCAGCCGCTCGATGCGCGCGCTGACCGCCGGAGAGGAGAGAAACACCTGTTCGGCGATCACCTTGAGCGGGGTGCGCGCGTTTTGCTGCAGGATGGTCAAAATCTTCCTATCAATCGTATCCATGTCCATCGCCCCTTGTCCTGTGTTCATATAATAAAGAGGATATCACGCTCCGCTTCATTTCGCAAGGGGTTTTAGAAAAGAAACGAAAGATTTCGTGCGTGTTGCTGAATTGGGCGTGCCTTTTTTGTCGTTTCAGAAGCGGCGCGCTCACCCCGCGATGAACTTGGCGATCAGCGAAACCGCGCCGCAGCAGACCATCACCAGAATCGGGTTGCTGTGCTTGACGCGCAGCACGACCAGCGCGGCGGCAAACAGCGCGACGTAGAGCATCTGCACCGCCTCGGCGCTGACCACGCCGCCCGCGAACACGACCACCCGCAGAATCGTCAGCGCCGCAGAGGCGATCAGCGCCACGACCGCCGGGCGCAGGCAGGCCAGCACCGCCTGCATCGCGTCCATGCTGCGGTATTTTTCATACAACCACGAGAGCAGCGACACGATAATCAGCGACGGCAGAATACAGCCCATCGTCGCCACCAGCGCGCCCGGTATGCCCGCCATGCGGATGCCGACGAACGTCGCGGAATTGACGGTGATCGGGCCGGGGGTCATCTCCGCGATGGTCATCAAATCGGTAAATTCGCCCATCGTCAGCCAGTGATAGTGTTCGACGGCCTTCGCCTGAATCATCGGCATGGCCGCATAACCGCCGCCGATTGAAAACAGGCCGACCTGCACGAAGCAGAGAAACAAATCAAGCAGCATGGGCTTTTTTCCCCCTTCCCGCAATCGCGCAGATCACGCCGATCACGCCGCTGGTCAAAATGATATAGATCACGTTCACGCCGGAAATCGCCGCCGCGAACGCCGCGACCATGATGACATCCAGCAGCCAGCGCTTGGTCTTGACGACGCCCGTGCCAAGGTTGAGCACCACGTCCACGATGACCGCCGCCACACCCGCCTGCATGCCCGCGAGCACCGCCGCCACATACGGGTTATCCGCAAACAGCGCGTAGAAATACGACACGAGCGAGAGAATCACCATCGGCGGAATGATCGTCGCGACGGTCGCCACGATGATGCCCGCCGCGCCCGCGACGCGCTGGCCGACAAGAATCGCGCCGTTGACCGCAATCGCGCCGGGGCACGACTGCGCAATCGCCGTCATATCCAGCATTTCGTTTTCGTCGAGCCATTCCAGATCATCGACGAACCGCCGTTTCATCAGGGTCACGATGACGAAGCCGCCGCCAAACGTGAACGCGCTGATGGAGAGCATGGAAAAAAACAGCGTCACCAGCCGCTTTTTCAGGCTCACCGCCTTGATTTTCGTATCCAAGTCATTAACCTCCTTCGGGGGAGGACGGCCGGCGCTCCGCCTTTTCCGCCTTCTCTCCGTTCCCATTCCTCTCTATCTTATCGCTTGCATTTCCGTGTGTAAAATGCTATTATTTCATCAGACCCATATCATTTTTGATATGATAGGAGCGATTGCCGTGACCATCCGCCACATCCGCATCTTTTTGGAGGTCTGCCGCACGATGAACGTCACCCGCGCGGCGGAAAATCTGTACATGACCCAGCCCGCCGTCTCCCGCTCCATCCATGAAATCGAGCAGGTATACGGCGTTCGCCTGTTCGAGCGGCTGAACCAGCGGCTCTATCTGACCGACAGCGGGCGGCGCATGCGCGCCTACGCCGTGCACATCGTCGATACGTTCGACCAGATGGAGCGCGAGCTGAGCGACGGCGACGAGCGCGGCATGCTGCGCATCGGCGCGAGCATCACGCTGGGCAATTACGAGCTGCCCGGCGTTGTGCGCCGCATGAAGCAGGAGCGGCCGAGCCTGCGCCTGCAGGCCACCGTCGCCAACGTCGATACGCTCAAGGAGATGCTGCTGGATAACCGCCTCGATCTGGCCATGATCGAAGCGCCGATCGAGCATCGCGACCTGACCGGCGAGCCGTTTTCCCGCGACGAGCTGGTGCTCATTCTCCCGCCGAATCACGCACTTTTGCAGAAAGACCGCCTCACCCTCGCGGATGTGGCGGCCTGCGATCTGCTTCTGCGGGAAAAGGGCAGCTCCGGCCGCGCCTTTTTGGATACGGTCTTTGAGGCGCACGGTCTGTCCGTCTCGCCCCTCTGGGAGAGCGCCAGCACGGAGGCGCTGGTGCGCGCGGTCGCGGCGGGCATCGGGCTTTCGATTCTGCCGGAGCGGCTGGTGCGCCGCGCGCTGGCGTCCGGCGCGGTGCTCACGCGCCCGATTGAAGGCGCGTCGCTCGCGCGCACATGCCACATCGTCTGGCACCGAAACAAATACCTTTCCCCGTCGCTCAAGCTGTTGATCGGGCTGATCCGCGAGGAATGAGCGCCTGAAAAGAACAATCGGCCGCCCTTGACGAGCAGCCGAAACAATGCTATAATCAGAGCATAGCAGCAGGCTTTCAGAGGGCCTTAGCCCTGCTTACTCGAGCGGTCATGATGTTTCGGATCATGGCTGCTCATTTTCTTTTGCAGATCTTCCAGCGTTTCACGCAGCACATAAGCCACAATGCAAACGCCGGATATCACAAGCAGAAGGTTCGGCATGGCTTCCACCTCCTTTCAACCGAAGTTTTAAGGAACAGTGTCCAGCCTGCCGCTACGCAATGGTCAGCTTTTCATTGCCGACAAACCAAATTAAACCACATTTATTGTTGTCCGTCAATTCTTTTCCATACAGTAAATGAGCACATTCGAATTTTTGTACAAATTCCGATAACAGGCGCGGCTGACTCCTTCAGTCACGGCTACGCCGTGCCAGACCTTCGGCGTTCCGCCTGCCTGCATCCCTCACAGCGGGCGGCAAGCTCCACGCCCTCAAAGAGGGAGCTCTCTGATCGGGTTACAAGAAATAAGCAAAGCCAAGATTCTGCACAAATTCCGACAGAGCGCCTCACTTCTTCGTGTTGGCGTTCTTTTTCATCTTCGCCACAAAGAAGCCTTCGTACCATTCATCCGGACAGACGCACATCACGCCGGGCATATCCGTCGGCAGAAGCGGAACGCCTTCAAACGCCGCCGTGTCAATCGGCACGAGCTGAACGCCGCCCTTTTTGAGCGCCGCGGCGACGACCTCCTCGTTCTCCTCCCTGAGCACGGAGCAGGTGGAATACACCAGCTCATGGCCGGGCTTGAGCAGCCGAATCGCCTTATCCAGCAGCGTTTTCTGCATCTTCACCGTTCTGTCGAGGTATTCCCTCGAGAATTGCCCGCGCGAGCCCTCTGTCACCGTGCCGCTGCCGCTGCAAGGCGCATCGAGCAGCACCCGGTCGAACGCAAAGAAATCGTCGAGCTGGCGCGCGTCCATGTTCATCACGGTAACGCGGCTGGCGCCCTGTTTTTTCACGTTGTATTCAAGCCGTTCGGCGCGCATCTTGTTGCGCTCGCAGGCCGTAATCAGCGCGCCGCCTCCGGTCAGCGCGGCGATCTGCGTCGTCTTTCCGCCCGGCGCGGCCGCCATATCGAGCACGTTCTCCCCGGCCTGCGCGCCCAGCACGAGCGGCGGAATCATCGAGGAGAGGCTCTGCATGTAGATTTCGCCGTTTTCAAACATCGGCAGGGCGGCCACCGCGTCCTCGCCCGCGCCTTCGAGCACCAGCGCATCCTCGCTCCAGGGCACGCGCCGCGCCGAAATGCCCGCGTCCGCAAGCGCGGCCGCGATCTGCGCGGGCTCGGCCTTCAGGCGATTGACGCGCAGGGTGGTCTTTCGCCCGGCCTCAAAGCCCGCCGCAATGCGCCGCGCCGTCTCCTCGCCATACTGCGCCGTGAGTCTTTCCGTCAAAAAAGCGGGAATATTCATGGTTTTTCCTCCTTGGTGGTTCGTCAAACGCGGGCATGGCCGTCGCTGAGCACGGGGCCGATACAGAGCTTATACGCAATCGCCGAGGCCAGCGGGCCGAGAACGTCGCTGACCGGTTCGGCATAAAACGCCGCCCTCGCGCCGAAGCACGCGGGCAGGATGAACAGCGCCGCAAAATACACGGCTTTGCGGAAGAAGGACAGCGGAAACGAGAGTCTGACCTGCCCCAGCGCCGTGAAGCCATCCACGATTTCATATTGCGCGCCCAGCGGAATCGCCGCCAGCGTGCACACGCGAATCGCCCACGCGGAAATTTCGGCCACCTGCGCGTCCTTCGTGAACAGGCGCACGAACAGCGGCCCCGCGACGCGCGCCAGCACGAACATGACCGCCGTGAAGCCCATGCACAGCCGGAAAATCTTTTTCTGCGCGTCCCGGACGCGCCCGAACTGCCGCGCGCCGTAATTATACGAGAGGATGGCCTGCGTGCCGCCGGAAATGCCGCCCAGCGGCATCGTCATCACCAGCATGAAGCTCTGGGCGATCACCGCGCAGGTCACGAGCCGGTCGCCCTCCAGCGCGCCGCCGTAGCGCTGCAACACCGCGTTCATGGCGATGAGCATCACGTTGTCGATGGCGATGATGGCGAACGGCGTAAAGCCGAGCGTCAGAATCTTTCGCGCCGCCGGAAGGCTCAGGCCGCCGCGCTCCAGCCGAATCGCCGCCCGCCTGCCGCGCAGGAAGATCACCGCGCCCGCCGCGCTCGCCATTTGGGAGAGCACCGTCGTCAGCGCCGCCCCGCGAACCCCCATGTTCAGCGCGAAGATGAACACCGGGTCGAGCGCGATGTTCAGCGCCGCGCCGAGCACCACCAGCCGCATCGCCTGCGCGGCAAAGCCCTGCGCGATGATCATCTGGTTCAGCCCCGCCGCCAGCAGCGCAAAGACCGTGCCCGTCAGGTACACGGTGAAATAGGCGTCCGCATAGGGATAGGTTGCGTCGCTCGCGCCGAAGAAGCGCAGCATCGGCTCGCGCAGCGGGATGACCAGCGCCATCATCGCCAGCGAAAACGCCAGCAGCATACAAAACCCCGTCCGCAGGATGCGCCTCGCCTCCTCCGGCCTGTCCTCGCCCATGCGGATGCCCATCAGCGGGGATGCGCCCCACGAAATCCACACCGCCGCCGAGCCGACCATCGTGACCACCGGGCCGCAGACGCCCACGCCCGCCAGCGCCGTTTCGCCCACGCCCGCGATGTGGCCGATGTACATCCTATCCACAATGCTGTACAGCACGCTCACAAACTGTGCCAGCACGCTCGGCAGCGCCGTGCGCCAGACCAGCGCGCCGATCTCATCCCGGCCAAGGTCGTTTTCCTTTTTCATCGTCCATTCCCCGCTTTGTTTTTTCCGAATTTTTATTATAGCTTTTTTGTTCCCGTTTCGCAACCGGGCGGCGTCGGTTTTCCGATGTGTGCGATTTTTTTGCGCTGTTTTTTACATTTTGCATAATTTGCTTCACGTGCCGTTTACATTCCGTTAAGGATTTGAAAAAAAAACCGAACTTTTGCCGTTTTTCCCCTTTCTTCATCTGAGCGCCTGTGATATACTGTATGCGTCAACAAAAAACCGCGCGAAACATCAAGGAGGATTTAGCTATGAAAAAGCTCCTGACCCTTGCCCTGGCCGTGCTGATGTGCGTTTTCGCCATTTCCGCTATGGCCGACACTGTTTCCATTGATCGTACCCTCGAGCTCCAGTTCGTCCCCTCCAAGGACGCTGACGTGATCATCACCGGCACCAAGAATCTGCCGGAGCTGCTCAAGGCCGCGCTGCTCGAACAGGGCTACGACGTGAAGGATATCAACATCACCGTCGGCACCAACTACGAGGCGACCGGCGAGGCCATGGCCGCCGGCACCGTCGATCTGGGCTGGCTGCCGGGCGGCACCTACGCGCTGTTCAGCGACGATGTGGACGTCATCCTGACCGCCACCCGCGCGGGTCTTTCCAACGACAGCGAGGATCCCAAGACCTGGAACGGCGAGGCCAACAAGACCCTCAAGAACGGCCCGCAGGTCACCTTCTATCGCTCCCTGATCTACGCCACGCCTTCCGCTTACGGCAAGGAGCTGGCCGCCAAGGTCAACGCGGGCGAGGAGCTCACTTGGGATGACCTCTCCAAGGCCAACTGGGCTGTGCTGAAGAATTCCTCTTCCGCCGGTTACATCTACCCGACCCTCTGGCTGCAGGATCACTACGGCAAGAAGATCACCGATCTGCCGAACGTCATCACGCTGGCCGGCTATGGCGACGCGTTCGCTCAGGCTGCCGCCGAGGCGGTTGATATCGTCGTCTGCTATGCCGACGGCCGCAACGATTACGAAGCCGCTTGGATTCTGCCCACCGGCGAAGCTGACCCGACCGGCAAGGCCGGCATGGGCCGCACCGATTCCATCTGGAATGAGCTGAACGTCATCGGCGTGACGCCGGGCATCTACAACGACACCGTGTCCATCACCAAGGCGAACGCGGACATCTACAATCCGGAGTTCATCGCGGCGATGCAGCAGGCGCTGATCAACGTCATCAACACGCCGGAAGGTCAGGAGATCTTCAGCGTGTACAGCCACACTGGCTACGCCGTGGCGACCGACGCCGATTACGACGGCGCGCGCGCCGCGCTCAAGGTTGCGCAGTAATTTCCGCACCCACAACGGGCGGCTTCCCTGTGGAAGCCGCCTTTTTCTAGGTAAAGGGGCGATTGGGGCTTTGCCCCAAGCCCCACCAAGAACCTGAGGTTCTTGGATTTCCCTCCTTTCATTTATCGCATCGCGATAAATGGATATATGCGTCGATTCATACTAATTCGCAGTTAAAATGCTTAACAGAGCGCATCAGATTTTTTGTTCTGACGAAGCCAAGTGAAGTGAGGCGTACTGGAGGTACGTTGAACGGAACGAGGCAAAGTCAGAGCGAAAAAGATGGTGCGCGGATTAAGCCATTTTAACAAGAATTAGTATCAAACCGCCGCGAAGCGAAGAAGGGAGTCCGAGGGATTTATCCCTCGGCAGGGTTTGGGACAGCGTCCCAAACGTCCATCCCACCCCTATCATTGCAAAAAGGAAGTGTCCCCTTTTGATCGAATTTAAGCACGTTTCCAAAACGTACCCCAACGGCGTCAAGGGTCTCAAGGACGTCAACCTCAAGTTCGAGCAGGGCGAATTCGTCGCCATCATCGGCCTCTCCGGCGCGGGCAAATCCACGCTGATCCGCACCATCAACCGCATGATCGACATCACCGAGGGCGAATTGACCGTGGACGGCACGGACGTTTCCAAGCTCTCCGGCAAGGCGCTGCGCAAGTTCCGCCGCAAGATCGGCATGATCTTCCAGTCCTTCAACCTCGTCACCCGCGCGACGGCGCTCAAGAACGTTCTGACCTCCATGGTGCCGGATATGGGCTTCTTCCGCGTGCTCTTCGGCCTGTTCACCAAGGAGCAGAAGCTCGCCGCCCTCGCCGCGCTGGACAAGGTCGGTATTCTGGATAAGGCCTACATCCGCTGCGACCAGCTCTCCGGCGGCCAGCAGCAGCGCGTCGCGCTCGCCCGCACGCTCAACCAGAATCCCTCCATCATCCTCGCCGACGAGCCGGTTGCCGCGCTCGACCCGGTGACGGCGCATCAGGTCATGGCGGATTTCAAGCGCATCAACGAGGAAATGAACATCACCATCCTCATCAACATCCACCACGTCGATCTGGCGCTGGGCTACGCGCAGCGCGTGGTCGGCATCCGCGCGGGCGAAATCGTCTACGACGGCCCGGCCAGCGAGGTCACGCAGGACATTCTGGATAGCATTTACAACGGCTCCGCCGTGCCGCAGGCCGGCGGCAACTAAGGAGGGCGCGCCATGAAGAAAACCGTCGCGCCCGGCGCCAAAACACCGCTGTTTGACCGCGTCTTCAAGCCCGAGATCATCACGCTTGAAAACGGCCACACCGTCACCCGCCCGCGCTCCCGCACGCCGCTGATCGCGCTGCTGGTGTTCGCCGCGCTGGCGATCTCCGTCCATGTCACGGGCTTCAACCTCGCCATCATCGCCAAGCGCGCCAACCAACTCACGAAAATCCTCTCTCAGATCTTCCAGCCGGATCCGTCCTTCTTGAGCAAGGTCATCACCCCGCTGCTGGATACCATCAAGATGAGCGTCATGGGCAGCGTAATCGGCTGCCTGCTGGCGCTGCCCTACGCGGTCGCGGCCTCCGCGAACATCAACCGCAACAAGGTCTCCCTGTCCGTCCTGCGCTTCATTCTCAACATCATCCGCACGCTGCCGACGCTGGTGATCGCGAGCATCTGCGCGCTGGTGTTCGGTCTGGGCACGTTCGCGGGCACCGTCGCCATCGTCATCTTCACCTTCGGCGTGGTGACGAAGATGCTCTACGAATCCATTGAAACCATCAACATGGGGCCGTTTGAGGCGCTGGAATCCGCCGGTGCGGACAAGTTCCGCGCCTTCTGGAGCGCCGTGTTCCCGCAGGTTCTGCCGACCTATCTCTCCCACTGTCTGTACAGCTTTGAGATGAACGTGCGCGCCGCCTCCATCCTCGGTTACGTCGGCGCGGGCGGCCTCGGCATCCTGATTGACGAGCGCATCGGCTGGCGCGATTACAACGGTCTGGGCACGGTGCTGCTGACGCTGTTCGTCGCCGTGCTTCTCATCGAAAACCTGAGCCAGTTCCTGCGCAGCAAGCTCAGCTAAGGGAGGGATATCATGCAATATTCAAACAACATTCTTGAAAAGTACGAATCCCGCCCGCGCAAATGGTGGCTTTACACGCTGATCGTGTTCATCATGGCGCTGCTGCTGAGCTGGTCGGCTTCCAGCGTGACCTTCAAGGGCTTCGCGGCCAAGGGCACGGAGGTCGCCAAAGGCATCTTCTGGGGGCTTGTCAAGCCGGATATGAACCTGCTGTTCTCCACCTCGACCGACGGCGTGCCGTATCTGCTGATGGAGACGGTCTGCATCGCCATCCTCGGCACGGTGGTCGGCGGTATTCTGGCGCTGCCCATCAGCTTTCTGGCCAGCCCGAAGATCATGCCCAAGCCCGTCGCCTTCGTCTTCAACGCGCTGATTCTGCTGATCCGCACGCTGCCCTCCATCGTCTGGGCGCTGATCTGGATTCGCGTGACCGGCCCCGGCGCGTTCTGCGGCGTGATTACGCAGAGCATCTGCTCCATCGGCATGATTTCCAAGATGTACATCACCGCCATCGCCGATCTGGATACGAGTATCCTGGAATCGCTGGACGCGGCGGGCTGCACCGCCTTCCAGAAGATCCGCTACGGCATCATTCCCCAGCTCACGCCGAATATCATCTCCACCGTGATCTATCGCTTCGATATCAACATCAAGGATGCGACCACGCTGGGCATCGTCGGCGCGGGCGGCATCGGCGCGGCGCTGATCCAGTGCATCAATTCCCGCCGCTGGACGATGGTCGGCTCGTTCATCCTCGCGATGATCGTGCTCATGCTGATTATTGAGTTCGCCTCGACCCGGATTCGCGGCAAGCTGGCCAGGGGGCAGTAATCCGTATGGCTAAAACACTCACCATCCGCTATACCTCCGATACCCACGGCTATCTCTATCCCACCAATTACGCCGACATGCAGGATCGCCCGATGGGGCTGATGAAGCTGGCCAGCGAATACCCGCACGACGGCAACACGCTGATCATCGACGGCGGCGACACCATTCAGGGCTCGCCGCTGACCAACCTGTATCAGCGCCTTTCGCCGGAAGAAAAGGCCGCCTGCCTGAGCGAGGATACCTACGGCACGCACCCCATCGCGGCGATGATGAATCTGGCGGGCTATCAGTTTGTGACGCTGGGCAACCACGATTTCAACTACGGCGTGGACACGCTGATGGATTACCTGACCAACCTTGACGCGCTCTGCCTCTGCGCCAACATCCGCGACCGGGAAGGCCGCCTGCCCATCGCGCCCTACGCCGTGCACCGGCTGGAAAACGGCCTGCGCATCGGTCTGGTCGGCGTGTGCACGCACTTTGTCCGCCGCTGGGAGAACCCCAAGACGGTGGAAAAGCTGGTCATCGAGGAGCCGATTCCCGCCGCCAAGGCCGCGCTGGACGCGGTGAAGCCGCTCTGCGACGTCACCGTGCTCATCTACCACGGCGGCTTTGAGTGCGATTTGGAAACCGGCGAGCCGCTGACCGACAGCGCCGAGAATCAGGCCTGCCGCCTCTGCCGCGAGCTGGACTTCGATCTCGTGCTGACCGGCCACCAGCATATGCGCGTGGACGGCGTGCGCTTTTGCAACAGCTTTGCCGTGCAGCCGACCTACCGCGCGCCGCACTGCTGCTCAATCACCGTCACCGTGGAGGACGACGGCAGCAAGCGCTTTGAAAGCCGCATCATCCCCGCCGAGGGCAAGCCGCTGGCGCGCGCCTGCGACCTGCTGCTCCCGCTGGAAAAGCGCGTGCAGACGTGGCTGGATACGCCC
>UQNM01000064.1 GCA_900542395.1 uncultured Eubacteriales bacterium
GCAGTTCGCGTTCTTCTTGATTCTGTATCGTTTTCAAGGATCATCCGCTGTCCGCTCGGCTTAGTCGCTCGCGCTGACAGCTCGATTATTATATCGCAGTCCCGCCCTTCTGTCAATACCTTTTTCGAACTTTTTTTGACGGTTTTTGAAACTTTTTCATCTCTTTTCGATTTTTGCCACCCTCCAAACACCGTTTTTTCTTGCTGGCGCAAGAAAAAACGCCTTGCGGTGTGTTCAGGCTGTAGACAAAAAGCTATTCTCCCCCCGGAGGGGGGGGAAGAATAGCCCTTTCCACAAATAAAAGAATCGCTGAATTTCTTGATTTTTCTATTCAAGCCAAGTTTGTTCATGTCAACAAGCTGAAAACACGCCTTGCGGCGTGTTCGCGGCGTTTCAGTCGGTTTTGACTTTTGTTTCGACAATCTTCTTCTGTATGTTAAACAGCACCGCCATCATCGCGCAAATGCCCATGGCGAAATAGGGCATCCATTCATATCCGCCCACCCCGGCCAACGCGCCGAAGATCGACGGCAGGAACGTCGATCCCACATACGCAAACGCCATCTGTACGCCAATGGCCGCCTGCGAGTTTTCCGCGCCGTAATTGACCGGCGTATCCTGTATGATGTTCGGATAAATCGGCGCGCAGCCCAGCCCGCAGACCACCAGCCCGATGCCGGAGAGCGTGCTTCCCGCCGGAATCATCATCAATACGCAGCCCAGCACCAGCAGCGCCTGCCCCAATCGCACCATCTGCTTGGGCAGGAGCTTCATCGCCATAAAGCCGGAGGCCGCACGTCCTACCGTAATGCCGATGTAAAACATCGCGCCGAAGGAGGCCGCCGTCGCCTCGCTCACGCCGCGCACCTGCGAAATATACGTCGCGCCCCAGAGCCCCAGTGTCGATTCAACCGCACAGTAGCCGAAGAACGTCATCATGCCCGCCTTTGCGCCCGGCAGCCTCAGCACGTCCAGCACACCCAGCGTCCTCGCCTCGCGCTCCTCCTGCTGAATGTCGCTCCGCTTCCACATGCCCAGCGTCGCAAACAGCAGCGCACTCACCGCGCACTGCATCAATCCTACCGCGCGGTAGCCCGTCTTCCAGCTCCCGCCGACGCGCAGCACCGCCGAGAGGATCATCGGCCCGATGATCGTGCCCATGCCCCAGAAGCAGTGCAGCCAACTCATGTGCTTCGCTTCACAGTGCAGCGCGACGTAGTTGTTCAGCCCCGCGTCCACCGCGCCCGCGCCCAGTCCCAGCGGAACGGCCATCAGCAGCAAAAACACATAGTTTTTCGCCAGCGAAAAGCCCAGCAGCGCCAGCGCCGTCGTCGCGACGGAAATCGCCGTCAGCCTGCCCGTGCCGAATTTGCGAATCAGTCTCGCGCTGTTCAGGCTCGAAATGATCGTGCAGAAGGAAATCAGCATCTGAATCAATCCCGCACCCCAGAGCGGCGCGTTCAGGCTGACGGTCATCGCCGGCCACGCGCTGCCCAGCATCGAATCCGGCAGGCCGAGGCTGATGAACGACAGATAGATCAGTATCAACAATGCAGTCGAAACCACATTCATTCTCCTTTTCCCAAACCAAATTTGTAAATCTTCTCTTTATGATGGTATGCCCGCTTTTCCTGCAAACAAAAGCCCCCAGTCACAGACTGAGGGCTTGAAGAAGCAAATCTTACTTCTCGGAAGCGGTTTCGGCTTCCATGTTGATGACCTGCTTGCCATCGTAGTAACCGCAGTGCTTGCAGATACGGTGGGCGAGCTTCATCTGCTGGCAGCGCGGGCACTTGACGATACCGGGCGCGGACAGCTTCCAGTTCGCGCGACGCATACGGCCGCGGGACTTCGAGATTTTTCCCTTGGGAAGAGCCATTGTTTACACCTCCTCATCCTCGTTCAGCAAAGATGCTAATGCCGAAAAAGGATTTCTGCTGGTCAGATCCTTCTGGCATGAACACGCATTGACGTTCAGGTTTGCGCCACACTGGGCGCATAGCCCGCGGCAATCCTCCTTGCAGAGGATGCGTGAGGGCAATTCAAGCAGGACGGCCGTTCGAACGGCGTCATCCAGCTCGAGCACATGGCCCGTGTATGTGTACTGATCCTCTTCAACCTCAAGCTCGCCGTCGCCTCTGTCGCGGATGAAGGCCTCGTCCACCTCGGCGGTGACAGGCGTGTTCGTCGGCGTCAGGCATCGGGCACAGCGGGATTGGATCACGGCGCGGGCCTCACCGCGCACAAGTACGGTCTCATCGGCGAGCATATATGTGCCGGAAAGCGAAACCGGCCCGACATACGCGATCGTATCGCCGTTCCAGTGATCCTCGCCCCATGCGTCCTCCAGCTCAAAAGGGACGTCAACGCCCTTTTTCTGAATTCCCTTGGTGATATCCAGCTTCATCGTTCCACCTCAAAGTTGACCGTTCCATATTATACGCAGTTTATCTTGCCTTGTCAAGCAAAATGTGATTTTCAACAAATTTTCCCGCTTACAGCTTGGAGACGATCTCCAGCGTGTCGCGCGCGATCGGCAGCTCCTCGTTGGTCGGGATGCGCAGCACCTTGATCGTGGAATCGTCCGTGCTGATGATGCCGACCGTGCCGCGCTTGTTCTTCGCCGGGTCGATCTTCACGCCCATGAAGCTCAGGCCGTTGATCACGTGCTCACAGGCCTCGCAGTCGTTCTCGCCGATGCCCGCCGTGAAGACGATCGCGTCCGCGCCGCCCACCGCCACATTGTATGCGCCGATGTACTTCTGGATGCGGTAGGTCCAAACGTCCAGCGCCGCCTTCGCCTGCTCGTCGCCCTTTTCGGCGGCGACCTTCACGTCGCGCATGTCGCTGGAGCAGGAGAGACCGGCAAAGCCGCTCTTCTTGTTCAGGCAGTTGAGCATCTGGTGGATGTCCATGCCGGTGTTGTCCATGATGTACTCCAGCACCGCCGGATCGACGTCGCCGGAGCGCGTGCCCATCAGCACGCCCTCAAGCGGGGTCAGGCCCATGGAGGTATCCACAACCTTGCCGCCCACAATCGCGCTCAGGGAAGAGCCGTTGCCCAGGTGGCAGATGATGAACTTGCAGTCCTCCGGCTTCTTGCCCAGAAACTTCGGCGTCTCGCCCGCGATGAAGCGGTGGCTCGTGCCGTGGAAGCCGTAGCGGCGAACCTTCAGGCTCGTGTAGTATTCATACGGCACACCGTAGAGGAACGCCTTCTTGGGCATCGTCTGGTGGAAGGCCGTATCGAAAACCGCAACGTTCGGCTTGGTCGGCATGACCGCCTGACAGGCCTTGATGCCCGCGATGTTCGCCGGCTGATGCAGCGGTCCGAGCGGCACAAGCTCCTCGATCCCCTTCATCGTCTCTTCCGTCACCAACACGGAGTTCTTGAACGTCTCGCCGCCGTGGAGCACGCGGTGGCCGCAGGCGCCGATCTCGTCCAGAGAAGCGATCGCGCCGTTGTCCTTGTCCGTCAGCGCGGAGAGGACGGCGGAAATCGCCTCGGTGTGGTCCTTCATGTTGCGGGTGAACTCGATCACCTTGTCGGTGCCCAGCACAGTCTGCTTGAAGTGCGTGCCCTCGATGCCGATGCGCTCGACCAGACCCTTCGCCTTGACGGACTCGTCGTCCATGTCGATGAGCTGGAACTTCAGGGAGGAAGAGCCAGCGTTGATGACCAGAATCTTCATGGAAAAGTATCTCCTTGCTTCTTATGATAGGAACTCTGATGATAGGGAAAACGCGCGGCCTCCGCTTATCAGACGACCGCGCGCAATCAGTCGATTAAGCCTGCGCCTTGACCGCCGCGATGGCCACGACGTCCACGATGTCCTCGACGGAGCAGCCGCGGGAGAGGTCGTTGACCGGCTTGGCCAAGCCCTGAATGACCGGGCCGATGGCCTTCGCGTTGCCCAGACGCTGCACCAGCTTGTAGCCGATGTTGCCCGCCTGCAAATCCGGGAAAACCAGCACGTTCGCCTTGCCGGCAACCGGGCTGCCCGGGCACTTGAGCTCGCCGACGGAGGAAACCAGCGCCGCGTCGGCCTGCATCTCGCCGTCCACGTTCAGCTCCGGCGCCTGCTCGTGCACCAGCTTGACGGCGCTCGCCACCTTGTCCACGTTCTCGTGCTTCGCGGAGCCCTTCGTGGAGAAGGAGAGCATCGCCACGCGCGGGTCCATGCCCAGCAGCGCCTTGCCGGTCTGCGCGGAAGCGATCGCGATGTCCGCGAGCTGCTCGCTGGTCGGGTCGATGTTCACGGCGCAGTCGCCGAACACCAGCACGCCGTCGTCGCCGTACTTCTGATCCTGCACTTCCATCAGGAAGCAGGAAGAAACGGTCTTGATGCCCGGCGCGCCCTTGATGATCTGCAGCGCAGGACGCAGCACGTCGCCGGTGGTGTTGATCGCGCCCGCAACCATCGCGTCCGCGTCGCCCATCTTGAGCATCATCGTGCCGTAGAACAGCGTGTTCTTCAGGCACAGCTCGGTGGCCTTTTCCAGGGTCATGCCCTTCTTCTCGCGGATATGGAAAAGCTGCTCGGCGTAGGAAGCGGTCTTCTCGCTCGTCGCCGGGTCGGCGATCATCACGCCGGTCAGGTCAACGCCCAGCTCAGCGGCCTTCGCCTCGATCTCGGCCTTCGCGCCCACCAGCGTGATCTTGGCCAGACCCAGCTTCACGATCTTCTCCGCGGCCTGCACGGTGCGCGGCTCGCTGCCCTCAGCCAGCACGACGTGCTTCACATCGGCGGCGGCTTTCGCTCTGATTTTGTCAATGACAGACATTTGTAAATCCTCCTTGACGTGATATAATAGGCTTATCCGAAGATAAACCTGCGGTGTACAAGACGATACAGCATTATTATAGCGCAATTTGTCGCTTTTGAAAAGGACGGCGCGCAATTTTATGCCGCTTTTTGTCCCCCTTTTCGCGCTTTATTCGCTTTTCGTCCGATTTTCCCCGAAAGGAGGTCGCCGCCATGCGCGTCTGCGCCGTCATCTGCGAATATAACCCCTTTCACCTCGGCCATGCCTATCATCTGCGCGCCGCCCGCGAAGCGTCGGGCGCGGATTACGTCCTCTGCCTGATGAGCGGGGCGCTCACCCAGCGCGGCGCGTTCGCCCGGCATGACAAGTGGCTTCGCGCGCGCGCCGCGCTTGAAAACGGCGCGGATCTCGTGCTCGAGCTGCCGACCCGCTTCGCCTGCGCCCCCGCGCCGGATTTCGCCTCCGGCGGCGTGGCGCTGCTCTCCGCCCTCGGCGTGGCGACCCATCTCTCCTTCGGCTGCGAATCGTCAGCGCTCCCGCTTCTCTCCGCCGCCGCGGCGCTCTTCAAGGCCGAATCCCCGGCTTTTTCCGCCGCGCTGCGCGCGCGTCTGGCCGACGGCCTGCCCTATCCCCGCGCCCGCGCGCTGGCCGCCGAGCAGGCCGCCGGTCTGCCCGCCGCCCTGCTGGCGCAGCCCAACGCCGCCCTTGCGCTCGAATACCTGCAAGCTCTCCCGCCGGAAATCACCCCCGTGCCCGTCGAGCGCCGGGGCAGCAGCTATCACGACGCGGCGCTGTCTTCCCTCTCCAGCGCAACCGCCGTCCGCGCGGCGCTGGCGCGCGGCGACCTGCCCGCCGCCCTGTCCGCCGTCCCCTCGCCTGCGCCGCTGCAAGCCGCCGAGGCGCGCGGCTTCGTCCACGAGGAGGAAGCCCTGACGCAGGCGCTGCTCTACCGCCTGCGCACCGCGTCCCCCGACGCGCTCGCCGCGCTGTACGGCATGGACGAAGGGCTGGAGCGCCGCTTTCTGGCCGCCGCGCAGACCTGCGCCTCCCGCGAAACGCTTCTGGATTTCGTCAAAACCAAGCGCTATACCCGCGCGCGGCTCTCCCGCCTGTGCGCCTATGCGCTGCTGGATCTTTCGCGCGACTTTGCGCAGGCGCACCGCGCGCCCGAATACGCCCGCGTCCTCGGCTTCCGCAGGAGCGCCGCGCCGCTGCTCAAGGCCGTCAAGCGCCGCAGCGCCATCCCGCTCGTCACCAAGGCCGCCGATTTTGATCGCGCCCATCCCCTCTTTGCCCTCGACGTGCGCGCGCAGGATCTCTGGTCGCTCGGCGTTTCAAACCCCGCGCTCCGTTCCTCCGGCCGCGATTTCACCACGTCCCCGATTCTGGTTTAGAAAGGCAGGTTCTCCCCATGCGTCTGTTCGCCTATCCCGCCGCGCTTTTCCTCGCGTTCATCCTCTACTGCGCCGCGCCGAAATTCGCCGACGGCCTCGCCCGCGCGCTGCAAAAGCTCTATGCCCTCTTTCAGCGGCTCGACGCGCGCGCCCCGCGCAAGCTCGCCTTTCCGGCGTTCCTGCTGACGCTGATGCTCGTCCCGTTCCTGCTCGCCCTGCTTCATCCGGCGGTCGAAGCTGTGCTGATGGCGTTTCCGCTCTTCGGCCTTTCCTGCATCCCGCAAAGCGGCGCGGTCAAGCGCGAGCTGGATTCCGGCGCGTATTCCCGCGATATCCCCGCGTATGAATCCCTCGTCCGCAAGACCTGCGCCGCGCTCGCCCCGGCCTTCGTCGCGCATGTCTGCGTGCCGCTCGTGCTGATGGCCGTCGGCCTGTCGCTTCGCCTGTCCGCCGCGCTGGGCTGGGGCTTCCTCGCGCTCTCTGCCGTCAGCAATGAAAACGAGCAGGCGGATCGCCTGCTCGGTCTGCTCGTCCGCCCTGCGGATGCGCTGTTCAGTTTTCTGCTGCTGCTGTGCAGCGGCGTCGCCGGGCGCAGCCCCTTCCGCATCGGCGGCCGGGACGTCAAATCCCGCCTGATGAACATTCTGGGCGTCGCGCAGGACGCGACCGCCACGCATGCCCCCGTCTCCGGCGATATCTCGCAGGGCACGTTCCTCTGCTGCTTCTGCACCGTGTTTTTCTGCCTCGTGATGACGCTGCTGCTTCTGCCGCTCATCCGCTGATCTTTTTCAGCTTCTCCGCCAGCGTGCACAGCCCCGCCGCCGCCAGCGGCAGCATGTACACCATATAGGGGTATGCGTACTGCGCCTTCGCCTCAAAAATCAGGTGGTACAGCGTCCCGCCGAGGATCGTCACCGGCAGCGCCAGCGCCGCCATGTCGCCCTTCTTCTTCATCAGCCGCGCGCCGCCCACCGCCGAAAGCGCGTACACGGCCGTCTGCATCGCATCCATGTACCCGTCCATCAGCGTCCGCAAACCGTCCTTATGGCGGTAGATCGAGCCGATCAGCCCGTTGTATCGCCCGACCTTTTCGCTCAATTCGCCCATCCACAGGCTGTCATAGGCCGGGTCGAGCCACTGGGTCAGCAGCTTCTCCCGGTAAAACGCCAGCGCCGCCGCCGGGTTTTCCCGCATCCAGCCGAGCCGCGCGCCGATTGCCGCAAGCGCCTGCGCCTTTTCCTGCTGCGCCGTCACATCCGCCGCAAAAAACTGCTCGATGTATTTGTTGTACCAGCCCGCTGCGATGGGGGATTCCTGCATCCCCATTGCCAGCCGCGCCAGCATGCTGACATTGGCGCGGAAATCGACCCCGCCCTGTTTCCCATACCATGCCGCGACGGCCGCGAACGCCCCTTTCCCAATCGCGAAGGACAGCGCCGCAAGCAGCACGATTTTCACGTCCCGGTTCGCCCATCCGTGCAGCAGCGCGCAGATGAGCAGCGCCAGCAGCACGATTTCCGCGTTGGGCTTGGCGACCGTCGCCAGCCCCGCCAGTATCGCATACGCAAGCCCGAACCCGACGCGCCCCGTGCGCGCATAGCGCGCAAAGCAGAGCATCGCGCCCGCGCCCAGCAGGATCATCAGGTTGATGTTGTAGACAAACTGCGCAAGCAGCAGCGTCGGCAGACTCGCGATGTACAGCAGCAGCGTGGCCGAGGCCGCGCGCCGGTCAAGCAGCTCCTGCGCCAGCGCCGCCAGCACGCCCGCCCCCGCGATCCCCAGCGCCGCGTTGACGCACTGCGCCAGAAAATCAAGCTGCCCCATCGTCGCGCCCGAAAAAAGCCTCGCCAGCATGTGCAGCGGCAAGGCGATTCCGAGCTGATAGGTATACACCTGCAAATAGTCGCCGCTCAGCGCGTCGTAATGGTTCCGCGCGAACTGATGCGCGTCCGCCAGCACCATCTGCGCGTCCGCCCGCTGCCGCATGCCGATGGCCCAAATCCACAAAAGCGCCGCCGCCAGCCACAGCGCGCAAAGCCCCGCGCCCAGCCGAACGCCGCCCAGCCGTTCCAGCAGCCCGTGCACGCCCAGCAGCGCCGCCAGCGCGGCGAGCGACAGCAGCAGGCTCCTCAGAAGCGGCTCGCGCACCAGCGTCACCGTTTGCAGCATGATGTTGTCGCCGACCTCGTTTCGCGCCGTCAGCGCCACCGCGCAGAGCGCCAGCGCCGCCGTCAGCAGCACAAACGCAGCCAGCGCCGCCTGCCGCAGAAAATACGCGGCGCTCTTTCTCAGCGCCTTCTCTCCTTCGTTTTCCATAGCCCTTTGATTCCCTCTTCCAATCGACAAAGCCCGATGGCCGCCAGCGGCAGCATGTACACCATATAGGGGTACGCATACTGCGCCTTCGCCTCAAAAATCAGGTGGTACAGCGTCCCGCCGAGGATCGTCACCGGCAGCGCGAGCGCCGCCATGTCGCCCTTCTTCTTCATCAGCCGCGCGCCGCCCACCGCCGAGAGCCCGAAAACGACGTTCTGCGCGGCGTTCATATACGCTGTCATGGCGCGGCGAATCGGCGTGTCGTCGCGATAGATCATGTGTGCCAGCCCGTTCATCGTCCCCGTCTTGTCGCTCACCGCGCCCATCCACACGCTTTCATACGCCGGGTCAAGCCACATCGTCAGCAGCTTCTCCTTGTAGAATTTCGCCGCGAGCGCCGGGTTCTCCCGCATCCATGTCAGGCGGGACGCGATATCCGCCGCGGCCTGCGCCTTTTCCTTCTCCAGCGTCATCTCCGGCGGGCAAGACATCTCCGTGTAGCCGTTGTACCAGCCCGCCGCAATCATCGAATCCTGCATGCCCATCGCCAGCCGCGCGGTCATGGTGACGTCATAGCGGAATACCACGCCGCTCCGGGCGGCATACCACGATTCGATCAGCGACAGCATCCCCCGCCCCAGCAGAATCGACCCGACCGCCAGCAAAACGATCTTCCAATCCCGGTTGAGCAGCGCATGCAGCAGCGCGCAGATAAGCAGCGCAATCCCCGCCACCGCCGCGTTCGGCTTGGCGGCCATCGCAAGCCCGATGCAGACCGCGTAGCCCACGCCAAAGCCGATCCGCTTCGTGTGCGCATAGCGGGCAAAGCAGAACGCGCCGCCCGCGCAGAGCAGGATCATCAGGTTTACGTTGTAGACAAACGTGCAGTACAGCCACGTCGGCAGGCTGAGCAGATACAGCGTCGCGGCCGCCGTCGCCGCGCGCTTTTCGCCGCAGAGCTCCTGCGCCAGCGCCGCCAGAACCCCCGCGCCCGCCACGCCCAGCGCCGCGTTGACGCACTGCGCCAGCAGATTCAGGTCTGCCTTGGGGAACAGCCGCGCCAGCATCTCCAGCGGGAAGACGATGCCCAACTGATAGGTGTAGATGTTAAAATAATCCGTCACCTCGTAGTGCAGGGCGGAAAAATCATCCTGCGCGAATGAAACGGCGGCTTCCATCACCCTGCGCGCGTCCGTCCACGGCGAAACCCGCACCGCGAAAATCCACACCATCGCCGCTGCCAGCCACAGCACGCCGAGCGCCGCGTTCAGCTTCAGCCCGCCGAATCGCTCAATCAGCGCATGCGCCGCCAGATAAGCCGCCAGCACGACCGCCGAGAGCAGCAAGCCGGAAAAAAAACCGTCCCGCACCAGCTCCACGTGCTGGCTGAATCGGTTGCTCACCGCCTGATTATCCGCGCTCCAAATCACCGCGCAGAGCGTCATCAGCCCCATTCCGATCACAAACGCGGTCAGCGCGGCCTGCCGCAGAAAGACCGCCGCCTTTCGATTCATGGCTCATCCTCTTTTCTCTTGTACAATAATGCGGCAAAACGTCGGATTCGCTCATTTACCGCCTTGTATTTTCCGAATCTGTTCCTCCAGCGCGCACAGCCCCGCCGCCGCAACCGGAATCAGCAGCACGATATAGGGAAACGCATACTGCGATTTCGCTTCAAAAATCAGGTGATACAGCGCCCCGCCGAAGAAAATCAGCGGCAGCAGCAGGCAGAGCGTATTTCGCCCGCGATCCCGAAGCATACGGACAATCCCAACCGCCGAGAGCGCGTAAATCGCGCGCTGAAAAGCGCCCAGCAGCGTTTCCAGCGCCGTGTGCTCCCGCGCAAAGAAGCGCGCCGCCGCCTCGCCGAGCGCGCCCGTGTGTTCGCTCAACGCGCCGTTCCAAATCATGCCCATCGTCGGCTCCGTCCACTGGCTGCACAGCTTCTCCCGGAAAAACGCCGCCGTCCGGGCGGGGCTTTGCGCCATCTGCGCAAGCCGAGCCTTCAAATCGGCCAGCGCGACGTCGTGCTGCTGCTGCGCGGTCACATCCAGCGGGAAAAACCGCTCGGTGTAGCGGTTGAACCACCCCGCCGCACCGCCGCCCTCCTGCAAGCCCATCGTCAGCCGCGCCAGCGCGCCGACGCCGCCGTTCAGCGTCACGCCGCTCCGCCGCTCATATTGCCCGATCACGGCGCGCATCAGCAGCAGCGAAAGCGCAATCGCCAGCGCCGCATAGGCCAGCGGCTCGAGCTTCCCGCTCTCTATCGCGTCCAGCACGGCGCAGATCGTCACCGCAATCAGCGCGACCGCCGCGTTGATCTTCATCGCATAGGCCGCCGCCATCAGGCAGGCATAGGCCGCGCCCAGCGCGCGCCGCCGCGTTTTGACGTATTTCGCATAGCACAGCAGCGCCAGCGAAACGAAAAACAGCATCGGCAGCGTGCCGTAAACCTGCTGGCAGAACAGCAGCGCAGGCCAGACCAGCAGCCCGACCGCCTCGCAGGCGCGCGCCGTCCGCTCCCCATCGAACATCGTCTGCCCCAGCGCCGCCATGGCCGCCGCCGTTCCCAGCGCCATGGCGACGTTGGCCAACTGCATCGTCAAATTCAAATTCAATCCGGGAAACAGGCGCAGCAGCGTTTCCATCGGCAGGCAGACGCCCAGTTGATAGGGATATGCGTTCAGATAATCTGCGCGCATCATCTTGTAATTGCCGCGCGCGAACAGCTCCGCCGCCTCCTGCACGATGGCCGCGTCGTAAATCTGCTTCGTGCCGAAACCGACTGCCAGCATGACCGCCAGCGCGCCCCAAAGCGCCGCCAGCGCCCAGCATAGGCGCGCGGATCGTTTCAGCAGCGCAAGCAGCGCCAGCGCTGCGAGCACGCCGCCCAGCAGCAGCGCCAGCCCCCACGCCGGCGAAATCGGCATGAATGCGACCGCCTCCGTCTTGCCGCCCCATGTGCCCAGATGCACCCGCTCGGTCAGCCCCATTCCTGTCAGCGCCAGCAGCAGCGCCAAGGCCAGCGTCAGCGCCGCCGCCTCGCAAAACCGATTGATCCGTCTTTTCTCCACCGAATTTTCCTCTTTACCTAAGGCTGTCCGCGCATCGCGCGTCAGCTTGTTGACATAAGCAAACTTGGCTTGAATAGCAAAATCAAGAAATTCAGCGATTCTTTCAT
>UQNM01000065.1 GCA_900542395.1 uncultured Eubacteriales bacterium
GCAAACTCCACGCCCTCGAAGAGGGAGCTCTTTGAGCGGGGGGCAGCGCCCCATCGTTCTTACTTCGTATCATACCACGAGCGCCCGGAATGAACGTCCGCAATCAGCGGCACACGCAGGGAGGCGGCGTTTTCCATGCAGCGGCGCAGCAGCGCCTCTACCTGCTCGCGTTCCGCTTCCGGCGCTTCGACGATCAATTCGTCGTGCACCTGCAAAATCAGCTTCGCGGCCAGCCCGGCGGCTTTCAGCTCATCGTGGACGGCGTTCATCGCGATTTTGATGATATCTGCCGCGGCGCCCTGCACCGGCGTGTTCATCGCGGCGCGCTCACCGAATTGGCGGCGGTTGTAATTCGGGCTGCTCAATTCCGGCAACGGACGGCGTCGGCCATACATCGTGACGGAATAGCCCTCCGCCTTTCCCTGACTGACGCACGCCTCCATAAACCGATGAATCGCCGGATAGCGGGCGAAGTAGCGCGCGATGAATTCGGCGGCCTCCTTGCGGGAAATATGCAGGTTGGCGGCCAGACCGAAATCGCTGATGCCGTAGACGATGCCGAAATTGACGGCCTTCGCGCTGGAACGCATCTGCGGCGTGACCTCGGCGAGCGGCACACCGTAGACCTCCGCCGCCGTTCGGGCGTGGATGTCCTGACCGAGGGTGAAGGCCTCGCACATGGCCTCGTCGCCGGAAAGGTGGGCGAGAAGCCGAAGCTCGATCTGCGAATAATCCGCATCGACGAGCACGCTGCCCGCCGGGGCGATGAACGCGCGGCGGATTTCGCGCCCCATCGGTGTGCGCACGGGGATATTCTGCAAATTCGGCTCGCTGGAGGAGATGCGCCCCGTCGCGGCGATGGTCTGGTCGAACCACGTGTGGATGCGCCCGTCGCGCCCCGTCAGCCGGAGCAGGCCGTCGATATAGGTGCTCTTGAGCTTGGCGACCTGCCGATAGAGCAGAATCTTTTCCACGGCTGGGTGCAGTTCCGCCAGCTCGCCGAGGGTGTCCGCGTCGGTGGAATAGCCGCGCGCGGTCTTCTTTTTGGCGGGCAGGCCGAGCGTATCGAAGAGAACGCCGCCCAGCTGCTGCGGGCTGTTCAGGTTGAACGGCGCAACGCCGCAGAGCGAAAAGATCTCGTTTTTCAGCTCGGCGATCTGCGCGTCGTATTGCTCGCCCAGCCGGTTCAGCTCGTCGCGATCGACGAGGAAACCGTCGCGTTCCATGTCGTAAAGCGTGGCGAGCAGCGGCAGCTCGATATCGCGGTAGAGCCGGGTCATCTCCTGCTCGTCGAGCGCGCGCTCATCGGCAAGCGTCTGCTGCATGAGCGCGGCGGCGCTTTCCGGCGCTTCGTATTTGCCGTTTTGCGGCGCAAGCAGATACTGCATGAGCTGGTCGTCGTCAAACGGCGCGGAGACGGCGATGTTCCACGGCGCAAGCTCGGTTTTCAGCCGCTTTGCGCCGAAGAGCACGAGCGGGCGCGCGCCCGTCAGCAGGGGGGAGAGCGCCTTGGCCGCGCACAGCGGATCAAGCCCGCCGCCCAGAAGCCCCTGCGCATAGGGCACGACGGCATGCGCGCCGTTTTCGGCCGCGAGGGAAACGCCGTCCTCCCGCATGAGCAGCGCGACGCGCGCGGTTTCCGGCAGCGCGGCGATAAAGGCGGCAACGGCGGCTTCATCGGCCAGCGTCAGCTTGTCCTGCCAGACGATCTGCGGCACGTCGGGCACGCGATTCGCCGCGTGCGAACCGGAAAGCTGCGAAAGGCGGCTGGCCAGCGTCTTGAGGCCGAGCTGCTCGAACAGCGGCAGCACACCCGTCATATCGCCGAGACGGCAATCCTCCAGTGTCACGTCGTCCAGCGGCACGTAGCGCGTGATGGTTGCGATTTTCTTGCTCATCAGGCCGGACATGCGCCCGTCGAGCAGCTTTTCGCGCTGCTTGCCCTTGAGATCGGCGTCGGCATGATCGAGCGCGTTTTCCAGCGTGCCGTAGGCGGTCAGCAGCCTGACCGCCGTTTTTTCGCCGATGCCGGGAACGCCGGGGATGTTGTCGCTCGCGTCGCCCATCAGCCCCTTGAGATCGGGGATCTGCGCCGGGGTCACGCCGAAATCCTCCAGCACCTTTTCCGGCGTGTAGCGCACCACGTCGCTCACGCCGCGTCGGGTGTAGAGCACACTGCTCGTTTCGGTGACGAGCTGCATGGAATCGCGGTCGCCCGTGACGAGCAGGGCGGGAATCCCCGCTTCCTCGCAGCGGCGGGCAAACGTGCCGAGGATGTCGTCGGCCTCGAAGGTCGGGCAGGTCAGGATTTTGACCCCCATTTTCGTCAGGCATTCGCGCACGAGGTCGAACTGCGGCTTCAATTCCGGCGCGGTCGGCTTGCGCCCTGCCTTGTACTCGCTGTAATCCGTGTGGCGGAAGGTCGGCCCGTGAAGATCGAACGCCACCGCCAGATAGCGCGGCTGCTCGTCGCCGATGACCTTGAAGAGCATGGAAAGAAAGCCGAAAACGGCGTTGGTAAACACGCCGTCCTCGTTGGAAAGCGGAGGCAGGGCGTGGAAAGCGCGGTGCATGAGGCTGTTGCCATCCACGATGACAAAGGTATCCGGCTGAGACATGGCGTTCTCCTCTTTCAGATGATATTCAGTCACGATTATGATACCACAAAGGGGGCAAAAATACAAACGGATTGACGGCGCGCGGCGGCAGGGCGCGTTTCCCGCGCTCGGATACGGAAATATAACGGGAATATAAACAAAAGAAGGGCGAAACCAACCCTTCTTTCGTAAAAGACAAAAAACACTCCGATTAAACGCTTAGCATGTTCTGCGCAGAGGGCAGAGGGCAGAGGGCAGAGGGCAGAGGGCGGACGTCAATACCGCTCGATCTCCGAACGCGCTTCTTCAAGCCCGGCGACCAGCACAAAGAACGCCTTCTGCGCCTGCGGCAGACGGTCTGCGCTGCCGTCGCGCAGAAGATCGCAGAGCACGGCGGCGGGGCGATAGACGCAGGTGACGGCCAACTGCGCGGAAAGCCCCTTGAGCGTGTGCGCGAGCAAAAATGCCTGATGAACGTCGCCCTGCGCCAGCGCGTCGCTCAGCGGCAGGAGCGAGGTATCCTGCGCAAAGCGGCGGAGATGGGCGAGGTAGAACGACGGATCGTTCCCATTCAGCGCGAGGCCGTCGGAAAAATCAATGGAGGAAGCGTAAGCCATACGTAACCCCCCCTTACATTCAGAAATATAGGAAAAGTATACCATAGAAGGAAACAAGATACAAGCGATGTAATACTAATTCTTGTTAAAATGGCTTAATCCGCGCACCATCTTTTTTGCTCTGACTTTGCCTCGTTCCGTTCAACGTACCTCCAGTACGCCTCACTTCACTTGGCTTCGTCAGAACAAAAAATCTGATGCGCTCTGTTAAGCATTTTAACTGCGAATTAGTATAAAGGGCGGTTAATGGATAGCAAATGGTTTTTGAAACGGCGCGGCAAGAAAAATCATCCTTTTTCGGCGGAAAAGCAGGAAAAAACGGAAAGCTGCGCGAAAAAGAAAAGTTGTGTGTGTATGCCTATACGGCGTTTTGACCCAAAGAAAGGAACATCCCCGATGAAGAAAAAAACGATTTGGGCGCTGGCAACGGCGCTTTTGGCGCTGCTTGCCACGGGCTGCGCGGCGCAGACGAACGGGCAGACCACGATCGTCACGAGCTTTTACCCGATGTATGTGCTGACGCTCAACGTGACGGACGGAATCGACGGCGTGACGGTGCAGAACATGGCGGAGCAGAACGTCGGCTGTCTGCACGATTATCAGCTCCAAACCCGCGACATGGTGACGCTGGAGGGCACGGACGCGCTGGTCATCAACGGCGGCGGGATGGAGCAGTTTATGGATAAGGTGCTCACCCTGCGCGCGGATCTGCCGGTCATCGACGCGAGCGAGGGCATTGCCATGTTCCCCAGCGACGAGACGCACGACCACGATGCACACGCGCACGACGAGCATGACGAGCTTTATAACGCGCACGTCTGGCTGGACCCGAGCCGCGCGATAAAGCAGGTGCAGAACATCGCGGACGGGCTGGCCGAGGCCGACCCGGCGCACGCGGCGGCATACCAAGAGAATGCGGCGGGCTATATCGAGCGCCTGACGGCGCTTGACGGCGAGCTGAAGGCGCAGCTTGCGCCGTTTGCGGGCGCGGACATCATCACGTTCCATGAGGCGTTCGCGTATTTTGCCGATGCGTATGGCCTGCATGTGGCCGGCGTGATCGCCAACGAACCGGGCGAAGAACCGAGCACGCGCGACATCGCCGATACCTGCGATTTGGTGACGACGCTGGGGATTCGAACGCTGTTTGTCGAGCCGCAGTACCCGCAGAAGGCCGCCGAAACCATCGCGCGGGAGACGGGCGCTTCCATTTATACGCTCGACCCGTGCGTATCCGGCGACGGCACAAAAGAAAGCTACGAAACCATCATGCGCGAAAACGCAAGGGTACTCACGGAGGCGCTTTCCAAATGACGCAGAAAAAAACGGTTCAGCCTCAGATTACGCATGACCACGCCGGTCACGCGCATGTGAACTGCCCCGGCCATGCGCCGTGCAGGCTCTGCCGCATCGAGGTCGATCACCTGAGCGTATCGGCGGGCAATCAGCAGCTTCTGCACGACGTCAACCTGCACATCCATTGCGGCGAGCTGACCGCGCTCATCGGCGCGAACGGCGCGGGCAAGACGACGCTCATCCGCACGCTGCTGGGACAGGTGGAATACAAGGGCGTCATCCGCCATCTGACCACGGACGGCCGGCCGGCGGCGGACGTGCGCACAGGCTATGTGCCCCAGCAGCTCGAATTCGACCGTTCCTCCCCGGTGACGGTCACGGATTTCATGGCCGCGTCGCTTTCCAGAAGGCCGGTCTTCCTCGGCGTGAGCAAAAAGACGCGCGAAAAGGTGATGGCCGCGCTGGCGAGAACGCACAGCGAGAGGCTCTGCAAGCGCCCGCTGGGCGCGCTTTCCGGCGGCGAATTGCAGCGTGTGCTGCTGGCGCTGGCGCTGACCCCGCAGCCCGATCTGCTGATTCTGGATGAGCCGGTCTCCGGCGTGGATCAAAACGGGCTGGAGTCGTTTTACCAGACGGTGGACGAGCTGAAGCGCACCAACCACATGGCGATTCTGCTCGTGTCGCACGATCTGGACGTGGTGCGCCGCTACGCCGACCGCGTGGCGCTGATGCAGGGCACGATCGTGCGGCAGGGTGACCCGGAAACCGTCTTTGACAGCGAGGAATTCGCGCAGGTGTTTTATACGAGAGGAGGGCACGTATGAGCGGCGTATATGCCCTGATGGACACGCTTCTGCCCTTTGAGTGGTTGCATTATACCTTTATGAAGAACGCGCTGATTGCCATTGCTCTGCTCACCCCGCTGTTCGGCATGCTGGGCACGATGGCGGTGGATAACAAGATGGCGTTCTTTTCGGACGCGCTGGGGCACAGCGCGCTGACGGGCATCGCCATCGGCGTGGTGCTCGGCTGGCAGAGCCAGATGAGCGCGATGCTGCTGTTCGGCCTGATCTGGGCGGTGCTCATCACGTTTGTGAAGCACCATTCAAAAATGAGCGCGGACACGATCATCAGCGTGTTTTCCTCCACCTCGATTGCGCTGGGGCTCGTCGTGCTCTCGCGCGGCGGCGCGTTTGCCAAATATTCCTCCGTGCTGGTGGGCGACGTGCTCTCCGTGGCGCAGGGCGATTTGCTGGCGCTGCTGCTGGCGCTGGTCGGCACAATCGCCTGCTGGGTTTTTCTGTTTAACCCGCTGCTGATTACCAGCGTCAACGCGCCGCTGGCGCAGAGCCGCGGGATTCGCTCCCGGATGACGGAATATGCGTTCACGATGCTGGTCGCCGTCGCGGTGATGGTGTCCATCCGCTGGGTCGGCGTGATGCTGATTAACTCGCTGCTGATTCTTCCGGCGGCGGCCTCCCGCAACGTTGCGCGCAGCGCGGCGGGGTATATGCGCACAAGTGTGATTATCGCGCTTTGCTGCGGCGTGATCGGGCTGGCGCTGTCGTATTATCTCAACACGAGCGCGGGCGCGGCGATTGTGCTCTGCTGCGCGGCGGTGTATTTCGTGACGCTGCCGATGCGCAGAAAATAACCCTTAAAACCGACATTTCAGCCCACAACGCTTGTCTGCGTCGGGCTGTTATGTTATAATCCAGCGAGTATGGAAGCAGATACAGAAGCGAACGCATAAAAGCGGGGAAGGAAAGGGGGCGCGGCCGTGCTCGGCGTGATGACCGTCCGCAAGGAGGAACTCAAGTTCCGCGAATTTGACCGATATCGCGGGTTTTACTGCGGGCTGTGCCGCGCCATCGGCCGGCGCTGCGGCAAAGCCTGCCGAATGGCGCTCAGTTTCGAAATGACGTTTTTATCCATGCTGCTGACCTCGCTGTATGAGCCGCAGACGAGCGGCGAAATGCGCCGGTGCGCGTTTCATCCCATCGAAAAGCGGCTGATGCTGGGCAACGACGCCATTGATTACTGCGCGGATTTGAGCGCGCTGATCTCCTACTACGATCTGCGCGATGGCTGGGAAGACGAACGGCGCGTGGACAGGCTCGCCGAAAGCGCGCTGCTCAAGGCGGCGGCAGGGCGCGCGGGAGGCGCGCTCCCCCGGCAGAAGGAAGCGGTGGAGCGATACGTCGCCCGGCTGCATGAGGTGGAACGCAGGAACGACATGAACCTCGACGCGGCGGCGAACCTTTCGGGCGAAATGCTCGGCGAATTGTACGTCTGGAAAAAGGACGTTTACGAGCGGGATTTGCGCGAACTGGGCTTTTACATCGGCAAATTCATCTATCTGTGCGACAGCTTTGAGGACGTCGAGCAGGATATCAAAAAGAAGAATTACAATCCCCTCGTCGAGCGGTTTGAAAGGCCGGAATTTGAGGCTGAGAGCCGCATGATGCTGGAGGATATGATGGCTCGCGCGTGCAGGGCGTTTGAGTGCCTGCCGCTGCTTGAGGATGCGCCGATCATGCGCAACATCCTCTATTCGGGCATATGGCTGCGCTTTGAGGGCGCATGTGAGCGAAGAAAGGCGAAAAGCAAGCAATGACAGATCCGTATCAGGTTTTAGGCGTATCCCCGACGGCCAGCGACGACGAGGTGAAGAAGGCCTATCGAACGCTCTGCAAGCGGTATCACCCCGATGCGAACGTGGGCAAGCCGGATGCCGCGCAGGCCGAAAAGAAATTCATGGAAGTTCAGCAGGCGTATGAGGAGATCATGCACCGTCGGCAGGGCGGCGGCCAGCGCGCGGGCAGCGGCTATAACGGCGGCGCGCAGCAGCAGCGCCAGCCGCAGTATGACGACCCGTTTGCCTCGTTTTGGGGCGCTTACGGCGGAAATCCCTACGGCAACGCGGGCTACGGCGGATATGGCCAGACGAGGCAGGATGATTCCATCGAGATGCGCGCGGCGAAGAACTACATCGACACCGGCCACTATGCCGAGGCGCTCAACGCGCTGGGCAGCGTGCCCCCCGGAAAGCGGAACGCCCGCTGGTATTTCCTCAGCGCGCTGGCGCAGAGCGGCCTGCACAACAACGCGCAGGCCATGGAATACGCCAGACAGGCCGCGAGCATGGAACCGGGCAACATGCAGTATCAGCAGCTTCTCAGCCAGCTTCAGGGCGGCGGAAGCTGGTACAGCCAGCAGGGGCAGGAATACGGCCGCAGAACCGGCGGCATGAACAGCGTCTGCACGACCATCCTGATGCTGAACCTGTGCTGCGCCTGCTGCGGCGGCGGTCGGATGATGTATTATCCGATGTTCTGCTGCATCTAAGCGGTTTGAAAAAGAAAACATCGCGGAAATGCAGGAAAATCCGTTGGATTTTGCTTGCATTCCGCGATGAAATCCGCTATAATAAAAGCACGACGAAAGGGTTTTGGTGATGTTAGCCCTTGCGGACTTGCGAGATGGTGACGGCAATCACGATCTCGCTTTTATTGTTGTCGGGGTTTTGATGGGCCTCGACAGCGGCAGTCCGACCGGAAGGCTCTGAGAAAAATTGGTACTCAACAATCTCCGTTTCCGTGATTGTCTTTCGCTTGGTTCTCTTCACTTTCAGCTTTTGCATGGGCTTCACCTCCTTTCACCGATTGGATAAAATGAGGTATCCGCCCTTCCGCCGTGCTTGTCAGTAGAGACTGACAAAAAATATTATAGCATGAGTAAAGGCAGAAAACAATCGACTTTACGCTGTTTGGCGGAAAGGGTTTTCGCGGCGCAACTTATGCGGAATCAGCGAGATGGTGACTGCAATCACGATCTCGCTTTTCTTTATGATGAAAAAAACTCATCGAAAGCATGAATCAGAAGCTATTCTTTCCGCACGGAAGGGATAGCTTTTTCTTGCATTGCGGCGCGTTTTGCTGTAAAATGCGTTTATACGTCCACGGGGAGGATCGACATGAAGGAAATTACGAGCGTACACAATGCTGCCGTTCAGCTTTTGCGGGAGCTTCAAAAACCGAGGGCACGTCGCGAAAACGGCCTTTTTGTTTGCGAAAGCGCCAAGCTGGTGGGCGAGGCGGTCGCGCTGCGGCTCGCTCAGGCGCTCTTTATCGAAAAGGGGCGCGAGGCGGAATACGCGCCGATGATCGAGCAGGCGGGAAGCGCGGGCTGCGAGCTGTACGTCGTTTCAACGGCGGTGATGCAGGCGGTCAGCACGGCGAAAACGCCGCAAGGCGTCGTCTGCACGGCGCGGATTCCCAAGCCGCCGAAGGCGCTTACGGGGCATCGGCTCGTCGCGCTCGACGGGGTACAGGACCCCGGCAACGTCGGCACGATTTTGCGCACGGCGGATGCGGCGGGGTTTGACGGCGCGATCCTCGGCCCAGGCTGCGCGGATCTCTACGGCGCAAAGACGCTGAGGGCGACGATGGGCAGCGTGTTCCGTGTGCCGGTGCTGCCGACGAACGACCTGCCGGGGACGCTGGAAGCGATGAAGCGCGAGGGCTATGCCGTTGCGGCGACCGAACTCGGCGGGCAGGATTTTTACGCCTGCTGCCCGCGCGGCAAGGC
Source organism: uncultured Eubacteriales bacterium (assembly GCA_900542395.1). Classification (GTDB taxonomy): domain Bacteria; phylum Bacillota; class Clostridia; order Christensenellales; family Aristaeellaceae; genus Ventricola. The sequence continues at coordinate 9,101 of UQNM01000065.1, forward strand.
GATTCTGGTGATTGGCAGCGAGGGGCAGGGCATCAGCAGGCCCGTCCGCGACGCGGCGACCCACCATCTGGCGCTGCCGATGCGCGGCGGCGCGGAATCGCTCAACGCGGCGGTTGCCGCCGGCATTATGATTTACGAAATGGCCAGAGAACAGGCCTGAGGAGGAAACGCCGTGCAGGAGAGAAATGAAATGGCATTTACGCTGGGAATGATTCTGGAAGCGCGCGAGCGCCTGAAGGGCGTGGCGCAGCGGACGGGGCTTGTGCAGTTCAAAGCGCTTTCCGACGAGCACAGCCAGATCTACTTGAAAACCGAGGATTTGCAGAACACCGGCTCGTTCAAGGTGCGCGGCGCGTATATCAAAATCGCCAGCCTCAGCGAGGAGGAGCGCGCCTGCGGCGTGATCGCGTCGTCGGCGGGCAACCATGCGCAGGGCGTTGCGCTGGCGGCGAGGGCATTCGGCGTTCCGGCAACCATCGTCATGCCTGCGGGTGCGCCGCTCTCCAAGGTGAAGGCCACGCGCGAGCTGGGCGCGAACGTCGTGCTCCACGGCAGCGTATATGACGACGCATATGCCGAGGCCTGCCGGATTCAGCAGGAAACGGGCGCGGCGTTCATCCACCCGTTTGACGACCCGATGGTCATCGCGGGGCAGGGCACCATCGGGCTGGAGATCATGGACGATCTGCCGGACGTGGATACCATCGTCGTGCCGATCGGCGGCGGCGGGCTGGCTTCCGGCGTGGCCTCCGCGGTGAAGATGCTCCACCCGAACGTCCGGGTGATCGGCGTGCAGGCCGCGGGCGCGGCGGGCATGAAGGCCTCCATCGAGGCGGGGCACGTCGTTTCGCTCGATACGGCCAAGACGATTGCGGACGGTATCGCGGTGAAGAAGCCGGGCGAATTGACCTTCGCGCTGTGCAGCAAATATCTGGATGAGATCGTGACGGTCGATGACGACGAAATCGCGCAGGCGATTCTGTTCCTGATGGAGCGCGGCAAGATGGTCGCCGAGGGCGCGGGCGCCGCGCCGGTCGCCGCCATTATGAACCGCAAATTCGATGTGAGCGGCAAGGTCGCGGCGGTGATCTCCGGCGGCAACATCGACGTGACGATGATCTCCCGCATCATTGAAAAGGGTTTGCTCCGCGCCGGGCGCATGACCAAGCTCCGCATCCTCATGCAGGATAGGCCGGGGCAGCTTGAAATGGCCAGCCGCATCATCGCCGCTGAAGGCGCGAACGTCATGGTCGTTCACCATGACCGAACGGACGTCGATCTGGATATCCGCGACGCTATTTTGGAAATCACGATGGAAACGCAGGATCGTGAGCACGCACAGCGGGTGATTGACGCGCTTCGGGCGAGCGGATTCAAGGTTTCCTGACAAAACGACGTGCGAGCCTCCCCGGATACAGGAAGGTCAGGATGTAGACAAAAAGCCATTCGCCCCCCGAAGGGGGGGAGAATGGCCATTTCCGCAAATGAAAGGATAGCTGAATTTGTTGATTTTGCTATCCAAGACAAGTTTGCTTATGTCAACAAGCTGGCCTCCCCAGATACGGGGAGGTTTTGCCATATAAGAAAGCATGAAAAAATTGGAGGGAGCGGACTGTGGAACAGGCGGGCATCGCCCATTATCATCTTCCGGGGCTGTTTGAGTTTTACGAACTGTACCGCGTCTTTCTGCCGCTGTTTCGCGAGCATCGGGAATATTTTTACGATTGGTGCGATATCGGCTCGATCTACGGCGCGCCCGCGGACTGCGTTTGGGGCGGAGGCCGTGTTGGCGGCGGGACATGCGATCCAAGAGATGTGCGGGCGCTGATGCGCGAATACGGCGTTTCGGCGCGGCTGACGTTCAGCAATTCGCTGCTGCGGGCGGAACACCTCCCGGATGCGCGCTGCAACGCGCTCTGTGCCCTGTTTTCATCGGACGGGCAGACGCGAAACGGCGTGATCGTCCATTCGGATGTGCTGCTCGATTACCTGCAAAAGACCTATCCGAATCTCTATTTTGTTTCGTCCACCACGAAGGTGCTGACGGAATTCGAAGACCTCAGGCGCGAATTGGCGCGGGATGCGTTTTCGTATGTCGTGCCGGATTTTCGGCTCAACAAGGCGTTTGACCGGCTGAGCGGGCTGAGCGCGGCGGAGAAGGACAAGGTGGAATTTCTCTGCAACGAGTGCTGCTGGTTCGGCTGCCGGGAGCGGAAGCGCTGCTATGAGGCGGTCAGCCGCAAGAATCTCGGGATGGACGGGGCGGAGCACCGCTGCGCTGCGCCGGGGGCGGACGGCGGCTATCGCTTTTCCCGAGCGATGACCAATCCGGGGTTTATCGGCGTGGGCGACATTCAAAACGTCTATCTGCCAATGGGCTTTTCCAATTTCAAAATCGAAGGGCGCGGGCTGGGGAGCGCGCTGATTCTGGAATTTTTGCTGCATTACATGACCCAGCCGGAATATCAGCTTCATGTCCGGGAGGCGGTCTATCTGGATAACGCGCTGGATTTGTTTTGATACTAATTCTTGTTAAAATGGCTTAATCCGCGCACCA
>UQNM01000066.1 GCA_900542395.1 uncultured Eubacteriales bacterium
TTTCCGCGTTGACAAACAGGCGCTTATCCGCCGGGCTGTTGGTTTCCGGGGTGAACGGCGGGAACTTCCAGTTGCTGTCCAGAATGACGATATCGCCCTCCTGAATCCGGTCGCCGCAGGCGCGGTCGAGATCCGCGCCGGTGATGTGGCTGTTCGGTTCGAGGAAGTCGATGTTGACGTAGATCGCGCGCCCCATGAACGTGGTCAGCGGCAGCTCGCCGACGGACTTGCCATCCTCAAAGTGATGATACGGGCACTCGCAGTGGGTGCCGAGGTGGCTGGTCAAATCCAGCGCGGTGTGGAAATCCGGAATCGGGCCGCCGGTGTTATAGCGGATCAAATGGCAGCGGCGGCTTTCGGTCTTCGGGTCGAGCACCTTCGTCAGATCGACGATACGCAGGTTGCCCATCTTGTATACGCAGTCAGGCATGGGGATTCCTCCTTTGGAGCGCTTTTGAAATCTTTGATACCTTGCGATTTTATTATAGCAAAAACCCGTGTTTTGTCAATCGCGAACCGGCAGGAATTGCTTATCGACAAACGCGGCCTTTGGGTGTATGATGGATGCGTGAGAAAAGCGTTTCCCCATTTGATTGGAATTGACCCATTTCGGCATTTGTTTTTTGAGGAGATTTTCATGCCTGCATCGTATGTTCACCAGTCCGTCGCGGCGCACGCCGCCGACACGCTTTCCCTGTTCCCCTCCGACGCAGAGCGCAGCGCGCTGCTGGCGGGCGCAGAGGGGCCGGATCCGATGTTCTTCTGCTTCCGCCCCGGCAAGCCGTTCGCGCCGGTCGTCGCCTCCCTGCTGCACACGCAGAAAACGGACGATTTTCTGCTCGCCCTCTGCGACGCATGCGCGGGCGACGCGCTTCTGCGCGCGTACTGCTGCGGCTTTTTCACGCATTACGCGACGGATACCACGTTCCATCCGTTCGTCTACGCCCATTCTCTGACGGCGGCGGGCAAGTATTCCGGCAACGCGCACTGTACGCTGGAGCACCAGCTCGAAACCCTGCATTACCGCCGCGAAGGCCACGCGGCCGGCCTGCCGGTTCAGATGGGCGGCTTTGCCGCGCTGGATGCCGCGCAGCGCAAAAAGATCGCCGCCGCGCTTTCCGCCGCGCTCGCGCGCGTGTTTCCGGATTCCGTCCTCTCGCCCGCCCGGCTGGAAAAATGCTTTTCGGACGCGGTCGGCCTGTGCCGCTTCCTCCGCTCCGAGGACGGCAAACGCTACCGCACACTGGGCGGCGTGCTCTCCCCCTTCAAGCTGGATGAAACGCTCCACGCGCACATGATGCCCGCCGGGCCGCCGCAGGCGGATATCGCCAACGACGCGCACGCCCCGTGGGCGTCCATCTGGACGCCGGACGAGGTGCGGCATGACAGCTTCGGCGACCTCTTCGCCGCCTCCGTCGCCCGCGCCGAGGCGCTGGCTTCCGCCGCGAACGCGCTGATGCTGGGGCGCGGCTCGTATGCCGCGCTGCGCTCGCTGCACGGCGGTTTGAGCTATGATTCCGGCCTGCCGTGGCAGGAAACCTGCCCGCCGTCGCAGGCGCCGGGCGCGGCGGCGGATTGAGTCTGCCCGCGCGCTTGAGCCGCGACCTTTCCCTTTTGCAAAAAAATCCAAGAAGCCATTGCAATCTGTGCCCCGATTGGGTATAATGCTCCTGTCACAAGCGATTCGTGAAGATGGCAGGGCGCTGCTTCGCGCAGCGACGGTACGGATGCGTTAAGTGCTCGTGTGTGGGAAAAACACGGGACGAAGAAACAAGGCTTTCGCGGTATCCCTCCGGCCCAGAACTGTCTCTTTATTACGGTCATCTCTGCGAATCATCCCCGCCCGGCTCGCCGGGTCTATGATACGCGGAGGTGTTTTTTGATGCACGGCGTTTTTTCTCGTTTCCTCAAAAAATTTCCCGATTCGGCGCGCACCCTGCGCCGCACGCAGACGCTGACCACCGTGGGTCTGTTTCTGGCCATTCAGATGGTGCTCTCCTCCTACGGCGTGATTCAGCTCAACGACAGCCTTAAAATTTCGCTGGCACATCTGGCGCTTGCGCCGACGGCCATGCTCTTCGGCCCGGTCGCGGCCGCGCTTCAGGGCGCGCTGAGCGATATTCTGGGCTTTCTGCTCAAGCCGACGGGGCCGTATTTCCCCGGCTTCACGATTTCGGCGGCGCTGGGCGGCGTGATTTACGGCGCTTTCCTCTTTGAAAGCGACCGCAGGCTTTGGCAGATCGTCCTCGCCCGCGCGGTCATCATGGTGTTCGTCAACATCGCGCTCAACACGTTTTTCCTCACGATGCTTTACGGCCCGTCTCAGGCGGCGATGCTCCCGGTTCGCGCACTGAAAAACGCCATGCAGTTCCCGATTGACTGCCTGCTGCTGACGGCCGTTTGCCGCACCGTGCAGCGGATTCCCACGCCCGCAGGGGTTCGGTAAGCGCCCGAAATTCCTTTTCCCCGTCTGTTAAAAGACCGGCACTTCGCGAAAGCCGCCCGCTTTCCCGAAATGCCGGTCTTTTTTCATCCAATCATTTCATCCAATCCATGAGCAAATCCAAGATTTTGCGTAATTTCCAATAACGGGCGCGCCCGCTTTTCAGTATTCAATGCCTTCTCTGGCCGCCAGCTTTTCCGTCTGAAACGGATGCTTTCGCGCGACGATTTCCGAAACGTAGTCCGCCCGTTCGCGCAGCCACTCCGGCGCGTTGCGCCCGGTTGAAACCACGTCGCCGAACGCCAGCGCCGCGTCGATCAGCCGTTCCGCGTTTTCCCGCGTCACCATGCCGCAGGCAAGCGCCACGTTCAGTTCGTCCAGCACCGTCAGCGCGGGCCGAAGCCCCTCCGCCTCGCCTTGAATATCCGCCGCCTGCGCGTTCTGCTGCTTCGCGGCCTCTTCCTTCTGCGCCGCCGTCATCGCAAACACAAAGCCCGAAATCGGTTTGGCGGGGTACACCGTCGCCCGTTCAAACGTCTTCAGTGCCGCCAGCTCGCCGCTCCGCCCGTCCTTCAAAAACTGCGCGATCAGCACGCGCCGTCCGTGGCCGAGGCTGCGCAGCGCCAGCCCCATCGCCGCCGTCGTCTTGCCCTTGCCGTCGCCGGTATACACATGCAGCTTTCCCGTCATATCACAGTCCTCCGATACATCTCCACAAACAGCTTCGGCGAGAGCAGCAGCAGCGCGCCCTGCGCCGCGATGGCCGCGTCTCCGCTTTTCAGCGCGTATCGCGCCAATTCCCGCCGATGCGCCTTCAAAAAAGCCATCGCCTCCCCGGCGACCGTCGGCGGCAGGCGGTACGCCGGAATGTTTTTGCCCACGCTCAGCGCGATCTGCCCCACGCGCTTTTGAAGCACCGCCCTCGCCGCGCCGCTCGGCAGCGTCCGCGCCAGCGCATCCAGCCGCGCGCACACCTGCGTATAGCTGGCGCACCACTTCGCGCTCCCGGCGAATGAGGCCATGATGCTCCCCGGCCGCTGGCGGTATTCCAGAATCACCGCGTCAAACGCCGCCGCGCGCTTCGCCCGGATCAGCGCGGGCGCTTGAAACAGCTCATCCTCAAACAAAAGCCCTTCCGCCATGCGCAGGCCGTTTTCCAGCAAAAACGCGCGCCGATATACGCACTGCCAGACCATCGGCTCGTATGTCCCGCTTTGGCATTGCGCCGCAAGCAGCGCCCCGCCCTCCAGCACATCGGTCGGCCGAATGGCCGCGCCGTCGGTCAATTCGCCCGTTTCGTCGTTCAAAAAGCAAAAACGCGCCTTCGCCATGTCCAGCCGCTTTTCCCGCGCCGCCTGCGTCAGCCGCCAGAGCGCCTCCGCGCGCGGCACATCGTCGCTATCCAGAAAATAGACGTATTCGCCCCGCGCCGCGTCCAGCCCCGTGTTGCGCGCCGCGGAAAGGCCGCCGTTCTGCGCCCTGCGAATCACGCGCGCATTCGGATGCGCCGCGCAGTATGCCGCCGCAATCGCCGCGCTGCCGTCCCGCCCGCAGTCGTCCACCAGCAGAATTTCGCTCTCCTCTGCCGGAAGCGCGGCCAGCGCGTCCAGACACGCCCCGATGTATTTTTCCACCTGATAAAACGGAATCACCACGCTCAACTGCATGCCGTTCCCTCCCTCCGGGCGGCAATTCCGGCTTGTCAACCGCCCCGTTTTGTGCGATAATAAACGATGTATGTATTATAGCATATTGCTGCGCAGGAGGAAAGAGCGTTGATTAGCGTCATTGTCATCGGCAAAAACGAAGGGGAGCGGCTTGTCGCCTGCCTGAGGAGCATCCAAACCGCGCTGAATTCGTTGGCGCACGAGGTCGTCTATGTGGATTCCTGCTCGACGGATCAAAGCCTGCAAACGGCCAAGGCGCTGGGCGCGCGCTGTTTTCTGCTCGCCGAGCAGAAGACAACCGCCGGTCTGGGGCGCTTTGTCGGCGCGAAGGAAGCGCGCGGCGAATATCTGCTGTTTCTGGATGGCGACATGCAGCTTCAGCCCGGTTTCGCGGAAAAGGCGCTGATGGCCATCGCCGCCAAGGGCTATGACGGCGTGTGCGGCATCCGCGAGGACGTGTATCTGCGCAGCGGGGAGATCGTCGGCCGGGACGACAATTATTTCGGCTGCACGCAGGAGCGCCTCGCGCCGGAATTCGGCGGCGCGCTGATGATTACGCGCGACGCGCTGGATGCCTGCGGCGGCTGGGCGACGGACACCATCGCCTGCGAGGAGGCCGAGCTGTACGCGCGGCTCAAGGCGACCGGCTGCCGCATCGCGGAAATCCCCGTTCCGATGATCCTGCACACGGACGCGGTGCGCGACAGCCGCAGCCCGCTTTCCACCGTCTTTTCCGCGCGTCGGCTGGGCGAAGGGCAGGCGCTGGCCTGCGCGATGAAGGCGCGTCGGGCGCGCGCCTATATCCGCCACGAACGGGAAAAATTCACCTTTTACGCGCTGGATTGGCTGGCGCTCGCGCTGCTGGCGCTTGTGCCCGGTTTCGGCCCTGGGCTGATGATGCTGCTTGAGTGCATGCAGTTGGGTTGGCTGCTGGCTCAAAAGCGCCCGCGCGCATTCGTATCGCAGAAATTGTTTTTCTTCGGGCTGCCGCTGGGGCTGATGACCTATCGCGAGCGCAGCCGCGCCTATGCGGCGGAATAATCAGACGGGAGACGGCCGTATGACAAAAATCAGTTTTATCGTCGTGGCTTACAACGCCGCGCAAAGCCTCGACGCGCTGCTGGGCGACCTGCTCTCTCAGACAATCGCGCCCGAACAACTGGAAGCGCTGCTGGTGGACAGCGCCTCCACGGACGACACCGCGCAGATCATGCGCCGCTTTGCCGCGCGCGCGCCGTTTGAGGTGAAGCTGCTGGAAAACCCGAAGCGCTGGCTGGCCAGCGGCATCAACGTCGCGCTGCGCGCGGCGACGGGCGACGCCGTGATCCGTCTGGACGCGCACGCGCGCATGCCGAAGGATTTTCTGCAAAAGAATCTGGACGCGCTCGCCCGCGGGGAGGATATCGTCGGCGGCAGCGTCTGCGGCGCGCCCCCGGAAACCGCATGGGAGGCCGTCACCCGCGCGCTGGATACGTCCCGGTTCTGCGGCGGCGCGGCGCCCTTCCGCAACGGCGGCGAAGCGCGCTACGTCGATACGCTGGCTTATGCGCTCTATCGCCGCGAGGTCTACGACCGCGTGGGGCTGTACGACGAGTGCCTGCGCCGAACCGAGGATAACGACATGCATTACCGCATGCGCAAGGCCGGCTATCGCTTCTATTTTTCGCCGGATATCGTTTCGTGGCACGCCGCCCGCAAGACCCTGCGCGGCCAGCTCAGCCAGAAGTGGGGCAACGGCTATTGGATCGGCCGGACGATGCGGATTCAGCCGCGCTGCTTTGCCCCGCGCCATCTCGTGCCCGCGCTGTTTGTGCTGGCGCTGATCGTGCTGGCGCTGCTCTGCCCGCTCTCCCCGCTTCCGCTGGCCGCCATGCTCCTGCTCTACGGCGCGCTGGATGTGCTTTACGCCGCCAAGGCCGCGCTGGAAGCGCCCTGCGGAAAGCTGCTGACCTTCATCTGTCTGCCCTTCCTGTTTCCGGTCGTGCATATCGTCTACGGAACGGGCACGCTCTGCGGTCTGCTGACCGGAAAGGCCGAAAGCCATGCTTGAGTGGATCGACGATATCACGGAATTCATCTTTCTGCGCGACGCGCCGCAAAAGGCGGATATCCTTTTCATTCCCGGAAACGGCCACGCCGAGCCGTCCGAATACGCCGCTCAGTTATACCATTCGGGATACGCGCCGCTGATTCTCCCCTCCGGCCGATTCTCCGTCACGACAGGCGGGTTCGACGGGCAGAAATCCGGCGCAAGGCGCTATGAAGGGCGTTTTGAAACGGAATGGGCGTTCATGCGGGCGGTTTTGCTGGCCAACGGCGTGCCGGATCGCGCCATCCTGCGCGAGGACGAGGCGACGTTCACCTATCAAAACGCCATTTATTCCCGCAGACGCACGGGCGCGGAAAAGCTGACCGTTCGCCGCGCCATCCTGTGCTGCATGCCGGTTCACGCCCGGCGCGCCAAGATGTATTACCAGACGCTTTTCCCCGAAACCCAGCTTCTCCTCTGCCCCGCGCCGGGGACGGCCATCACCCGCGAAAACTGGATGCTCGAGCCGGACGGCATTGACCAGACGCTCGGCGAGCTGACCCGCTGCGGCAGCCAATTCCACGATATTCTGCGCGAAATCACCCTTTGATGCAGTTTTGCGCCAAATCTTGTAAAAAACCGGTTGACAAGAATCGGCTTTCATGTTATACTAAACAAGTGCTTAGGGGTATGGTGTAATGGTAACACGTGGGTCTCCAAAACCTTTGTTGAGGGTTCGAGTCCTTCTGCCCCTGCCAAAAGGTCGGTTGCAAAAGCAGCCGATTTTTTTATTCGCTTCTTGCATCTGCCCCTGCCGTGCCGCCCTCTATGCAACGGCGCACCAAACCACGCTCAACCGCGTCGTTGAAAGCGCGCTCGAGCATTATGTTCCCGCTTATTGATAACTGCCCCGCATATTTCCCCCGCCTCCGGCCAAACTACCGCCGGAGGTGTTTTTTATGAGCCCGAAAGAATTGCTTTATATCGACGATGCGCTCGGCCACGAGCAGTTTCTCATCGCCCAATGTCAGGAAGCCGAGGCCGCGCTCAGCGACCCGAAGCTCAAACAGCGCGTTCGCCAGCTTCAAAGCGCCCACCAGCAGATCTTCAACCGCCTGATGGCGCTCGTTTAAGGAGGGATGGCCATGAATAACGATCAGCAGATTATGGAAAACCTGCTCTTGACGACAAAGGGCGTCTGCGATTTGTATCTGCACGGCGCGATCGAATCCGCCACACCGGACGTGCATCAGGCGTTTGACGGCGCGCTGGGCGAAAGTCTGGATATGCAGTCGGATATCTATGCCGAAATGTCCAGCCGCGGCTGGTATCAAAACCAGCAGGCCGACACACAGCAAATCGCGCAGGTACGGCAGAAATTTCTGATGAACTGATTCTTCACGCTAGCGGGCTGATCCCGCCCTTCCCTCCGCCGGTGTCTGCAAAACGTCAAGGTCTTGCTCATGTCGGCGGTTTTATGCAATTTTCCATACGTCAAAATAGGCGCTGTCAAGCTCAACCGGAATTGGCTTGACAGCGCCTTTGACGTTTCATTTTCTTTTAGCGCTTCTTTGGGCGCTTTCTTTTTGCACGATCTCCCCGGACGCATCCTCTTTTTCGCAGATCATAAAGGGATAATCCCCTTTTCCCTGCTGAATCATCGCGGCGAAGCGATACGTCTTCTGCGTCGTCTTTTCCTCGCTGTCGGGGTCGGCGACCAGCAGTTTCCCGTCCTCAGTGATGCCGCGAAGGACGACGTAGTGCCCGTTTTCCGTAAAATATCCCGCGCCGACGTATTCGACAATCGGGGTTCCCTTGCGCAGCGTGTTCTCAATCGCCCGCGCGTCCATCTTGCGCCAGCGCCCCTCGACGCCGTACTCGTCCAGCAGCAGCCGCAGCGCGTCACGCCCCAGTCCGTCGCCGCGATACAGCCCGAGCTTCCCCGCCAGGGACATGACGTCGTCCGGTTCAGGCGCGTCATCCGGCTCAAAATACCCGACGACCATCGCCACACAGGCCGCGCCGCAGCCCGATTCCTCAACCGTAACATCCCGCTCGTTCCACGTAAAGACCGGCTCTGCGTAGTCATGCTGATTGTAGAGCGGCATGGGGAGCAGCAGCGGCTCAACCTTGCGCTTTTCCGCCGCCGCGGACGCGCCAAGGAGCAGCACCGCCGTCAGCATCAGCGCGAAAACACGTTTCATTACAGCACAATGTCCCCCGGCCGATAGCCCTGCGGCAGCGGTTCTTCCTCGTCAAACACGATCGACGGGTCGCGCAGGGTCGGAAGGAACGCCTCGTAGGGAATACGCGGAAATTCGCAGCCATAGCTGCTCGCGCCGAACCAGCCGCCCTCGTGCGCACGCAGATTCAAATCACGCGCAAACTTTGTGCGGTTGGAGCAATCGTGAATCAACGGCTGCCACTGCTCTCGCGCGGCGGTCTCCATCAGTTTCAGCGTCAAATCCCGGCTCCAGATGGGCGAAATATACCCCTGACGCGCCATATACAGGCTCTCGCCCTCGTAATTGTCGATGTTGTTCGGATTCAGATGCAGCTCGGCGCAGTTCATAAAGTCAATCCCCGTCGCCAGAATCTTCTCCTTTTTCTGCATGAACATCTCGTACAGTTCCGGCGTGATCGGCGTTTCAATGCCCACATATCGGATGTATTTCTTGGCCGTCGCCATGTTTTCGATCACGCGATCCGCGCACCCGGACGCGCCGAGATTGAAGCGCAGTTCATCCAGCCCCGCCTCGCCCAACGCGCGCAGATTTTCCTCCGTCGCCAGCGTTCCGTTGGTGTACATGTGCTGGTGAACGCCCGCCTCATGGAATTTGCGGATGATTCCGTAGTATTTTTCAATCTCCATGAACGGCTCAAGGTACACATACGCAACGCCCGTCGGCTTCTTCTGGATGGACAGCAGCAGGTCGATGTCGTCCTCATAGAATTTCGTGCCGCCGATTTCCCACATGCCCTCGCCGATGGGCGGCTGCACATCCAGCTCGCCGTAATTATAGCAGAATTTGCACTGCACGTTGCAGCGATTCGTCTTGCGAACCGCGCTCAGCCCCGTGCCCAGCAGGCAGGAGCAGCAGCCCCGCGGAAATTTCGCCCGGTCGCCCACGAAATACGTCCGCCCGGACAGGCTTTGCAGCCCGTCGATCCGAGACGCCATCGCTTCGCGCCGCTTGTTCACGGCGGTTTCAATCTGAGCCAGCGCCGCAAGGGCAATCTCCTGCTGATGGGGCATCAGCTCTTCCTCCTCGGGCAGAGCGGCAAAAAACTCAAACCACATCAGCGCATCTTTTTTTGAAATCTTCATGGTCATACCTCCCTGTGCGGCTTTTGACGCAAACAAAGGTATTTTATCACAGAATTTCAAAAAAGTACAGCGCTCATTCGGCGTTTCGGCCAGCCTCAGATCGTCGGAGGTTTTTGCCGCTTACTTTTTGAGGAAGGCTTCGACGGCCTCGCATGCCTGCGCATATGCGTCGCCCTGCATATCCAGCCAGACGATATCCGGGTTGCGGCGGAACCACGTCATCTGGCGCTTGGCGAATTTCTTGATCGCGTGCGCCAGTTGGGCGAGCATATCGTCCCTGTCGGGAATTTCGCCGATGAGGTACTGCGTGATGAAGCGATATTCCAGCCCCAGCCCGAGGAGAAATTCCGTGCTCGCGCCCTCGTCCATCAGGCGCTGCACCTCCTCGATCATGCCCTGCTCAAGCCGCATGTCGATGCGCTCGTCTATGCGTTTGGCCAGCACATCGCGCGGCCAGCTCACGCCCAAACGCAGGCTGTCAAACCGCGCCTGCTTCGCGGGCACGGCGTCGTCGCCGTCGTGGATGCGCTCAAGCATCCGCATGACGCGGTTGCGGTTGTTGCGTTCCACCTGCACATCCGGCATAAGCGCGACGAGCTGCGCGTACAGCGCGGGCGTGGTCAGCTTTTCCAGCTCCGCGCGGTAGGCCAGATCCGGCTCTTTATCGGAGAGCAGATAGCCGTCCAGCACGGAATCCACATACAGCCCCGTTCCGCCGACGATCATCGGCAGATGGCCGCGCGCGCGGATTTCATCAATCTTTTCATAGCTCATCCGCTGAAAATCCGCCATGGAAAAAAACTCGCCCGGCTCGCGCACGTCGATCATGTAATGCGGCACGCCCTGCATCTCTTCGGGCGTGATCTTGCCGCTGCCCAAATCCAGCCCGCGGAAAACCTGCCGCGAATCCGCCGAGATGATCTCTCCGTCATACGTTCCGGCCAGCCGCACACCCAGCGCGCTCTTGCCGGATGCGTTTGTGCCGACAACCGCCACAACCTTCGTTTTATCCATGATGCTTCCCCTTTATCCTGCGTTCTTGCTCCAATTCATTCAGCAGCGCCTCACAGCCTGCGTCCACCTCGTCATATACCACATCGTAGCGATCGGTATACCACGGGTCCTCGATCTCGCGTGGCTCGCCGGTATACGCCATCAGCAGCGCGATTTTGTGCAGCGGGTCGCCGCCGAAAATACGCTCCATGCGGCGCAGATTCTCCCTGTCCATGCCGATAAACAGGTCGTATCGGTCGTAATCCGCTTTTCCGAGCCGCCACGCACGGTGCCCGCTTCTGGGCAGGCCATGGCGCGCAAGCTCCCGCTGCGTCCCCGGATGCACGGGATTGCCGATTTCCTCCGCGCTGACCGCCGCCGAATCCGCCGTGTACGCCCATTCGAGCCGACGCTCCCTGACTTTTGCCGCAAAAACAGATTCCGCCATCGGACTGCGGCAGATGTTGCCGTGGCAGACGAAAAGAATGCGGGTCATGCTGATGCTTTCATTCCCATCCATTCAGATTTTCTCTATTTTATCAGATTTCCCTTCGGAGTTCAACCCACGCAAAAGAGACCGCCCATTTCAAGCGGTCTCTCCGGCTTGTTGACATAAACAAACTTGGATTGAATAGCAAAATCAAGAAATTCAGTTATTCTTTCATTTGCGGAAAGGGCTATTCTCCCCCCTTCGGGGGGGAGAATAGCTTTTTGTCTACAATCTAAAGAGACCGCCCATTTCGAGCGGTCTCTCTGCTATGTTTGTATGAAAAATTACTTCTTCATCGCTTCTTCGACAGCAACAGCCACCGCGACGGTCATGCCGACCATCGGGTTGTTGCCCGCGCCGAGGAAGCCCATCATCTCGACGTGCGCCGGAACAGAAGAGCTGCCCGCGAACTGCGCGTCGGAATGCATGCGGCCCATGGTATCGGTCATGCCGTAAGAGGCAGGGCCGGCAGCCATGTTGTCCGGATGCAGGGTACGACCCGTGCCGCCGCCGGAAGCGACGGAGAAATACTTCCTGCCGGCCTCGAGGCGCTCCTTCTTATAGGTGCCGGCGACCGGGTGCTGGAAGCGGGTCGGGTTGGTGGAGTTGCCGGTGATGG
>UQNM01000067.1 GCA_900542395.1 uncultured Eubacteriales bacterium
CGGTCAATCGCCTCCTGCACCGCCTCGCGGCTGTCGTAACCATAGAAGAGGATGTTAAATTCGTCGCCCGATACGCGCGCGCAAAGCGTCTCATCCGGAATGCTGCGCAGGAAGCAGACCGCCGCCTCGTGGATGTAGCGGTCGCCCCATTCGTGGCCGAACGTGTCGTTGGTGCGCTTGAGGTTATCCAGATCCATCATAACCACCGCGGCGTGCTTCATCGTATCCGGCTGGTCGAACACCCTGCCCGCGAACCGATAAAACGCGCGGCGGTTATACAGCCCTGTCAGCAGATCGTAGTCGCGTTCCCGCTCGATGCGCATCCGCTCCAGCGTCGCCGCCGTCACATCCTCGGCCAGCACGATCACGCGGCTTTCAATCTGCGTCTCTTTGATGCGCACATAGCGCTCCCTGCCGTCCAGCGAGCGGACATGCACCAGCGTGCTCCCGCCGTTTTTCTCCGTCGCCAGCACGTTTTTCGCCATCTGGTTATGCAGAGATTTGATTTTGCCCAGCGTCACATGCTGCGCGTCGCAGCCCGGAACGCCCAGCAGCGGGAAAAAGTTATCCGTCGCGAACGCGGGCGAAACGTCTCTGGCTTCCGACGTATCAAATTCGCAGCCCGCGATATCCACGCTCGCCATATCCAGCATCCGCAAAAAGCGGGTGGAGGTGTTGATGGCCTCGCGGCTCAACCCCGCGAAGGCCGCCGCGAAGTGATCCAGCTCGCGTATGCCCGTGGAGGACAGGCGCGGAATACCGTTTTCACCCGTTCGGGCGATATCCACCTCTTTGGATAGCTTGGCAATCGGCTTGGAAATCCGCTGCGCGATCAAAACGCTGCCCACTGCGTCAAACAGGAGCACCAGCGCAATCGCCAGCAGAATCAGCCGCGTCACCCGGCTGGAAAACGCATACAGGCTCTTCGACGAGGCCGCGCCGATCAGCACCCAGTTTTCGCCGGAAAACGGCGCGTACATGTCGTAGAGCGACAGCTTCTGCTGCTGGGCGACGTATTTCTTTCCATCTAGTTGGAAGACATAGCTCCCGTCCTTGCCCTTCGCCATGACGAGGGTTTCTCCCCTGCGCACCCGTGTCTTGCCGCTGGCCATCTTCACCGAGGCGCGCCCCAGCGACCTATCAAACTGCGCCACCATGTAGCTGCCGTCCGCGTCAAAGCCGAGTTCGCCGTAGGGCAGATGGCTGCACAGATAATCGTCCAGCATCTCAATGCCGAGCACGCCGTACAGCGTGCCGTTCTTCAGCATCAGCGGCATGGAATAGGTCAGCCCGGAGGGCAGGTTGGACTGCGCGCCGGTGCTCCAGCAGCCGTAATCGCGCGCCGACAGCCGGTTTTCCGCGCGATAGGCCGCCATGAACGGCTTTCGGAAATAATCGCCGTAAGCGGTGCCGAAGTCATAGCGCGTATCCCAGCCCGTGTCGGTCGCGATGTTCATCGCCTTGACGGTCGAAATCGGCGCACATTCCAGCAAAAGGTCGCTGTACTGCGTCGTCGCGCTCACCGTCGGGTCGAGGTCGCGCACATGGAAACCCGTTTTGAATTCCGTGTTGCCATCCAAATTGGAGGTGCTGAAAATGACGTAAATGCCGGAAACCTTGTTCCGGTACATCGTCTCGATCATATCGGTGCAGATTTGGCCGATCAGCTTGGCCGCTTCCTTGGAGCTGCTCTCCAGCCGATCCAGCGAAAGCTCGCCCGCATCCACGGCGGCCTGCGTCTTTTCGTTGATGCTCGCCGCCAGCGCGCCGATATCCGCCCATTGCTGGGTCATCTGCGATTCCAGATAGTTGGCGCGATTGGCCACCTGCTTGCTGAGGATGGCGCGTTCGTTGCTGTTCACCTGATCAAAGACGCCGCTCAGATACAGAAACGTCAGCAGAATCGCCGCTTGCAGCAGGATCAAAACCACCAAAGGCTGCATCACGGTGTGGAAGACGGTTTTCCCCGTCTTCATCTGGCTCTGCTTCAACCCCGATGCACCTCCGTTCGCCGCTCACATCGCGTTATTGCGCGGCAAGCTCGTTCAATTCGTCCATGAGCTGCGCATACCACGCATCAAAGCGCTCCTCGCTCACAAACGCCGCGACCGCCGCTTCCTGCGTCGCGCCGTTCTCCATGGCCTCCACCACGCTCTGGCGATCCGCCTTTGCCGCGTCGCTCATGGCGTATTCCAGCTTTTTCCGGGCGCTCGTGCCGTTCTTGAATGCCTTCGACGTGTACAGCGTATTCTGCCGCACGACCTGCACCGCCGTGCTCAGGCTGTCCCGAACATTTTTCTTCATGCTCGGGCTGTCCTTTTCAATCTTGACCATGTCGTTGTCTTCCGCCGTCACCGGCAGATAGCCGGAGGTGACGGAAAACTCAATCGCCCAGTCGCTCTGCGTAAACCACTTGAGGAAGCGCGCCGCCGCTTCCACCTGCTCGTCGCTCTTGCGGATGACCACCATGCCCGCGCCCTGCTGCACGGCGTAATCCCCGCCGCCCTCAAACTTCGGCGCGGGATAGGTCTTGATCTCGATGGGATAGCTCTCCTCGTCGCTGCGGGTCACGTGATCTGGGAAGAAGGTGCATCCCGCCGAGGACCCGACAAACGCGAGCACGTTGCCCGTCTTCATGTCGTCGCTGCGGAAACGGCCGGAGGCGGAAAAGTATCCCTTCACATAGGGCACGTAGTAGTGATCCCAAAGCCGCTTCGCCACCTCGCGCGGCAGGTTGACGGTCGTTTGCCCGTCCTTCGTTTCAAAAATGTCGCAGCCGAGCTGCTTCGCGCCGATAATCATGTAATTGGCCATCGCATCCCGGCCAAAGAGCGCCTTGCCGTCGTTCGGCGCGTCCGTCAGGCTGTCCGTCCACTCGTAGTAGCGCTGCGCCATCGCGGTCACGCCTTCGATGGTCGCAAACTCGTCGGCGCTCGTGCCCGTCGCCTCCGCGAACACCCGCCAATCCGTGTCGTTGACCACGAGCAGCTCCGTCGCCTTCGCCACCGGGAATATCTTAACGCTGCCGTCGCCCCTGAAATCGCCCTCGCTCAGGTAGCTTTCGATGTATTCCTTTCTGTCCTTCTCCGTCAGATATGGGCTGAGGTCGGCGACGCGCCCCAGGCTGTCCACCGCGTAGGCCGTATCCGCATAGGCGGAAAAGATATCCGGCACTTCCTGCGCGCCGACCTTGCCCTGCACCGCGTCCATCACGTTCTGCTCCAAATCGTTGACCGAGCCGAGGCTTGAAGCGGAAACCACGATGTTCTTATCCCTGCCTACCGTCGCGTTAAACGCATCCACGGCCTCGTTGAACGCGCCAAGCTGCTCGCCGTTGTAATATGTCCACACCGTCAGCGAGAGCGGCTCCTTCTTCGCGCAGCCCGTCAGCCCCGCCAGCAGCGCGCAAAGGCACAGAATTTCTGCCGCTTTCTTCCATCTATTCCTGCTCATATCTTTCCACTTTCCTCTTCCGACGCTCTTTTGCGCCCTTTTCAGCGCATAAACCAACCTGAATTATAACACACGCCCCTATTCATTTCAACAAAAATGAAAAAAACGCGCAAAAAGCGGGTCGAGCCCGCCTTCTCCTCCGCCGAGGTCTGCAAGGCGTCAAATGCCTGCGCCCGCGGGCGATTTTACGTCGTCTACTATGCGTCTACTATGCGTCTATCCGTCAAAAAACAGGCCGTCGTTTCCGACAGCCCGTCAATCTTTTTCGGTTATGGCCGATCTCACCAGCGGTTTTCGTGGGTGACGAACGCCCGGTAAATCGCGCGCGTCGCGACCTCAAAATCCAGATTATCCACGCCGACGATGATGTTCAGCTCGCTGGAGCCCTGGTCGATCAGGCGCACGTTCACGCCCGCCTTCATCAGCGCGTTGAACAGCCGCGCGGAAATGCCCTTGGAGCGAACCATGCCGCGCCCCACCGTCGCGATGAGCGCCAGACCGGAGTGAATCTCCACCGTGTCGGGCGTGCAGAGCTCGTGAATCCGCTGCACCAGCTTCTCCTTTTTGCCCTCCAGCGCGCTCTCGTGCACCACCACGCACATCGTGTCGATGCCGCTGGGCATGTGCTCAAAGGAAATCCCCTGCTCTTCCAGCGCTTGCAGCAGGCGGCGGCCGAAGCCGATTTCCGAGTTCATCATCGCCTTTTCCACGTTGATGATCGCAAAATCCTTGTGCCCCGCGATGCCGGTGATGGGGTATTCGCTCTCGTAATCCTCCGCCTCGTAGCAGATCACCGTGCCCGGCTCATCCGGGTGGTTCGTGTTGCGGATGTTCGTCGGAATGCCCGCGATGCGCACCGGGAAAATGGCGTCCTCGTGCAGCACGCTTGCGCCCATATAGGATAGCTCGCGCAGCTCCCGATAGGTCACGTAGCGGATCGGCTCCGGGTTGCGGACGATGCGCGGGTCGGCCATCAGGCAGCCGGAAACATCCGTCCAGTTTTCATACACGTCCGCGTTGACCGCGCGCGCGACAATCGCGCCCGTGATGTCGCTGCCGCCGCGGGAAAAGGTTTTGACATTGCCGTGCGTGTCGCAGCCGTAAAAACCCGGCACAACGGCATGCGTATGCCCTTCCAGCAGGCGGCCAAGCGCCTCCTGCGTCCTGCCGCTGTCCAGCCGCCCCTCTTCGTCGAAGAAAATGCCCTGCTGCGGGTCGATGAAATCCCACCCGAGGTAATCCGCCAGCAAAATGCCGTTGAGGTATTCGCCCCGGCTGGCGGCGTAATCCGCGCCCGCGCCGAGCTGGATGTTGCGGCTCACCTCGTCCAGATACCCGTCCAGATCGACCGTCAACTCCAGCTCCTGCGCAATTTCGCGGTACCGCGCGCGAATCGTATCAAAAGCCTCCGCGAAGTCGCTGCCGGACGCCGCGAGGCGGTTGCACTGATAAAACAGATCGGTCACCTTGATATCGGTGGCGCCGCGTTTGCCCGGCGCGCTGGGCACCACAATGCGCCGATCCGCGTCGGAAAACAGAATCTCCCTGACCTTTTTGAACTGCGCCGCATCGGCCAGCGAACTTCCGCCAAATTTTGCAACTTTCATACCCATTCGGAAGCCCTCCGATTTTCTTCTTTTTCATTTTCGAGCCGAAGAACCCGAAAATTTTGCAATCCCCATTTGAAATATGAAGCAGATACCATTCTAAAGAATGTACCGCGTAAAGTCAAGAGTTATTCGCCCATCGGCGCGAAAAATGCGATTTTACACAAGATGACTCTCATTTTTTCGCGTTTTTCAGTGTATTTGGCGCTTTGGCACAGCCTTCCCGCCTAACGCATCCTATGCGCCTGCACCGCCCCGCGTGAGACGCAGACGCAGAAAGGCGGGCTTCTCCGCCCGCCTCATTCCTGATAAGCCGCCCGCACCGGAGACGGTTTCGCGTTTTCCTCTTCGTCGCCCAGCCTCTTCCAGTTTTCAAGCGCCTGCGGGATCAGTTCCGCCACGCGCTCCATCGGCGAGGCGCTGCCCGCGCTCAACAGCCGCACGCCGTTCCTGCCGCACACCAGAAAGCCCATCGGATGGATGCTCACACCTGCGCCCGCACCGCCCGCAAACGGGAGACCGTAAGCGCCGGCCTGCGCGCCGCTGACGGCGTATTCCCCGCCGCCCGCGACAAAGCCGAACGACACCCGCGAAATCGGGATGATTGTCGAGCCGTCCTGCGTCTGCACCGCGTCGCCAATCACCGTGTTCACGTCCACCATGTCCTTAATCTGTTCCATGGAAACGCCCATCAGGCTCTCGATGGGATGCTTTTCCATTGCAACCCCTCTTTTCGCTTCTTTCTCCCGGCCGCCTTCGCCGCCGCAAGCATAATATCGCCAACCCGCATGGAAACTATGCACCGCGCCGCCGCCCAGACGCCGCGCGCGGCAAAATCCGCCGTGACGCGGATATCGCTGCATTCCGTCCGCCCCAGCCCCGCGAGCAGCCCGTCCGCCGCCGCGCGGATACCGCCCGCGAGCATCGCCGTCGCGCCCGCATCCTCCAGCCCCGCCCGCATATGCAGCGCAATCAGCTCCCAATCCGCCGCTTTCAGCACGGCGCGCGCCGTCGGCCAGCCCTGCCGGATCTTCCGCCCGTCCGGCTTTTCCGGAAACCCGCGAATCGGGATATTCAGCCGAACCTTCGCCCCTTCAACGCTTCCGCCGACGTGGGCTTCGAGCATCAGCGCGCCGAGGCTTGCGGAAAACTGAATCCGGTCGTCGGCCAGCCCCGCGCGGATATCCGCCGTCACCCGAACGCACAAAAGCAGGTAGAGCGCAAACACCAGCGCCATCCGCTTTCCCTCCCCATTTTCCGCCGAGATCGGCGTTGCTTTTCGCCTTTTCATCCTGTATAATAACATCAGCCGCCGAAAGCTATGCGCGGCCATCGTCACAGGAGGACAGTTATGAAGCTGATTTCGTGGAACGTCAACGGCCTTCGCGCCTGTTTGGGCAAGGGCTTTTCCGATTATTTCGCGCAACAGGACGCGGATTTTTTCTGCCTGCAGGAAACCAAGATGCAGCCCGGTCAGGCGCAGATTCCCGCGCCGGATTACGTGGAATTCTTCAATTCCGCCGAGAAAAAGGGCTATTCCGGCACGGCGATCCTCGCCAAGCGGCAGCCGCTTTCGGTCAAGCTGGGCATGGACAGCGAGCTGCACGACCACGAGGGGCGGCTGATTACGCTCGAATACGACCGCTTTTTCCTCGTCACGGTCTACACGCCCAACAGCCAGCGCGGCCTGACCCGGCTGATGTATCGCATGTGCTGGGAGGAGGATTTCCGCCTGTACCTCAAAAAGCTGGACGCGCAGAAGCCCGTGATCGTCTGCGGCGATATGAACGTCGCGCATCAGGAAATCGACCTCAAAAACCCCAAGACAAACGTCAACAACGCGGGCTTCACCCCGCAGGAGCGCGGCGCGATGACCAAGCTGCTGGACAGCGGGTTTGTGGATACGTTCCGCTATCTCTACCCCGACGCGACGGGGCGCTACAGTTGGTGGAGCTACATGTTCAACGCCCGCGCGAACAACGCGGGGTGGCGCATCGACTATTTCCTCGTTTCCGACCGCATCAAGGACAAGATCACGGATGCGCGCATTGACGACGCGGTTCTGGGCAGCGACCATTGCCCCGTCGTGCTGGAAATCGACCTGTAAAGCGGCCTAAGGCCGCCTGTACCTCCGCCGACGTCTGCAATGCGTCAAAGTTTTGCCCACGCGGGCGATTTTACACCATTTTCCATACGAAAAAAAGGAGACACACAACGATGAAACTGATGTTTGCTTCCGATATCCACGGTTCCCGCAGCGCCTGCGAGGCGGTGCTCGCCGCCTACAAGGCCGAGGGCGCGGAGCGTCTGGTTCTGCTGGGCGATCTGCTCTATCACGGTCCGCGCAACAACCTGCCGGACGCATACGACCCGAAGGGCGTGATCGCGCTGCTCAACGGCGTAAAAAGCGAGCTGCTCTGCGTGCGCGGCAACTGCGACGCGGAGGTCGATCAGATGGTGCTGCAATTCCCGATCATGGCGGATTACGCGCTGTTTGATCTGGACGGCCGCACCGCGTTCATCACCCACGGCCATCTGTTCAACCTCGATAGCCTGCCGCCGCACAAGCCGGGCGACCTGCTGATTCACGGCCACACGCATGTGCTCACCGTGCAGGAGAAGGACGGCATGACCTACATCAACCCCGGCTCTGCCGCCCTGCCGAAGGAAGATCATCCCAAGAGCTACATGATCTATGAAAACGGCACGTTCACCATCAAGACGCTGACAGGCGACGTCATTTTGACGCATACGCTTTGATTCAAGCGGGCGATTTTACGCAATTTCCTCTAAATATTTAGAAAAAAACGATCCACCGACACATTGGAGGATCGTTTTTTGCATAAAACGGCTTCAAATCGCTCACGTGAGCAAGACCCTGATGGTTTACGCTCTCCGCTTTTCGCCTTCAAAGACGAGGCCGACCGCTTCCGCGCCGGTGTTGGAGAGCACCGCGCAGCCGAGGCGGAAAATGCCCGCGGGCGCGTAGCCGACCTTCTTCGTGCAGGCCTCCACATATTCGTCTTCGTATTTGCGGTCGGATATGCCGATATAATACGGCGTGCCCTGCGCCATACGCTCGGCCATCGTCGCTGCCATGCCGCTGACAACCGCCTTTTCGCCGCGAACCTTCTTGACGATATGGCTCACGCCGTCGTTGAGCGTGAAAATCGGATGGATGCCCAGCAAATCGCCCGCAATCGCCGCCGCCGCGCTGATGCGGCCGGATTTGCGAATCACCTTGAGCGTATACGCCGTCAGCAGAATCTCCATCCGCGCGTATTTGTCGTTCAGATATTCGACGACCGCCTCCATCGTCTCGCCATCGTCAAGCCTGCGCTTGGCCTCGATCACGCCCGCGCCCTCGGCCATCGAATAGGCATGGCTATCCACGATGAAGATCTCCATGCGGCTTTCCGGGTGCTCCTCGCGGAATTGCGCCGCCGCCGCATGCGCCGCCGCGTTGGTGCCGCTGCCGCCCGCGTTGATGGAGATATAGAGCGCCCGCTCCACGCCCTGACGGTCGTATTCCTCGAACCGCTCCATAAATTCGAACTGGGTGATCTGCGCCGTCGTCGGCAGGCCGGTCGCGTTCCTCAGCATTTGGCAGAACTGCTCCGGCGTGAAATCGACGCGCTCGGTGTAGCCCTCGCCATCCAGCGCGATTTTGAAACACAGGATATCAATATCATGCTGCTTAGCCAGCTCATCCGGCAAATCGCAGGTGGAGTCCGTCAAAACGACAAACTTGCTCATTTTCTTCTTCCTTTCGAAGGCACTGTTTTACGCCGCGTCAATCAGCGTACAATATCACAAAAATATCATATCAGATTTTCCGAATTGTTTCAAGAGGGAGAAAGCTGTTTTTTTCTGTTTTCACCCCGCCCTCGCCACCGCCGAAGTCTGCAAAACGTCATTTTCTATGTGTCAAAAAAACGGCGGACACGCCTGTTCGACGCATCCGCCCATCTTTGGGTTCAATTCGGTTTATTCCAGCCCAACCACGCGGTCAACCGGCAGGGAGAGCACAATACCCTGTGCCTCGCTTTGCAGCCCGCAGTTATCGCAAATCGCCTGCATGATCGCCAGCTTGCTCTCCGCGCGGGTCAGGATCATCACGGCTTCCTTTTCCTCCTGCAAGCTGAAGCCCCACTGGCTCAGCGCCTCCTCCGCGCCGACGCGGCGGCTGTGCAGCACCGTGCCGCCCGCCGCGCCCGCCGGACGCGCCGCGGCCATGACCTCCTCGCTGTATCCCTGATTGACCAGCGCAACGATGATCTGATATTCGTTTTCCTGCATGACCTTCCTCCTTATCTCCGCCCTCGGCTTTTCCTCGCAAAGCTGCTGAACCATCTGCAACACGCGCTTGTTCGCGCCGGACATCGGCACGGTGAACGCAATGCCGCTGCCGGAGAGCCCCAGCCGAAGCTCCCGGCGCAGGTGAACCAGCAAATCATCCGCATCCATCTTGGGCATCATCGTCAGCAGCAGGCTCTTCTCCCCGCTGTCCAGCCCCAGCATATCCATCATCTCGCGCGAGGCCGTGCCGTGCGCATAGGCCTGAATCTGCATCGGCAGCCTGCCCTTTTCAAACAGCAAAAGCGCTTTTTCCGCGAGCTTCGGCGTGGTAATCAGCATCAGCAGCCGAAACGACGCCTGCATTTTTTCCGTGCTCATGCCCATTCCTCCTCCAGCTCGACGATTTCATCGCGCCCGTCAAACGCAGGCACAACCCGCTTCTCGACGCGGCTCATCTTGATTCGATAAGCGACGCCCATCAGTTGAACGGCGATCAGCGGGGTCAGCGCCACCAGCGCCACCACGCCGAATGCATCCGTCATCACGTTGCCGCCCAGCGTCTCGCACGCGCCGATGCTCAGCGGCAGCAGGAACGTCGTGGTCATCGGACCGCTGGCCACGCCGCCGGAGTCGAACGCGATGCCCACGAAGATCGGCGGCACGACGAAGGAAAGCCCCAGCGCCAACACATAACCGGGCAGCAGAATATACGCGACCGGAATCCCCGTCACCACGCGCAGCATCGCCAGCCCGACGCTGACCGATACGCCGATGGACAGGCATCGGTTCATCGCCCGCGCGGAAATCGCGCCGCTGGTCACGCTCTGAATCTGCCGATTGAGCACCTGAATCGCCGGTTCCGCCTTGACGATAAAGAAGCCGATCAGCATGCCGATGGGCACGAGCAGCCACTTATACCCCGGCTGCGCCAGCGAGCGCCCCAGCACCGTGCCGACCGGGCCGAAGCCCACGTTCACGCCGCACAGGAACAGCACCAGCCCGGCGTATGTATACGCAAAGCCGACCATCACGCGCCGCCTCTGCCGCTTCTGATAACGGTGCGTCATCATCTGGAAGATGAAAAACACCGCGACAATCGGCAGGATGGACATCGCCACCTCCGTCATGTAATGCGGCAGGCCGCCCGCAAACGTCAGCGCAACGTCCTTCGTCGTCGCCACCTCCGGCACGACCGTCGGCGTATAGGCCGCGTTCTGCGGGTTAAAGAAGCAGCCCAGCAGCAGCACCGCCAGAATCGGCCCGATGCTCGAAAGCGCGACCAGACCGAAGCTGTCGCTCGCCGCGTTCTTGTCGCCGCGCACCGCCGCCATGCCTACGCCCATCGCCATGATGAACGGCACGGTGATCGGCCCGGTCGTCACGCCGCCGGAATCATACGCCACGGCCAGAAAACTCTCGGGCACGAAGATGGACACCGCCGCCAGCAGGCCGTAGAGCACCACCAGCAGCTTTGACAGGCTGATGCGCTTCAAAATGCGCACGACCGCCAGCGCCAGAAACGCGCCCACGCCCACCGCGACGGAATAAATCAGCACCTTGTTCGGGATGGAGGGCACCTGCTGGGCAAGCACCTGCAAATCCGGCTCGGCGATGGTGATGATGACGCCCATCACAAACGCGATGGCGACAATCAGCGGGATTTTCTTCACCCGCTCCATCTGCACGCCGATGCCTTCACCCAGCGGCGTCATCGCCATTTCCGCGCCGAGCTGAAACAGCCCCATGCCGAACACCAGCAGCACCGCGCCGACCGTAAACATCACCGCCGTGCCCACGTCCATCGGCACCAGCGCCACACTCAGCGCCAGCACGATGAGCGTGATGGGCAGCACCGCCATCAGGGATTCCAGCAGCTTCTCCTTGAGCTTGGGGTTCATTACATCGCTTTCCTTTCCGATTCCAAATTTTGATCGGCCGCAGAGCCGATACCCTCAATCTGTTTATATAAGTATATTGGAAAAGGATGTTTCATGTCAAGTAAAACACACTGACCCGCCCGTTCAGTTTTCGTAAAGATTTTGTGTGCTTTTCATAGCGTTCCCGGATAGACGGTATGAAGATATAACTTTATTCACGAAAACTTTTTCACATCAAGAAAAGGAGCTGTCAAGCTTAAACCGAACATTTCAAGAAACAAGTACCTAAGCATTTTGGAATATGGGGCTTTGCCCCATCGCCCCA
>UQNM01000068.1 GCA_900542395.1 uncultured Eubacteriales bacterium
TGCGCATGGGCTATTTCTGCAAGGATAAGGATTCCACGGCGGATATGGCCGTCTTCAACCGCGTCGTTCCGCTGAAGGACAGCTATAAGCCGGAATAAGTTGCGGGGGCTGCGTTCGGGGCTTTGCCCCGGCGTTCCCCATGAGAAGGAGAAAGAAATCATGTCTGATGAAGTTCGCACGCGATTTGCGCCCAGCCCGACGGGCTATCTGCATCTGGGCGGCCTGCGCACCGCGCTGTATACCTATCTGTTCGCCAAGAAGCACGGCGGCAAGTTCATTCTGCGCATCGAGGATACCGATCAGGAGCGCGAGGTGCCCGGCGCGGTCGATCTGATCTATAAATCCATGCGTCAAGCCGGTCTGGCCTACGACGAGGGCCCGGATGTGGGCGGCGAATACGGCCCGTATATCCAGACCCAGCGCCGCGACCTCTACCCCAAGTTCGCTTGGGAGCTGGTCGAAAAGGGCGGCGCTTACTGCTGCTTCTGCACCAAGGAAGAGATCGAGGCCGACCGCAAGGCCGCCGAGGCCAAAGGCGAAACCTACAAATACAACAAAAAGTGCCTGCACAACGTCAGCCTTGAGGAGGCCAAGCGCCGCATCGCGGCGGGCGAGCCCTACGTCATCCGCCAGAACGTGCCGACCACGGGCAAAGCGTCCTTCGACGACATGCTCTACGGCCACGTCGAGGTGGATTGCGACACGCTGGATGACAACGTGCTCATCAAGGCTGACGGTCTGCCGACCTACAACTTCGCCAACGTCGTGGACGATCACCTGATGGCCATCAGCCACGTCATGCGCGGCACGGAATACCTCTCCTCCGCGCCGAAATACAACCTGCTCTACGAGGCCTTCGGCTGGAAGCCGCCGATCTATCTGCATCTGCCGCCCGTTATGATCGAATCCGTGCTCAAGGATAAGGAAACCAAGCAGCCGATTCTGGATGAAAACGGAAACGAGCAGCCGATCGTCCGCAAGCTCTCCAAGCGCTGGGGCGATCCCTCCTTCGAGGATCTGCTGCAAAAGGGCTACCTCAAGGAAGCGATCATCAACTACATCGCGCTGCTGGGCTGGGCGCCGAAGGACACCAATGAGGAATTCTTCTCGATGGATGATCTCATCCGCATCTTCGATGAAAACGGCATCAACAAGAGCCCGTCGATCTTCGACACCAACAAGCTGACGTGGTTCAACGCCGAATATATCCGCCGCCTGACCCCGGAGGCCTACGCCGAAATGGCCAAGCCGTGGCTCTCTCAGGTGCTCGACCCGCAGAAGTTCGACCTCGACCGCCTCTGCCAGCTTTTGCAGGCGCGCACCGAGATTTTCAGCCAGCTTCCGGGCATGGTGGATTTCCTCGCCGAGATGCCGGCGTTGGATATGGCGCTGTTCACCAACAAAAAGAGCAAATCCACGCCGGAAACCAGCAAGGCGGCGCTCGAATTTATCCGCCCGATTCTCTCCGGCATGGCCGATTGGACGGAGGCCAACCTCCACGATACCGTGATGGCCGCCATTCCCGAATCCGGCATGAAGAACGCCACCGTGCTCTGGCCGCTGCGCATCGCCATCACCGGCCGCGCCGCTACCCCCGGCGGTGCGTTTGAAATGGCGTATCTGCTCGGCAAGGACGAAACGATGAAACGCCTTGACGACGCGATGGCCAAGCTCTAATTTCATTCTTTATCCGTTAGGAAAACCCCGATACTGCGCGCGGTGTCGGGGGTTTTTTCGTCTTATTTGTGCGAAAAAAGCGGCCGCAAGCCCCTGCCCACGGTCGCCGTCGGATGCGCCGATCACATCCGTTTATTATTCGATTTTCCCTTTTCCTTTGCGGACGCATTGGGTGATTCCCAAACCACTCGCAAGCAGGAGCACCGTCCAGAGCAGCCAATGGCTCTTGTCGCCCGTTTGCGGAACGTCAACCCGAATATCGTCATTCGTGATCGTAAAGACCGAACCTTTGCGCTCGACCACAGCCTTAAAGCCGTTCGGCACTTCGGGTTCTTCCACAGTCCATGCGTCCTTGGCGCTCAAATCGTCCCACGTATACGTCCAGCGGTTCGCATCGCTCAGTACAGCCGTCCGATCCATGTTTCCGTTTTTATAGAGCGCCACAGTCACCGAATCGGTCGCCGTTCCACCGTCGTTCAGCTTCCAAACCTTCTTGACCGTCACAGATATCGTGTCTTCCTTCTCTATCTGTTTGCGCGTCCATTGCGCGTAGACCGTCAGGCTCTGCTTCACTTCGGTTTCTGCCGTAAACGCCGCGCCCGTTCCGTCCGCTTTGGTGTTCCAGCCCGTAAATTCGTACCCTTCGCGCGTCGGCTGGACGCTCAGCAGTTCAAACCGGGCGCTCGCTCCCTCGTCCACCTTCTGCGTCATCACGCGCGGGTCGGCTTCGGTGTCGCCTCCGTTTTTATCAAACGTAACGGAAATTTCCGTCTGCTTGCGCGTCCATTGCGCGTAGACCGTCAGGCTCTGCTTCACTTCGGTTTCCGCCGTGAACGCCGTGCCCGTTCCGTCCGCTTTGGTGTTCCAACCCGTAAATGCGTACCCTTCGCGCGTCGGCTGGACGCTCGGCAGTTCAAAATGATTGCCATTCGGGTTTTGCTCCTGCGTCATCCTGTTCGGGTTGGCCTCGGTGTCGCCTCCGTTTTTGTCAAACGTGACGGAAATGCCCGTGGCGACCTGCCACATGTAATAATTGTTCGGATCGTCAAGATCGTCCTTGCGTTTCAAGAACCAATCTTCCCGCAGGGCGTCTTCGTTGCCCAGCAGAAACACGCTCTGCGCGGGCGCGTCGCCGTCCCTCAGCGCGACGATGTAATTATCCCCGAGTTGCGGATTTTCCAGCTTCGTCCAATCCTCCGGGGCTACCGTATTGACCGTGGTGGTGCCGCTGGCCAATTCCTTGATTTCAAGAGGAATCTTTCCGTTGCTATAATTTTCTCCGGACTTTACGGCAGGCAGGCGAAGCTCTGCGTTACTTCCTTCGTACTCCCCACCAAATCGCGACGGCTTCATCAACGCCATCATGCCGCAAGATGTAACCTTTCCGCTAACGAGGGTTGTTCCGTGAGCGACGTATTGGCCTTTTCCACCGATGGACATCGTGCCTGCAATTTTCGCATCAAAATGCGTCTCATCGCCGACAGAAAGCTGTTCCCACGTGCCGTTTACAACGGCGTTTCCTGTCAGTTCAATCGTTTCCAGATCATCCGTTTTGAGGATGCTGCCTTCTTGGACGGTCAAATCGCCCGTCAGCCACAATCCGTTCAGCTTCACGTCGGAATTGTTTTCCACAAAGGTTTCGGTTGACGACTGAATAAAGGGAATCTCAGCCTTGCAAGCCGTCAACCTAACCGTTACGTTTTCAGGCGTTGCTTTATAATTTGATGTCGAGACCACGCCGGTTCGGATTTTCGGACTGCCGGTGATTGTGATCTGCGAACCTTTATTGATCGTTCTCCAGTTTGTCAGGCGAATGATATTCACGTCGCCGCCGTTCACATTGATTTCGCACCTACCGGCTATCGTGCTGCTATAGTTCGCATAAATATCGCCTTCGTCGTAATCCTCGTCTTCGTAATACGAGTTTTTCAACTCGACACCTGTAGCGTTAATAATCACATTGCCATCAACCGTTGAATCATATGCTGCACCGGTGATGTTTTCCACATGAGAACCATGAACATTGATGGTGATATTGCCTCCAACGTTGCCGCGAAGCGCTCCGTAAATCTCAGGAAGATCATATGTAGTGGGTTTCGTGTTTCTATCCCAGCCCCAGACGTTCTCATAAGCATCAATCGTAATATTGCCGCCAATCGCATAATTACCGATAGCACCCGGCATAGTCGCAAAGGAATGACCCGCGCCAATGATCGGCCAGTTGCTGTTCAAACGCAAAACGCGGTCGGTATTTTCGTACTTCGGCGAACCGGCTATGATATGCAGATTACCGTGAATGATGGATTTGTCAGCAGGTTCCTCCGTACCGACAATGCCCAGTACCCCCCCCCGCACGGATATCAAGCGTTACATTTCCTTTCATTTCGCAGCCGTATGTGCCTTCAATGGCGGGGCTTGCGTTGCTGTTTTTGTTGTCATAAATCAGCGTCGCGTTGCCGCCGACAGAAACGGCAGGGCTGTTTTTGCCATCTCCGCTGCTGCCGTCGCCGGTCATGCAGCCGGGGTTCACGTGGTTTCCACCCTGCATCCGAATATCGCCCGTGATTTCCAGATAGGTATCGCCCTCTACCGAGCCTTGATACGAGCCGCCGATCACGTCATGCAGGCCGCTGTTGGACGACGGGTTAATATAACCGCTCGCCGCGATAACGACATGCGTGCTGGCTACCGTCGTCTTATAACCGCCGCCGTAAAGCGTTTCCCTCAGATGAATCTGGCCGTTTTCGGTGAAGACCGTGTTATAGCCGTTGCAGAACAGCCGTCTGCCGGTCACGTTGACGTTGTCGAACGTGCAGTCGCCCGTCAAAATGCCATAGCTGGGAAAGGAGAATGTCTTCATTTCCCCTTCTGACCGAACAGTGATGTGCTTTCCGGCCACACCAAAGGACGTAATATACGTTTCTCCCCCCATATTAGGCGCTTGAACGTCCCCCCTCAGGACGATCACCGCCTCGGTTCCCGAACCGGCGGCGATTGCGTCCAGCGCAGTCTTCAGTTCATCGCTTGTCGAAACCGTGTACAGGCTCTCCGCAAACGCGGCCGCCCCCAGCAGCGTGAGCATCATCACGAGCGCAATAACGCCCGATAAAAGCGCTTTTTTCATTCTGGTTTTCCCCCTCTTCAAAAAACAGACATGTTATACATGATAAAACAAAAACTGCATCAAATGCGGGCGGCCATCGGCCATCCATTTTTGTGCAGCTTTTGGGGTTTCGCTCATCCATAGGCGCATCGAATTCCGCCCTCCTTTTTCAAAAGAGGGAGGCCGTGCGGCGTGTCCGCACCCAAAAATGTATTGGCGTTATTTTACATTTTTTCGATGATCCTGTCAAGCAGATTTCTGAATTGTCCCTTCACGCGATTGGCCGTTTCCGTCACCTCCGCGTGGTTGAGCGGCTGGTCGAGAATCCCCGCCGCCATGTTCGTGATGCAGCTTATGCCCAGCACGCGCATGCCGCCGTGGCGCGCCACGATGACCTCCGGCACGGTGCTCATGCCCACCGCGTCCGCGCCGAGCGTGCGCAGCATGCGGATTTCCGCCGGGGTTTCATACGTCGGGCCGGTCATCTGCGCATAAACGCCCTCGCGCAGCGCAAAGCCCTGCTCGTTTGCACATTCGTGCGCCAGCGCGCGCAGCTCCTTGTCAAACGCGCAGCTCATATCCGGGAAGCGCGGGCCGAACGCATCGAGATTCGGGCCGATCAGCGGGTTCTGCGCCGTCATGCTGAACATATCGCCGATCACCATCAGCTCGCCCGGATGGTAGCCGAGGTTCACGCCGCCCGCCGCGTTGGTGACGACCAGCGTCTTCACGCCGATTTTCTGCATCACGCGAACCGGCAGGGTCACGTCCTTCATGCCGTAGCCCTCGTAGTAATGGAAGCGCCCCTGCATCATCACCACGCGCTTGCCGTACAGCGTGCCGCAGCACCACATGCCCGCGTGCCCCGCGACCGTCGAGCGCGGGAAGCCGGGGATTTCGCTGTACGGCAGCTTGACCGCGTCTTCAAGCGCCTCGGCGTAATCGCCCAGACCGCTGCCCAGAATCACGCCGATATCGGCCTTGCCGCAGACGGCGAGCACCTTCGCCGCCGCCTCGTCGATTCTCTTCATTTCATCCATCATTTCAGTTCCTCCAGAAAAGAAGTTCCGCGCAGCGGGTTCGCCAGGCCGAAATAATCCAGCACCGTCGCGCTGATGTCCGCGTATGTCGCGCGCACGCCCAGGTTCACGCCGCCCTGCATCTTCCTGCTCCAAACCAGCAGCGGCGTGTGCTCGCGCGTGTGGTCGGTGCCGCTGTGGCACGGGTCGCAGCCGTGGTCGGCGGTGATCATCAGCAGATCGTCCTCGCCCATCTTCGCCTGAATCTCCGGGAGCTGCGCGTCAAACGCCTCCAGCGCGGCGGCGTAGCCCTTCACATCGCGGCGATGGCCATATACCATATCGAAATCGACCAGATTGACGAACAGCAGGCCGTCAAAATCCTCGTCCATCGCCTCGAACGTCGCCTGCATGCAGGCCGGGTTGCCCGCCGCGTGGTTGCTCTTGGTGATGCCGTGGTGATCGAAGATATCCTCAATCTTGCCCACGCCGTAGACCGTCTTGCCGTTCTCTTTCAGAATGTCGCACATCGTCTGCGGCGGTTGCGCGCTGAAATCGCGGCGCGCGCCGGTGCGCTTGAACGCGCCCGCCTGGTCGCCGACGAACGGACGCGCGATGACGCGGCCGACCTCCAGCTCGCCCGTCAGCAGCTCGCGCGCGATTTGGCAATCGCGATACAGCTCCTCCAGCGGCACAACCGCTTCGTTCGCCGCGATCTGGAAGACGCTGTCCGCCGAGGTATAGACGATCAGCTTCCCGGTCTTGATGTGCTCCTCGCCCAGCTCATCGAGGATCGCCGTGCCGGAGGCGGGCTTGTTGCCCAGCGTGCCGCGGCCGACGGCCTTTTCAAACCGCTCGATGAAATCCTGCGGGAAGCCGTTCGGGAACGTCGGGAACGCCTGCGCAAGCTGAACGCCCGCGATTTCCCAGTGGCCGGTCGTGGTGTCCTTTCCGGCGGAAACCTCGCGCAGCTTGCCGAAGCAGCCCTTCGGCGCATCCACCCTGCCGGGGAAGCTTGCGCCGTCGATATTCGCCAGCCCCAGCTCCATCAGATGCGGCAGTTTCGGATGGCAGGTGTTGATGATATGGCCGAGCGTATCCGCGCCCTTGTCGCCGTAATTCGCAGCGTCCGGCAGTTCGCCGATGCCCACGCTGTCCAGAACGATGACGATTGCTTTTTTGTTCATATGCTCCTCCTTTGCGTTTTCTTCCAAAAGAAAACGAGTCCGATACGGTCATTATACCGCATCAGGCTCGTTTTTTCAATCGCCATCGCGTCAATCCTCCGGGGTCACGCGCATATACTGCGCGAGCATCCCGATCATTTCCGCGTTGGTCGGCTTGCCCCGGATCGGGTCGATCGAGTTGCCGAAAAAGCCGTATACGCGCCGCACGCCGAACGCATCCATCACGCTTTCCACCGCATGGCGGATCAGCCGCTCGACGGCCTGCTCCGTCGTTCCGAAACGCAGCGCCACCGGCTTGTACAGCATGTCGCCGACCGCGTCCATCCGGCTTTCGTCCTCCCATGCGAGCGCCGCCGCGCTGGATAGGTATTCGTATCCACGCAGCGTCGATCTCATGCCCATTTTGCTGAGCAGCCCGGCGGCGCGTCGGCAGGCCGGCTCCATCCGCGTCCAATCCGCTTCGCCGCGCACCTTTTTGAGCATCTGCATGAGCGCCTCCGTCAGCTCCTGCGCGTCCCACGGCACGCGCACCTGACAGGTCACGCCCCTGCGCAGAAAGCCGTCCCGCGCGAAGGGCATCATCACCCCGCCGATGACCTGCGGCATCCGCTCGCCGTAGATCTCCCTGAGCCGGTCAATCGTGCCCAGCCCATCCATCAGCGGCAGCACCGCGTCGATCACCAGAATATCCGGCCTGCATTTTTTCGCCGCCGACAGCGCGCCCTCCCCGGATTGCACCATGCGGAAGGCGCAATCCTGCTCATCCTCCAACGTCCGAAGCGCCGGAATCACCGCGCTGCCGTCGCGCATCGCGCATAGAATTTGCGTTTTCATTCCGCAGTCACCTTCCCCTGTACATTTACGCTGCCTGCGCCTCCGCATCCAGCGCGTCGCTTTTTTCGAGCATCCACTCGATATACATGCCGTATCCCTGCGTCGCGTCGCTCAGATAGACGTGCGTTACCGCGCCGATGATCCGGCCGTCCTGCAGGATCGGGCTGCCGCTCATGCCCTGAACGATGCCGCCCGTTCGATGCAGCAGCCGCTCGTCCGTCACGCGCAGCACCATGCCCTTCTGGCTCGGTTCGCTCTGGGGGAAGCAGCGGACGATTTCCACGCCGTATTCCTGCGGTTCGTCGCCCTCCACCGTCGCGATGATGCTGGCCGCCCCGGTGTGGACGGCGCTCCGCGAGCCGACGCTCAGCCCCTCCGGGTAGAGCGCGCTCCGGGGCGCATCCCGCATCACGCCGTAAATGCCGTATTCGCAGTTTTCCAGCAGGCTGCCGATCTGCCGCCCCTCCTTGAGGAAGTTTCCCTTCAGCTCGCCCGCCCTGCCGCTCTGCCCTTTCGCAACGCCCACGATGTTCGCCCGCAGAATCGCGCCCTCGCGCGCATCCAGCAGCTTGCCCGTGTCCGCATCGACAATCGCGTGCCCCAGCGCGCCGTAAGCGCCCGTCTGCGGGTCCACATAGGTCAGCGTGCCGACGCCCGCCGTGCTGTCGCGCACCCAGACGCCCAGCTTCCGCCTGCCGTCCGCCGCATCGACGGAAGCCGCCGTTTCCACCGTGATCGTCTGCCCGCCGCGCATCACTTCGAGCCGAACCGTGTCGCTCTGCGCCCCGCCGATGACGGCGCCGAGCGTCTTCGCGCTCTCCACCGTTTCGCCGTTCGCGGAAAGGATCACGTCGCCCGCGCGCAGCAGCCGCCCCTTCGCCGAATCGGAAACGACCAGCACGCCGCGCGTCTTGAGCGCCACGCCGACCGCCTGCCCGCCGGGAATCAGCCTGCGCGCCTCCACGACGTTCACCCGCGTCTCATGCACGGGAATCAGCCCGAGCAGCGAAAAGGTCACGCTCGTCTGTCCGCCCGCCTCCGCGCTGAGCGTCACGCGCTCATCCTGCGAGGCCAGCACGCTGACTGCCCCGCCCGCTGACGCGGCGCGCATCGGCAGCCCGGTCTGCACCACAAGCCGCTGCCCGGAAGAGAGCGTCAGCGCATCCGGCAGCGCAGCCGCGTTTCGCACCCATGGGGAATAATTGCATACAAAAGCCATCGCGCTCAGCGCAATGCCCAAGCCGTGCCGAACCGTTTGTTTCATGCCCAATCCTCCGTTTCGAGGTTTAGCATGACGCGGCGGCTTTCGGTTTATTCCTGCGGTTTTTTCTGGCTGTCCAGCAGGAGCTGAAGCTCCTCCATGAAGGATTGCACATCCTTAAATTGGCGATAGACCGACGCAAAGCGGATATACGCTACCTCGTCCAGCTCCTTCAGGCCGTCCATCACCATCCGCCCGATCTGCTCGGTGGTCACTTCTTCCTCCGGCTGCTGGCAGACGCTGGTTTCCACCCGGCGCACCAGCTTTTCGATCTCCTCCAGCGGAACGGGGCGCTTTTCGCATGCCCTGAGGATGCCGTTGCGCACCTTCGCCGCGTCAAACGGTTCCCGCCGCCTGTCCTTTTTGACGACCAGCACCGGCAGCATTTCAATCTTTTCGTATGTCGTAAAGCGTCTTTTACATTCCTCGCACTCGCGGCGGCGGCGAATCGCGCCGTCCTCCGTCGGGCGCGAATCCACCACGCGGCTCTCCGTGCAATTACAGTATATGCACTTCATGTCGATTTACCCCTCATTTTGAAAAATTTTGCATTTTCCCATTCGCTTATTATACCCGTATTCCGAAAAAAGGTAAACCCCCTTCAGCAGCTCCCCGGCGATACCAGAATCACGTCGTCGCCGATGCAGGCGATCTGCCGCCACGGAATCTCCATCTGGCTTTTCTCGCTTCGAAAAATACCGCATCCCCCGCAGACGATCAGGCCGAGCGCCTGCCCCGTCGCCGGGTCGAGCACCACGTCGCACGCGCGCCCGATCACCCGTCCGTCCCCAATGCAGATCATATCCTTTTTCTTCAATTCCGAAAACGTCATATTCCTTCCGCCTTTCGCGTCTATGCGCTTTTTCCCCAAATATAACCACGCGCCGCGAGAATATTTTTCCTTGGCCGCCGTCATAATGCAGTTCAAGAAAGCAAGGGAGGCGACGATATGGCCATCGGCAAAGTTGAAATCTGCGGCGTGGATACCTCTACGCTCCCCGTCATCAGCAACGAACGGATGCGGCAGCTCTTTCCCCTCGTCCACAGCGGGGATATGCGGGCGCGGGAGGAATTTATCCGGGGCAATCTGCGTCTGGTGCTCAGCGTGCTCCAGCGGTTCCACCACCGCGGCGAAAATGTGGATGATCTGTTTCAGGTCGGCTGCATCGGGTTAATCAAAGCCCTCGACCATTTTGACGTGACGCAGAACGTGCGCTTTTCGACCTACGCCGTGCCGATGATTATCGGCGAGATTCGGCGCTATCTTCGGGATAACAACGCCATCCGCGTCAGCCGTTCGCTTCGGGATATCGCCTATAAATCGCTCTCCGCGCGTGACCGCCTGCAAGCCGAGCTGGGGCGCGAGCCGACCGTGCAGGAAATCGCCCGAAAGCTCGAACTGTCGGCAGAGGACGTCACCCTCGCGCTCGAAGCCATCCAGGACCCCGTAAGCCTGTGCGAGCCGATCGGCGGCGAAGGCGCGGACGCGCTGACCATCGGCGATCAGGTGCGCGATGACAACGTCAGCGCGGAAAACTGGCTGCAAAACATCGCCATCCGCGAGGCCATGGATCGCCTGAACGAGCGCGAGCAGCGCATTTTGAACCTGCGCTTCTTTCAGGGGCGCACCCAGATGGAGGTTGCGGGCGAAATCGGCATCAGTCAGGCGCAGGTTTCCCGCCTCGAAAAGGCCGCGCTCAGCCACATGCGCAAGCTGGTCTAGTTCCGCGCCCTGTACGCGCGTTCAAGCGCCTCCGCGATGATCGGGCACGCCGCCAGCGCCTCCGAAAGCGTGTTGCGGTTGTTGCCAATTTCAATCAGCAGCGCGCCGGTGGAGATATGCTGATTGAAGCGCCCGCTCTTGATCTTCACCTCGCGGCATATGCCGGGCGCAAGGGCGTTCGCCGCCTCCGTGACAGCCTGCGCCAGTTCGAGGTTTTTCGGCCAATCCGGCCGCTCGTCAAAGCCGGAGCCCGTCGCGCCCGTGCCCTTGCCCACCAGCAGCATGACGCGCGCGGCGCTTCCGCCCTCCGTCTCCACGCTGTTTGCGCCCCGGTATGACTCGCTGTATGCGTCGCGATGCACGTCAAGCCAGTAGTCATACCGTTCGCCCGCGTCGAGCCGCGTCCTGAGCATCGCCAGCGACCGCTTGTAGGCGGTGGACAGCGTCGGCGGCTCAAACGCCGTCGTATCGTGCACGACGATGAAGCCGCGCGCGGTCAGCGCCCGCGCCAGCGCGTCCCCGACCGCGATCATGTTGTGGTTTTCGTCGCGCGTGCGCCATTTTTCCGTCGGCTTGTAATTTTCCGTCTCCGTGGCCTGATATGCCTCGTAGGTATGCGTGTGGTATATCAGCACCCGCGGCGCTTCCGCCTGCGCGACGGCCTGCACCGCCTCGCGCTGCT
>UQNM01000069.1 GCA_900542395.1 uncultured Eubacteriales bacterium
TCATCACCACTTACAGTATAACACATTTGTCGCGTTTTTAGAAGGAAAATAGTATTAGAAACGTGCGCCGCCGGGCGCACTCAAAAAGGACGCGGGAAAGAAGCGTCTCTCCCCGCGTCCGAACGGTCTTCTGCAGAATCAGTATTCGATTTTCTTCTGGATGTAGGCCACCAGCTCGTCCACGTGCACGTGATCCTGCTCCATGGTGTCGCGGTCGCGCACGGTGACAACGCCGGTCTCCAGCGTGTCGAAATCGACGGTAATGCACATCGGCGTGCCGATCTCGTCCTGACGGCGATAGCGCTTGCCGATGGAGCCGGTCTCATCGTAATCCACCATGAAATGCTTGCTCAGCATGTCATAGATTTCGCCGGCCTTCTCGCCGCACTTGTTCTTTTGCAGCGGCAGCACGGCGCACTTGTACGGCGCGAGCGCCGGATGGAAGTGCATGACAACGCGGGTGTCGCCGCCCTCCAGCGCCTGCTCCTCGTAGGCCTCGCAGAGGAAGGCCAGCGCCGCGCGATCCGCGCCGAGGGACGGCTCGATGACATACGGAATGATCTTCTCGCCCGTGGTCGGGTTGAGGTATTCCATGCTCTTGCCGGAGGTCGTCTGGTGCGCCTTCAGGTCGAAATCCGTGCGGTCGGCCACGCCCCAGAGCTCACCCCAGCCGAACGGGAAGAGGTATTCAAAGTCCGTCGTCGCCTTGGAGTAATGCGCCAGCTCCTCCGGCTTGTGGTCGCGCAGGCGCAGGTGCTCGTCCTTGATGCCCAGACCCTTGAGCCACTCGTGGCAGTAGGTGCGCCAGTAGCTGAACCACTCCAGATCCGTGCCCGGCATGCAGAAGAACTCCAGCTCCATCTGCTCGAACTCGCGGATGCGGAAGATGAAGTTGCCCGGCGTGATCTCGTTGCGGAAGCTCTTGCCAACCTGGCAGACGCCGAACGGCAGCTTGCGGCGGGTCGTGCGGGCGACGTTCGGGAAGTTGACGAAGATGCCCTGCGCGGTCTCCGGGCGCAGATAGATCTCGTTGCTCGCGTCCTCGGTCACGCCCTGATGGGTCTTGAACATCATGTTGAACTTGCGGATGCCGGTGAAATCGTGCTTGCCGCAGGTCGGGCAGGGAATCTGCTTCTCCTCGATGAAGCTCTCGAGCTGCTCGTTCGTCCAGCCGTCCGCCTCGATCTCCTGACCGTTGGCCTTCGCCCAGTCCTCGATCAGCTTATCCGCGCGGAAGCGCGCCTTGCAGGCCTTGCAATCCATCAGCGGATCGTTGAAGTTGCCGACGTGGCCGCTCGCCACCCAAACCTGACGGTTCATCAGAATCGCGCAGTCGATGCCGACGTTGTACTTGTTCTCCTGCACGAACTTCTTCCACCACGCGCGCTTGACGTTGTTCTTGAACTCAACGCCCAGCGGGCCATAATCCCACGAGTTGGCCAAACCGCCGTAGATTTCGGAGCCGGGGAACACGAAGCCGCGGCCCTTGCACAGGGCGACGAGCTTATCCATCGTGTCGTTTTGCACCTTTGCCATGGAAAAACCCTTCTTTCTCTCGTCTTTCGGAGCCAAATAAAAAACCGCGAAGACGCCGCCCCGAATCCGCGCCGCCGCTTGGATTCAAGGGACGAAAGACATTCTTCCGCGGTTCCACCCTTGTTGACATGTATAAAAAGCATGCCCACTTTTGATTGTTCGTTTTGTGCGCGCCGCTCCGGGCTGCCAACCCCTTCAACGCGATTCGCACCGTCATGATACTAAAAAAAACGTGATTTGTCAAGCCTGATTATAGCTCGTCGTCCCGCCTCGGGTCGTGATGCGGCCTTCGTCCGCTGACGCGCATCATGTGCGAGAGCCGTTCGCCGTCCCACAGCTCCACGCCGGTCGATTCGGCCAGCTCCCGCGCGGAAGCCGTGAACATCGTCGGGCAGACGACCGCCGGAACGTCGCAGCCGTAGTATTCCGCGCCCGCGTAGGCCTCCTGCACGGCGGCGTTGCCCACCGACCCCGCGTAATTCTTGCACTGGATGGCGTAGGTTTTGCCGCCGCGCACGGCGAGGATGTCCACGCCCTGATCGCCGCACTCCACCGTCACCTCGACGTGCCGAAAGCCGTTGTCCCGGAGCACCTGCGCCATGTATTCCTCAAATTCAAAGCCCGTCAGCCGCAGGCAGCGCTGCGCGCGGTTGCGCCTGCCCGTCATCAGCCGCCAGAGCCTGCCCAGCGGCCACGCGAGCAGCCAAAGCAGGCGCTTGACCAGCCAGAGCAGCCCGCGCAGCAGCGCCGCTATCAGCCAACCGATTCCGCGCAGAACCGCCACGACCGCCGCCGCAAAACCTTCCAAAACGTGATCCAGCAGCGTCAGCAAGCCGTCGAGCAGCGCCGCGGCGGGGTTTCGCTTTTTATATTTCGTTTTTCTGCTTCTCGATTTTTTCGCCATGTGCGTTATGCGCTTTCAATGCACGCGACCGCGTGGCTGGAAATGCCCAGCCCCTCGCCCTCAAAGCCCAGCTTCTCGGTCGTCGTCGCCTTGATGTTTACGCAGTCCGCGTCCACCTTGAGGTGGCGCGCCACGTTTTGGCGCATCTGCTCGATATAATCCTTGAGCTTCGGGCGCTGGCAGATGATCGTCACATCCACATTGCCGACGACATAGCCCTTCTCCTCCAGCAGCGCCACGACATGATCGAGCAGCCTGCCGGAATCCGCGCCCTTGTACGCCGGATCGGTATCCGGAAAGTGGCGGCCGATGTCGCCCAGCGCCGCCGCGCCGAGCAGCGCGTCCATCAGCGCGTGCAGCGCCACGTCCGCGTCGCTGTGCCCCAAAAGCCCCAGCGTATAGGGAATCTCCACCCCGCAGAGAATCAGCTTGCGCTCCTCCGTCAGCCGATGCACGTCGTAGCCATGACCGATCCGCACCATGGGCTTTTCCTCCTTCTGGCCTTCCCGCCTCAAAATCACCTGCCGCGCCAGCAGCATATCCTCCGGCGTGGTCAGCTTGATGTTTTCCACATCGCCTTCCGTCAGGCGAACCTCGACGCCCATGCGCTCCGCCAGCGCCGCGTCGTCCGTCGCGCGTTCGCCGAGCGCATATGCCGCGTGCGCCCTGCGGATCAGCTCCGCCTCGAACGTCTGCGGCGTCTGAACGGCGCGCAGCGCGTCGCGCGGCGGGGTATCGACCACAACGCCGCCCTCGTTCACGCGCTTCACCGTATCTTTGAGCGGCACCGCCGCCACGCCGCTGCCGTATTTTTTCGCGCTTTCCAGCGTCCGCGCGATGACCTCCGCCGTCACCAGCGGGCGCGCGCCGTCGTGAATCGCGACGTATTGGGCTTCGGGGTTCGTCGCCGCCAGCCCGCGGCATACGCTCTCCTGCCTGTCCGCGCCGCCGAGGACGACCTGCGCGTGCAGCCCCGCGTCAGCGAGAATCCGCTTCATTTCGCCAAGATCGCAGGCGCCCGTGACGACGACGATCCCGCCGTCAAACCAGCCCGTGCGCTCAAACGCGCGAACCGTCCGCGCGATGACCGGCTCGCCGCAGAG
Source organism: uncultured Eubacteriales bacterium (assembly GCA_900542395.1). GTDB lineage: Bacteria > Bacillota > Clostridia > Christensenellales > Aristaeellaceae > Ventricola. The sequence continues at coordinate 3,544 of UQNM01000069.1, forward strand.
CGGCGCGAGCACCTTGTTGCGCTCCAGCCCCATGCGTGTGCCGCGTCCGGCCGCGACAATCACCGCCGCATTCATCACATTTCCTCCCCTTCGAGCATCTCGTACATGGCCGAGGCCTCGTTCTTGCGCACCGTCTCCGCGACGGAGAGCACGCGAAGCCGCGCCAGCTTTTCACCGAAGCGGATTTCAATCACGTCGCCCTCCTTCACCTCCGCAGAGGGCTTGGCAACCTTGCCGTTGATACTCACGCGGCCGCCCTCGCCGGCCTCCTTGGCCACCGTGCGCCGCTTGATGATCCTCGAAACCTTCAAATATTTATCCAGTCTCATGTCTAATAACCTCCTCGAATTGCGCGCCCTCGACGCTCTACAGTTCATCCAAAACGTCGGCATATCGCGCGTCAATCGCGTGCCGCATCCGCTCGAACGCGGGAATATACCGGTCAATCACGCGCTGCGCCAGCCGCCTGACTTCCTCGCCGTCGTAAATATGCGTGCTCGTGTTGCGATCCCGAAGCATGTCCAGCCAAACCGTCTCATCCATGAAATCATAAATCGTATACGCCGCTTTGATGATTTCCCTCGGAGAGCCCGTCGCCGCCTCGGCGCGCCCTTCATAGGTCAAAAGCTCCTTGAGCAGCTTCCAGCCCAGCTCGAATTGCAGGCAGAATTTATCCTTAATCCCGCCGATGACAAATTCATTGTCCAATTCCTGCTCATCGGCGTGTTTCAGCACGTCCAGATTCGACACATAATTATCGTATTTCTTCATACAGCACCACGCCATCCTTCACAATTTCCGCGCGGAACGCCTCGGGCAGCGGCCGCTCCAGATCAACCACGTCAAAAAACAGCAGCGTCCGTGCCTTCTCGTTCACGTCGTCCGTAAACCCCGCCACATCGCCGCCCTGAACGGCCAAATCAATGTCGCTCTTGGGGCGGTTGTCTCCCCGCGCCCGCGACCCGAAGATCATCAGCTTTTGGATTTTTCGCTCCCTCGCAAACGCGCAAAGCTCCTGCACAAGCTCGGGTTTCAGTTGCATGTCACCCATGCCTCGCCGCCTCCTTCACGCTCCGCCCCGGCCGCGCCGCCAGCACGGGCAGCGCGCAGACAAACGGATAGATATACCGCCCGGCCATGACCGGCCCGAGCAGAAACGTGCCCCAGAGCAGCACCGGCAGCAGCGCTGTGCCGAACCGCCGCCACCGCCCCCAATACATCTCCCGCAGGGCGAAAAACAGCATCGTCCAGACGATCACGCCCATGTTGAACAGCCAGCCGACGACGGGAATCTGCATCGCGCCCTTCGCGCCGAAGCGCCACGAGAGCGACGCCAGCGCCCGCGGGAACAGGCTTCGGCTTTCCGGCGGATCAAAATCGCACCAGATTGCATCGTATGCGTCGGACATGCCCATCTGCACATAATACCCCGAAACGCGGTATTCGCGGTATGGGTAGAAGAACGGATAGGTCAGCGCCATGGTCGCGTCCAGATACGTCCCCGCGCACTTTTTCCCGACAGAAAGCCATACGCCGACGTATTTCTTCACGTCCGCGCGGAATGTCTGCGTGTCGAATTCGAATTTCACCGGATCGGAAATCGTCGGGTCGTAGCATGCCCACGCCTCGCCGGGCATCAGTTCGTCGATGGCTTCCTTTTCCGCGTCGGTCAGGCGATCCTCGTCATACAGCCGCGCGCGGGCAAGCTGCTGAATCGGCCAAGAGAGCATTTCGCTCATGTCGCCGCTCTCCGCGCGGGTCGCGTGCTTCAGCGCCGCGTTTCCGCAAAGGCCAACAGCCAGCGCCAGCAGCATGGCCAGCGCCGCACTTTTCTCTCCTTTGCGCAGGCCGATCGTCACGAGCGCCAGCCACACCAGCACGGCATACGCCATGTTGTTGCGCAGCATCACCGCCAGCGCGCCGCAGACCGCGATTTTCAGCGCCAGCCCGCGCGCCGGCTTTTCCTGAATCTCGTTCAGAAGCGCCAGCGTCAGCGCAAAAAAGCCGCCGAACAGCACGTCCTTCGTCGCGTTCACCGCCATCACCATGTTCAGCGGATAGAGCGCGAAGAAAACCGCCGCGCGCTTCGCCGCCCGCGCGCCGGACTGCCGCGCAATCGAGCCGCAGGTCAGCGCAAAGCACCCCGCCAGCAGCGCCATTTGCAGCGCGGTATACAGCGCCGCGCCGAGGTTGATATCGCCCAGCGCGCGGCCAAGCTGCAGCAGCCCGCCCAGCGCCAGCGTGTGCAGCAGCGGATGATGCGTCGAATACGCGCCCGTGACCACCTGCCGCAGTTGATACGGCACATCGTAGGCGAACGAACCGGGGAACGCGACGCAGAACATCGGCACATAGCAGACCAGCATGAACGCGAACGCCCGCCCCGCGCGGAATGGTTTTTCCTGCCTCAGCGCGCGCGTATAGCCGCGCTCCAGCAGCACGGCGAGCAGCGCCGCAATCGGCCAGACGAGCAGCGCCGCAACCAACAGCGCGCCCCCCGCCCAGATGACCCCGCCGTGCTCGGCCTGCCAGCCAAAGGCGGAAAAAAGCGCGTACATCGCGCCGCCAAGCAGGCAGACGGCCAGCTTTCGGCCATGCAGTTTCTTGAGCATACCGCGCCTCCTTCCCTCTTTCTCCCTGTAAGTGTATCACAACGGCCGCAAAAGGGCAACTGCGGGCTTTCTGCGCGGCGCAATCCGCGCCCGTTCGCGCAATTTGGAGCGGAGATTTTCGCTGAATTTCGTTTTTCATCATATTTCTGCCACATTCCGGCGTTATAATGCTTCTCGTAAAGGTTGATTCCCATCCGCCTTTACGGGTCTTCGCTCTCTTTCTCCCCCCTCCACATCACGGCGAAGGCTCAAGTATCTTCCTTTTTTCTTCCCCTTCCTCATTTATTTCCCTTCCACAATGAAAAGCGCCGGTCTCCGCTCTCCACGGAAATCGGCGCTTTTCGATTTTCTTTTTTCTTTTTTTCTTTTTCTTTTCGAATCGCTCAATGCGCGCTTTGCTTTTCAAACGGGAACCTCAGCCCGTTCTGGCGGCGGATTTCATCCATGATCCGCATCACGGCGACGGTCTGTTCGCCCGTCATGCGCTCGCTCTGCCCTTTTCCCGCCCCGGCGCAGGCCTGCGCCTCGCGAATCTCATACTCAAACCCGTTGATTTCAAAGGGCTGCATGATTTCCACCGGCGGCTGTCCGTCGATATGCAGCACGGCGCGCGTTGGATTTTTGAACGCCGGAATGTCGATATGCCCCTTCGTGCCATACACCGCGCCGAAGACCGGCATGTTCGCGCCGATCACCGTCGTCAACTGCGCCACCGCTTTGCCCTTTCGCAGGGCAATCGCGTCGAGCGCATCCGTGCCGGCGTCGTTCATCACCAGATGGCTGTGCACGTCGTCAAACGCATAGCCCAGCATCATGCAGGCGAAACCGATGGCGTATACGCCGATATCCAGCAGCGTCCCTCCGGCCAGCGCCGGGTCGAACTTGCGCGCCTCCCGTGCGGTGGTGTAGCCATACTGCGCCGTCACCGCGCGGATTTCGCCGATCCGCCCGCTTTGGAGGATGTCCTCGATCTGCCGGTACAGCGGAATGAACTTCGTCCAAAACGCTTCCATCACAAAGACGTTCTTTTTCTTCGCCAGCGCGAAGATTTCCTTCGCCTGCTCCGCGTCGGTGGTGAAGCTCTTTTCGCAGAGGACATGCTTGCCCGCGCCGATGAGCAGCTTCATATCCTCGTAGTGGCGGCTGTGCGGCGTAGCGACGTAGACGATATCCACATTCGGGTCGTTTGCCAGCGCCTCATAGCTGTCGTGCGCCGTCGGGATGGCGAATGTCTCGGCAAACGCCTCGGCGCTCCCGGCACTGCGGGACGCGACCGCCTGCACCTGCACATCCGGCATCTGTTTTGCGGTCTGCGCAAAATTTTTGGCGATTGTCCCCGTGGAAAGAATTCCCCATTTCATCGTGCAAGCCTCCCTCGTGTTTTCTCAGTGAAACGGACTGCGGTTGCGGCGGATGCGCGCCTCGCCGATGCTCTCCTTCCACAGCGGCGGATAGAACAGCATCAGCATCGGGAAGACCTCAAGCCGCCCGAGCAGCATATCCATCGTCATCACCACTTTGGAAAAATCGCTGAACGCGGCAAAGTTGCTCGTCGGTCCCGCCACGCCCAAGCCGGGGCCGATGTTGTTGAACGTCGCCGCAACCGCGGAGAACGTCGTCACCAGGTCGAACCCATCCAGCGCCACCAGCAGCACCGAAATCGTGAACAGGCCGATCGCTGCGATGAAATAGACGCTGATCGCGCGCATCGTTTCCCCGTCCACGTCCTTATCCTCAAACTTGACCTTGCGCACCGCGCGCGGATGCAGAAACGCGCCCAGATACGCCAGCACGGATTTGAACCCGATCACGATTCGGGAGACCTTGAGGCCGCCGCCCGTGCTGCCCGCGCAGGCGCCCACGAACATCAGCACCACGAGAATCCCGTGCGAAAAGCCCGGCCAGAGGTTGAAATCCGTCGTGGCGAAGCCCGTCGTCGTGATGATGGAGGCCACCTGAAAGAACGACTGGCGCAGGTTGCCCTCCAGCGTCATGGCGACGTCGTAGGCGTTGGCGCAGATCATCAGCGCCGCCGCGACGATAATCCCCAGATACCAGTGCATCTCCTCGCAGTGCAGCGCGTCCTTCGGCCGCCTCATATACAGCAGGAAATAGACGTTGAAGTTCACGCCGAAGGCAATCATAAATATGGTGATCGCCCATTGCAGAAACGGCGAGAAGCCCGCAATCGAGTCGCCGTAAATGCCGAAGCCGCCCGTGCCCGCCGTGCCGAAGGAGGTGCAGAGCGCCTCGTAAAGCGTCATGCCGCCCAGCAGCATCACCAGCACCTGCAAAACCGTCAGCGCGACGTAGAGCACATAGAGAATCCGCGCCGTGAACCGCACCTTCGGCACCAGCTTGCCGACCGACGGACCGGGGCTTTCCGCCTTCATCAGCTGCATGTTGCTGCCGCCGACCAGCGGCAGAACCGCCAGCAGAAACACCAGAATACCCATGCCGCCGATCCAGTGGGAGAAGCAGCGCCACATGTTGGTGCAGCGGCTCAGCTCCTCCACGTTGAGCACAACGCTTGCGCCGGTCGTCGTAAAGCCGGAGACCATTTCAAACATCGCGTCGATGAAGGAGGGGATCTCCCCCGTGAGCATGAACGGCACGCAGCCGAACGCGCTCATCACAATCCAGCCCAGCGCGGTGCAGACAAAGCCCTCCTTGGCATAAAAGCTCGGATTGTTCGGCTTTTTATACGTCATCAGCGCGCCGACGGCCGCGCAGACCGCCATCACCAGCGCGTAGGCGACGCCTTCCTCCTCGCGATAAACCACGGCGGTCGCCACGGGCAGAAGCATCAGCAGCGCCTCGATGTTGAGAATCCAGCCGAGAATAAAGCGTATGCTTTTTGTATTCATCTTCTCTTTCCTTCCGCCCCTCAGCGCAGAATGTCGCTGATATCGCCGAAGCCGGAGTGGGTTGTCACGATGATGACGGTGTCGTCCGGCTCGATGGTATCCTGGCCGCGCGGGAAGATGATTTTGCCGCCGCGGTTGATGCAGGCGATCAGCAGGCTGTCCTTGAGCTTGAGGTTCATAATCGGCACACCGATGACCGGCGCATCCGCGCCGATGCGGAACTCAATCGCCTCCACCCGGTTGTCGAAGATGTGGTAAAGCGTCTCGACGTTGCTGCCGATGGAATTCTGGCGCGCGCGCACATAGGCGATGATCGCCTCGGACGTGATGTATTTGGGGTAGATGACGCTGCCCAGCTCCAGCCCGTCGATCACATCGTTGAACGTGATGCGGTTGATTTTGGTGATCGTCTTCAGCCCCGGCACGCGCTTGGCGAAGAGCGTCAGCAGGATGTTCTCCTCGTCCAGACCCGTCAGCGGCACAAACGCCTCCGCCGAGTCGATGCCCTCCTCCTTGAGCAGCTCCTCGTCGCCGCCGTCGCCGCAGATGACCAGCGCCTCGGGCAGGAGCGTGCTCAGCTCGTCGCAGCGCTCCTTGTTCGATTCGATGATCTTGACCTCCATCTTCTGCTCGATCAGCTGCTTGGCCAGATAATAGGAAGATTTGCCGCCGCCGATAATCATGCAGCTCTTCACCGAGTTCTGATACATCCCGATGCTTTCAAAGATGCGGTGCGCCTCGCGGGAGGATGCGAGAATCGTGATGTCGTTGCCCTCGTGCAGCATCGTCGAGCCGCCGGGGATGACGACATGCCCCTCGTTTTCCACCGCGCAGACCAGATAGCCGAAATGGAAGATGTCGTCGAGCTGCATCACGCGGCGGCCGTGCAGGATGCTCCCCTTGGGGATCTTGAAGCGCACCAGTTCCGCATGTCCCTTCGCAAACGCGCTGACCGTCAGCGCCTGCGGGCGGGAGAGCAGGCGCGCGATTTCCCGCGCGGCCTCCAGCTCCGGGTTGATAATCATCGAAAGGCCGAGCTGCTGGCGCAGATACGACAGCTCCTCGCTGTAATCCGGGTTGCGCACGCGCGCAATCGCCGCCAGCTCGCCGCCCGCCTTTTTGGCAATCGTGCAGCAGAGCAGGTTCAGCTCGTCCGAGCCGGTGACGGCAATCACCAGATCGGCCTCCTCAAGCCCGGCTTCCATCAGCACGCTGAGGCTCGCGCCGTTGCCCCGAATCCCCATCACGTCGAACGCATCCGTCGTGTCGCGCACCACACGCTCGTTTGTATCCACAATGGTGACGTCGTGCCCTTCGCGCACAAGCTGCTCGGTCAGCGTATGGCCGACCTTGCCGCAGCCCACAATAATGATGCGCAGGCTCTGCACCTTCTTCTTCGCAGATTTGGTCTGCATGGCTTTCTTCCTCCACCGTCATCCCTCGTCTTCCGGCGAGATGGCACTATGTTTTCGAGTTTATTATATCGTCTGTATCCCGCGCTGTCAATGTGCGGAGCCTTTCTTCTCGGTTTCTTGGCTGTCGGTCAGCCGGAATGGCTTGACGCGCCCGCCGGTTCTGCTTATAATGAAGACAAAAAGCCCGTTCCGCGCAGAATATAAATTTCGCTTCGGATAGGATTTTTCCGGAAAACGTCGAACTCAACAGGCGAAGGCGCGCGGGGCTGCTCCCCCGTCCGCGCCGCTCGCTTCAGCGACATGATTGGGAGGTTTTTTCCATGAAGACAAACAACAATGATTTTCCGCTTCGCAGCGCGGCCAAGGAAATTAAAATGAGCTTCACGCTGACTGCCGTTGTCGATCTGGTGCTGGGCTGCATCATGCTCTTTGCGCCCGCCCATGTGACCCAGCTTTTGTGTATGCTCGTCGGCGCGGGCATCACGATTTACGGCCTGTTCAACGTCCTTTCCTTCATCTTTTCGCGCGGCACGGTCGCCTATTCCTTCGAGTTGCTCATCGGCATCTGCGCGACGGCGTTCGGCGTGTTCTCGCTGGTCAATCCGGATTTTCTCTCGAAATTCCTGTTCATCGTCCTCGGCCTGCTGATTATGGTCAGCAGCATCTGCGGCGTCAAGCGCGCGTTCACCCTCAAGAATTACGGCTTTGAGCGCTGGTTTTTGATGCTGATTTCCGCCGTCGTGACGCTCGTGCTGGCAATCACCATCGTCATCTATCCGGCGCTCTACGGCGATATGCTGATGATGGCCATCGGCATCGTGATGATCGTCGAGGCCGTCAGCGACCTGCTGGGCATCCATCGCCTCTCCAAATTCGTGAAGGATAACGTGACCATCACCTACGGCGAGTAATCCTTCCGCATGTTTTGCCGCTTTCAGCGCTTTCCGCCTGAAAGCTGCCCAGCTTGTTGATATAAGCAAACTTGGCTTGAATAGCAAAATCAAGAAATTCAGCTATTCTTTCATTT
>UQNM01000070.1 GCA_900542395.1 uncultured Eubacteriales bacterium
GCTCGGCTCGGCTCGGCTCGGCTTGGCTTGGCTTGGCTTGGCTTGGCTCGGCGTATAGCGCCGTTTTTTCAGTGCGTCAAGTCTTAATTCATATAATTTATAACAAACCAGCTACCGAAGCAGGGCGTATTATGCCTTGGCTTCGGTTTTTTGCGTTTACCGGGAAGGCGGTGGTTTGATGATGAAAGCCTTCGCTATGGCCGGTAAACATATCTTTTCCGGATAAGCCTTTCCGTTTCTTCTCGGTGTGTCCGCCGCCGGAGAAAGCGGACAGAAAACACTTTGGAGGAATGAAAATGAAGAAGAAAATGCTCGGCCTTCTGCTTGCGGTGTGCATTGCGATGGCGCTTGTTCCCATGGCGGCGTTTGCGGAAGGAAACAGCAAAACCTCAATCACAACGGTGGACGAGCTTTTGCAATTTGCAAAAGCGGTAGATAATGGCGAATATGATGATAAAACAGATGCGGTTGTATCGCTTGACGCGGATTTGGATTTGAAAGGCGTTGCGTGGACACCGATTGGAAGCGTGTTTGCCGCCGATGGAACGCTGTTACATTACTTCAGCGGCAAATTTTACGGAAACGGCCATACGATTTCCAATTTGGATTTTTCCGAAAACTATGGAAAGACAGCGTATCCGTCTTTCGGATTTTTCAGTGAGGTTTCCGGCGCTGAAATTTCCGGCTTGACAATTCAAGGCAAACTGGATGTGTCCAATTTCGGGTATGTCTATTTTGGAACGGTTGCGGGCGTTGCAGCAGACAGCAAAATATCTGACTGTGTATCGGATGTATCGTTCACGGATACAGAAAAATATATTAACGGTACTGTGGCTTTGTGCGGATATGCGATCAATAGCACAATTGAATACTGCCAAAACAAAGGAAATTTTTCAATAACAAAGGATGTCACCTCTTTTCAGATGGGCGGTATCGTAGGCCTTGCTCAAAACAGTACCGTACAGTATTGTGCTAATACAGGCGATATGACCTCTTGGGCATCCTGTACCGGCGGAATTGTTGGGCAGTTGTATCAAGCCTCAAAGATTATCAATTGTTATTCCACCGGGAAAATAGTTCCTCTTGGTAAGGGAACTACGGATTTCGGCGGCATTGCAGGCGTAGTTGGTGCAGGCACAGAAATCAGACATTGTTATTTCGCCGGTGAAATGGATTTATCTCAATATACGGCCGCTAAACCTTATAAGCGTTTAGGTGGCATTGCAGGCGGTGTTTCTTCTGGTACCCCTGTTTTTGAAAACAACTATTTTACCGAAACGGAAAATGTTACGGCTTGCTTTAAGTACCAGAATGCCGGAAAAGAAAAGACCCTTGACTTTATGAAAACGGAAGATTTCTTTAATGAAATCACTGCTGCTGGCGGCAATTATCGGTTTAATCCAAACGGCACGCCGGTTCTGCCTGCGCCGAAATATGCGGTTTCGTTTGTTGTAACGCCTGCTGTGTTGACAAATATAGGGATTAAAGTAAATGGTCAGGAAGTAACAACCCCCGTTGCTTTGGAAGCGGGTACGCATACGGTTGAAGTCAGCGCAGATAATTGTAAGGTTTTCAATTCCAAGATGACGATTACGGCTGATACGGCAACGCATACGCAAATCGTTGCGATGACTTATTTGCCTGCCGACTACGCCAAGGTCGATGCAGCCATCGCCAAGGCAAAAGCGCTGAACAAAGATGACTATAAGGACTTCGCCGCGGTTGAAAATGCGGTGAAGGCTGTTGTCCGCGGTAAGAACATCACCGAGCAGAGCGAAGTAGATGCCATGGCAAAAGCCATTGAAGACGCGATTGCGGCGCTTGAAAAAAAGCCCGATATTAAACCCGAAATTATCGATAATCTTCCTCAAACCGGCGACACAAGCAACCCCGCTTTGTGGATTGCTCTGCTGTTTGTCAGCGGCAGTGCGGCTATTGGCACGGGAATTATCAGCAGAAAGAAAAAGTGCAACAGATAACTGAATATAACAAAAGATGCGAGAAGGGATGACCAACTCGCATCTTTTATTGTGGTTTAGTGTGTCATAAATTCGAGCAAAAAACAAGACCGCTGTTTTGAACGTTTCAAATGCTGATCCCCTTCTCGGCATAGGGGCAATACGTCAGATAGGCCAGCAGCAGGGTGGAGGTATCCGGCAGGGAGAGGCAGTAAACCGCCTGTTCGCCGTGCTTGCCCGCCGTTTCCAGCGGCTGAGAGAGCAAAAACATGCCGCTGACCTGCGCGCGGCGGTGAACGTAGCCGAAATGCACGTCCTCCCAAGGCATATAGACGCCCACGCCCGCGCGGACGCCCTCCTCGTTGATCCACGGGCAGGTGGTGACGGCGACGATTGCGCGATAAAGCAGGAAAAGCCCCGTGGCGAACATGCCGCAGGCGGCGAGCGTCAGGCCGACGACGGAGAGGGGCAAGGCCAATTCGCTGGCGCGCAGAAGCATCATCGCGCCGGTGAAGAACGCCAGCGCCGCGCCGGGGATGAGCAGCAGCATGTACATGGCGGCCTGCCGCCAGAGCGGGCGGAGGGGATTGACGGGATGCTTGCGCGGCGCGGGCGCGAAGTCGATGGTCTCCGGGCAGAGGTCGAGCACGGCGCTGATCAGCCGCCTGCTGGTCGGCACGACGAAGCCCCAGCTTCCGCAGCCGGGCGCGCGGTGCAGCAGCTCCAAAAAGCCGTTCGAGCCCTGATACAGGCCGTAGAGATAGGTTCGGCGGCTGTTGCAGCTCAGCACGCCGACGGAGGCCAGCTCGTGCCACGGCGTGCGGCGGACGCGCAGCAGAAAGCCCACGCCCACGCCCAATTCATCCGCGAAGAAGCGGCAGGAAAGCAGCGCGAAGCAAAGCCCGAGCAGCACGAACGTGCAGACCAGCAGCACGCGCGACCAGCCGAGCAGCCCCTCGCCGACGCAGAGATCGCGGGCGACGGCGCACGATATGGCGCACAGGCAGGCCGCGCCGGTCAGGTATGGATAGCGCAGAACGCGAACCAAGCGCATCCCTCCTATTCGAAACAGAAAAAGGCCCTCTCGTCGCTATGTCGCGTCTTTGCGGGCCTTTGCTGTCCGGAAAAATTCAATTAGGGGTTGGTCGGCGGCAGCGTGGCCTCCGGTACAGGGGTTGCGGTGGCCTGCGGCGCGGTCGTTGCGTCGCTGAAGCCGTAACCCGCGTTCGTGCCCGGCAGGTTGTCCACGATCGTGATATCCGAATTGCGCTCCGCTTCGGCCTTGGCCTTCGCCTCTTCCTCAGCGGCTCGCTGCGCGGCTTCCGCTTCGGCCTTGGCCTTCGCCTCGGCTTCCTCGCGCATGCGCTGTGCCTGCGTCACGGCGGCGGCGGTGATCGGCTGACGGCCGGATTCCACCACGCCCAGCGCCTGCTGCATCACGGCGTAGGGGCAGTCGCTGGTCAGCACGATGTCGCGGTATGGGCTGGAGGAGGTGTGGCGGCCCTTGCGCAGTTCCACATGGGTGTAATGCGTCTTGTCGCCGCCCTTGATGTTCTTCTTGCCCTCTTTGGCAATCATCGCGCCCGCTTCAACCGTGTCGCCGCGGCGGACGACGCTGTTTTCGCAGTGCAGATACAGCAGCGTGATATCGTACTCGGCGTTGTAGATGGCGACGGTGCCGTTTTTATCCGTGCCGCGCGTCACCTCGCCGCCCAGAATCGCGTACAGCGGCGCGCCCTTGACGTTCACGAAGTCGATGCCCTCGTGGATGCCGGTATACCCCCATACGCCCTTGCGATCCTTCTCGCGCTGGCAGTACTGGCCGTAGTAGAGCGCGGTTTCGCCCACGTCCGCGCCGTAGAGGCGCTCGCGCATCGCGTCGGTGATATCCAGCACGATCGGCGCGATGGCCAGCGTGCCGTTCTCGTCGGCGACGAAGTATTCCTCCGGCACGGTGCTGGCGAACGGGGTCAGGCCGTATTCGCCGTGGTTATAGGCGTACACGTTGTCGAAATAGGAGACCTTGCGCTCGCGGATGTAGTGATACTGGCTGATGAAATAGCGGTATTTGGTCGTGACCTTGAGCTGGTGCTGCGGCTCGGCCGTCGCTTCCGCCTGAACGGGCGCGGCTGTCTCCGACGGCGTGTTTTCGGCGTAAGCGCCCGTGGTCAAAAGCAGACCCGCCAGAGCGAGCGCCGCGATCCATTTGTTTTTCATAATATGCCCTCCGATAATCAGAGTTTACGCGCCCAAGGCGGACGCAGGGTAGCTTTTTCTCCCTTCATTATAACCAGAAGATGATGAAAACTCAAGCGTTTTTTGCCATTTTTGGCGCGCGGCGGATTTTCGCGCGGCAGAAAGGTTTGCGCGGCTTTCTTTTTCCGTCGCCCTGTGCTATGATGATGCCAACGGATGACGGAAGGGAAAGGACTGGCGGAATGAAAAAGGCGGCGGCGTGGGCGCTCTGCGTCCTCTGGATGATGGTGATTTTTATGATGTCCGAAATGCCGGGCGACGTTTCCGGTGCGCAGAGCGGCTTTGTGACCGAACTGGTTGAAAGGGCGCTGGCCTTCGTGCTGGGGGCGCAGACGGCGGCGCGGATTCCGACGGACATGCTGGAGCTGGTGATTCGCAAGGGCGCGCACATGGGCGAATACGCGATTCTCTTCTGGCTGTGGGCGCACGCGCTCGGACTGAGCGGCGCGAAGCGTCCGGCGGTTACGGCGCTGGTGGTCTGCGCGGCGTATGCGGCCAGCGACGAGTTTCACCAGTGCTTTTCCGACGGGCGCGGCCCAAGTCCCGTCGATGTGATGATCGACACCGCCGGCGCGTCGATTGCGCTGGGGGTTCGGGCGGCGGCGCGGCGCATCGGGCGCGGAAAGGGGGAAAAAAGGCCGTGACGGATTATAAAATCGGCGAGGTTGCGCGGCTGCTGGGGCTGACCACGCAGGCGCTTCGCTTTTATGAGCAGGAGGGCGTCGTCACCCCGAAAAAGAGCGAAAACGGCACGCGCTATTACGACGAGGATCAGCTCATCCTGCTGCTGTCGTTCAAAAAATACCGGCAGGCGGATTTCTCCGTGCAGGATATCGTCACGCATTTTTTCAAGGAGGACGATCTTTCCGGCCTGCGCGGGCAGACGCTCGCGCGGCGGGATATGCTGCTGGAACAGAGCGCGCTGCTGCGCCGCCGCGCGGAGGCGTTCGGCGCGTTTGAGGCGCGGCTGGCCTACGCACAGCGCCATCTGGATGAGCCGACGCTCTGCGAGAGGCCGCTTCTTCACATGCTCAGTCCGTCGCTCAGCGAGCTGGATTTTGTGGATTTCAAAAGCCGCGATTCGCTGGAACAGTTCATCGCCGCCATGCCCGATACGCGCATCAGCTTCGCCCGCAAAAGCGCGCCGGGAAGCGAACGGGATTTCCGCCTCTGCGCGAACGACGAGGCCTGCGCGGCGTGGCACCTGCCGCTTGCGCACACGCGGCCGCTCGCCCCGGCGCGCTGCGTGCGGGTGATCCACCGGTTTCCGTGCCAGCCGTGGGACGACGAGGCCATGCCGGAGCTGACGGCGATCGGGCGGAAGGCGGGCTATGCCATCGCGGAGGATCAGCCGTATCTGGGGCTGCATCTGGCGACGGAGAACCATCAGGAGCACATCTATTTTTACGCGACGTTTTATCTGCCGGTTCTTGAAGGATGAACCGGCTTGCCATGCGGGGAAAATTGCGCTATAATGCTTTACAACGCTAAAGCATCGGAGGAATCGCGCCATGATCGTCCGCTATATGCCCGCAGACCCGGCCGGAAACCTGACCGCCATCGTCCTTTCGCCCGTTGCGCCGCAGGCTGGGCGAGAAGAGGAAAATCGAACTGTAAAGGTAATACTAATTCTTGTTAAAATGGCTTAATCCGCGCACCATCTTTTTCGCTCTGACTTTGCCTCGTTCCGTTCAACGTACCTCCAGTACGCCTCACTTCACTTGGCTTCGTCAGAACAAAAAATCTGATGCGCTCTGTTAAGCATTTTAACTGCGAATTAGTATAAAAACCGCCAAACAGAGAATTTCTGTAAGGCGGTTTATCTGCGTCGAACAAAAATTTTCACGGGTGCAACAAAACGCGCCCTTCCCATCGTCTATACAGGTGAAACACGAAGGAAACAGAAAAAGCCGCTCGGCGGACGCGCCGGGTGAGGAAAGCGAGGGATTCCCTTTGACTGAACCCATGCGGGCGTGGACGGCGGAAACGCTGATAGACGCCTACGGAGACGAACTGCTTCGGCTCTGCCTGCTCTATCTGGGCGACAGGCAGCTCGCCGAGGATGCGTTTCAGGAGACGATGGTGAAAGCGTGGCGCGCGCTGCCGGGCTTTCGCGGGGAGAGCGGCGCAAAGACATGGCTGTTTCATATCGCGGTGAATACCTGCCGGGATATGCTCAGGAGCGGCTGGATGCGCATGCGCAGGCGCAGCGTGCCGCTGGAGGTCATGCCGGAATTGGCCGGGCAGGAGGATGAACGCCTGCGCGAAATGACGGCCGCCGTGCTGGCGCTGCCGGATAAATACCGCGAAACCGTCGTGCTCTTTTACTATAAGCAGATGAAAATTCGTGAAATCGCCGAGGCGCTGCACATTCCGCAGAATTCCGTATCCAGCAGATTGCGGCGCGCGCGGGCGATGCTTCAAATCGACATGGAAGGGGGAAAGGACGCATGAAGGAAAGCCAAATTTCGGATGCGCTGCGCGAGTCGATGAACGCCGTGCGCCTCTCCCCGGCGCTGCGCGCCAAGGCGCTTTGCGCGATGCGCGGCAGCGAGGAAAGGAGACCGAAAATGAAACGTAAATTTTCTGCGGCGCTGGCGTTTGCGCTGGTCGGCGTGCTGGTTGTGGCCGTCGCGCTGGCGGTGGCCAACCGCAAAGGTGTGCTCGATTTTCTCAGTTATTCGGAAGCAACGCTTCCCGAAAACGCTAGCGACTATGTGCAGACGGATATCGCGTCGGACGAGCGGGACGGCCTGCACGCCGCGGTGCGCGAAGTCGTTTATGATGGCCACAGGCTGTGGGCGACGGTGGATATCAACATGGACGGCGAAAAGCCGCTGCTTACGGGTCTTGATTACGGCTTGGACGAGGAAAAATGGGCGTGGCTGAGACACGATGAAAGCGAGACGGACGACCGATCCATTCTGGACGTCTATCGAGAGGAAGGGTATACGGACGCATGCTATATCGTGGCCGCTATCTATGACGAAGACGACGAGCAGAATACGTCCTGCGAAGCTCATTTGCAGGACGACGGAACGCTGACGTTTTACGAATCCCTCGTGTTTGAACAGGAAAAGGCGGAACGCGAAATCACGGTGTCCGTCCGGGCGTTCAAGTATGAGGAAAAAGACGGCAAGATGAACGTGAACCAGAAACCGATGGCGGAATTGAAGTTCCATTTCACGGCGAAAGCATCCGCCGTAGAGGAGGAAAAAACCGTCAGCGTCGAGCCTGTCGAATACGAAAGCATCGGCGTTCGGGTTGACCGGGTGACGGTGACGACCAAGCCGCTGGAAATGGATTATGCCATCGAGTACACCGTTGTGGACGCCGAAAAATTTGCGCAGACGGACGACGGCCTCTGGTTTGAATTCATCGACCCGAACAGCAGGGAAGAACAGCCGTATGACCAGCGGCTGAAAGAGGGGTTTTCCAGCATGAGATCGGTCGAGCCCGTGGACGACACGCATTTCCGGCAGATCGGCACGCTGTCGCTCAGCGAGAAGGCCGACCGTTACACCCTCCGCGCGTATGAGTGCTGGGAAAAACGGCGGTTTGATACGCATGAAATTCGGATGAAAAAGGCGGAATAAAAACAGGCGCTCCCCGCGCGGCGAAGAATCGTCGCGCCGGGGAGCGCTTTTTGGCGGCATGGCGTTAGAACGCCGCTTCCAGCATCCCGTTTACGCCGACGTAGACGGGCATCTGGCTCTGCTCGATGATTTCCGCGCCTTTGGAGAGGCTGGCGCACAGCGTCAGCACGCAGGCGGCGCTCGGCAGGGCACATTCCAAAATGCCGATTTCGCCGCCGCGCGGCGGACAGGGGCGCTTGAGCGTCGCCAGGCGCTTGCCGTCGTCATCCTCGAGCCACGCGCGGGCGATCAGCGCGTCGTCCGCGTCCCGCGCATCGACGAACGCGCAGACCGACGCGCTGAAGGCCGAACCCGCGAACCACGCGCCGCACAGGGGCAGGACGCTCAGGTGCGTCGGTGCGAGCGCGGTTTGCAGGGCGGCGAATACATCCTCGTCCTGCCAGACGCCGGGCGGGCAGAGCGCGCCGGAAAAGCGCCCCTGCCGCGCGGCCTCGGCCAGCAGCCGGATGCGGACGGCGCGGAGCCACAGCAGCACGGCGGCGATGTTCGGGCTTTGCGCGTCCAGCTCGCGTCCGGCGGCCTCGAGAAGCAGCTCGGCGGGCGTGGCGTCTGCGGGCGGGGTGCGCGGGCAGGCGGTCAGGCCGCAGAGCAGCCACGCATCCAGCGCGGGCAGGCTGCGCATGCGGGGGAGCGGCGCGTCGCCGAAGACGACGCAGGCGTGGCGCGCCAGCCGCTCCCGCAGGGCCTGCGTCGCAAAGGGATGCAGGACGGACACGCCGGAAAGCGTCATCGCGCGGTAAAACGCATCCGGCGCGGGCACATCCAGCCGAACGCCGGGCAGACGCAGCCGCCCGATGCGCGCCAGCAGCGCGTCGGGATCGAGACATTCGGCGGGGAGCAGCGGAATATCGTATTTCGCGGGCGCGCCGGAATAGCCGCACAGCAGCGTGAGCTCGTCGCAGAGCGCGCCGTGCCGCCCCGGCGTGAGGAGCTGAACGCGGAGGGAGGGGCCGTCCGCCGGCTGACCGGGGATAAACGGTTTTCCCGGCAGGGGCAGGGTCATTTCGACCGTCTGCGGTTCGCCCGCCGTCAAAAAGACGGGCAGATCGTGCACGGGCAGCGCCTCGCCCGCGCAGGCGGCGCGCGCACGGAGGACGAAGCGCCCCGTCTCCATCGCGGAGAGCGCCGCGCGGAGGCGGACGGTCTTTGTCTGCACATCCGGCCAAAGCGCGATGTCGCGCAGGCGGGCGCGCGTCGTCAGATGCAGGCAGACCGGCCCGAGCACGCCCGCCGGACGGGATGCGTCAAAGCACAGGCGGAGCGTCTGCCTGCGCCCGGCGTGCAGCGCGTGGGCGAGCGGCACGCGCACAAGGCCGTCCTTGGGATTCTGGAACGCGCAGAGGGGCACGTCGTCCGCCAGAACGCGCCCTCTGCCGCGCACCAATTCGAGCGTCAGCTCCGCGTCGTCGGCGCAGAGCGCGCCGAAATCCAGCGCATACGTCAATTCGACCGCGCCGCCCACATCGCCGGGGATCGCGGCGGGCAGGGGAAAATCGGCCTCCTGCATCGCCTGCGCGTCGTCCGCGCCGCCCTCCGGCGGCGCGCCCAGCAGGTCGGCAAAGGCGCTCAGCGCGTCCGCGCCGGGGAGATGAAAGGCCTCGTCGGGCGGCGCGTTCTCCGTCAGGCGCTCGGGCAGCCTGGGCGCGCGGATGCGCCAGCGCGTCAGCGGTCTCACGCCTTCTGCCGCGCGACGATTTCGCGCGCCATCATCAGGCCGCAGATGGTCTTGCCGTCGCAAATCTCCCCGCGCATGACCATTTCAAACGCCTCTTCCAGCGGCAGGCGGACGAGGCCGAGGAACTCGTCTTCATCCGGGTGCGTGTCGCCCTGAGAGAGCCCCTGCGCCAGATAGACGGCGATTTTCTCCGTGCAGAACCCCGGCGTGGTCAAAAGCGTGGTCAGGTGGGTCATGCGCTCGGCGGAAAGGCCGGTTTCCTCGCGCAGCTCGCGCGTCGCGCAATCCAGCGGATCCTCGTTCACGCTGTCCAGCTTGCCCGCCGGAATTTCCAGCGTCACGCGATCCACGGCCACGCGGTGCTGGCGAACCAGCAGCGTATCGCCGTTGTCAAACACCGGCACGACGGCCGCCGCGCCCTTGTGCACCACGATTTCGCGCGGCGCTTCGCGGCCGTTGGGGCAGGTGACCCGCCACTTCTCGACGTGCAGAATGTGGCCGTCGTAAATCGTCTCCCTGGCGAAGGGAACCTCGCGGAGCGCGTCGTCATGGGTTGTGTCAATCGTAACCATATCCAAAAACCTCCCGAATCCAAAATAAAAACGGATTTTGCAGGATAATTCTCTGAACCGGGGAAGAATCCCTGCTTTTCATTCGTCTTATACGCAGGAAGCGGCTGTGAATCCGTGCCAAAACGGCTCGCGAGGTTGACAGTCGGCGCTTCCCGCCTTAAAATGAGGATCATACACAGCGATTCATGGGCGTAAGCCCTTGGTTCACCTGTAAAGGAGGATACAACATGAAGCAAATCATCCGCAGGCTGACAGCCCTCGCGCTTTGCGCCATCCTGATGATGGCCATGCCGCTGGCCAGCGCGCAGGAGCTGATGACGCCGGAGGGCGGACTGCTGACGGTGCAGATCGTCATCACGCAGCCGGATGGCACGATGAGCCTTCTGCCTGTCACGCCTGTGACCAACACGATGGGCAACACCGTTTACTGGGTGGATGAAAGCATGCTCAGCGACGACGAAATCGCCTCGCTGTCCACGGCTCAGCTCCAACTGGTGAGTGAAACGGGCGAGCTGTACGCCGAAGTGCCGCTTTTGGAGAGCGGCTTTGCGGGCGCGATTGACGAGCGGCTGGATATCGTAAGCGACATGATCCCCGGCGGCGTGCTGACCGTGCTGCCCGCGGAGACGGCCGCGCCGATGGATGGCGAGGAGGCCGACAACGCGCTCTGGCAGTATGGCTTTGAAACGCCTGCGCCGACCGAGCCGGAGCAGCCGGAGCAGCCCGAACAGCCCGAGCAGCCGGAGCAGCCCGAGCAGCCGGAGCAGCCGGAGCAGCCGGAGCAGCCGGAGCAGCCGGAGCAGCCGGAGCAGCC
>UQNM01000071.1 GCA_900542395.1 uncultured Eubacteriales bacterium
CTCCCTCTTTGAGGGCGCAGAGCTTGCCGCCCGCTGTGCGGGAGGCAGGCAAGCGAAACGCCGAAGGTCTGGCACGGCGTAGCCGTGACTGAAGGAGTCAGGTGATATTACGGCAGATTCAGCTTTCGGGTGAGGATCGTCTGGGTAATCAGCCAGAGCACCGCGTCGATGACGATTTCGACCGCCGAAACGCCGATGAGCGAACCGAAAATCACCTTCATCTCGCCGTTCGGGCTGCTGAGCAGATCGAGGGCGAAACGGCTGAACGAATCGAGCAGAACCTCCACCCGCGTCGCGGCGAAATAGACCGCCAGCATGAAGAGAACCTGCGCGAGGAATTGCAGCGCGAAGAACGAGAGGATGCTCGCCAGCTTGCGGTGCTGGGGGAACAGGCTGCCGACGGCGCAGGAGAGATACGTGTGCAGATAGCCCATGGCCATCCCGGCCAGTGCGATGACCGCGGCCAGCAGAAGCAGCGAGAGCCCGCTGCCGCGCACCATGTCGCGCCCGTCGCGCAGCATATCCGTCAGCCACGATGCGCCGGCCGGAAACGCCATCAGGGACGAGCAGACGGCCAGAAACAGGAACGTCACCAGCGTCGTCACGACGGCGGCAATCAGCTTGGCCGCGATGTGCTGGCTCATCGTCGCGGGCAGGGTGAGCTGAATGTAGCCCTCCTCGCCGAGCATGCGGTAAAAGCGGTTGACGTTCGCGAAGAAGCAGACCGCCAGCACCGAGATGAAGCAGACGGCCGTTGCAAAGGCCAACAGCGCGCCCAGCCAGTCAAAACCGGCAGAGCTGACGCGGATTCGCGCGGTAATGGCGGAGTTGAGCGCCGTCAACGCGCTGAGCACGAGCATGCCCGCGCCGACGGGCAGCATGGAGGAAAATGCCTCCCTGAATTCAACCTTGAGCAATTTGCGGATCATGCCCGAAACACCTCCCTGAAATATTCGTCCACGCTGCATCCGTGCGCCTCGCGCAGCTCGTCCACGCCCTGATGCAGGAAAACCGTGTTATCCTTGAGCATCAGCACCTCGTCCAGCGCGCGCTCGATGTCCCCGATGAGGTGGGTGGAGAGCACGACGGATGCGTTTTCGCTGTAATTGCGCAGGATGGTGTTCAAAATGTAGTCCCGCGCCGCCGGATCGACGCCGCCGAGCGGCTCGTCGAGCAGATACAGCCGCGCCGCGCGCGCCATCACCAGACAGAGCTGCATCTTTTCCTGCATGCCCTTGCTCATCGCGCCGATGCGCTGGCCGTCGTCGAGCTTCAGATCCAGCAGCATGTCGCGCGCCTTCACGCGGTCGAAATCCGCGAAGAAATCCGCGTACATGGCCACCGCGTCGCGCACGCGCATGCTCGTGGAGAGCGCCATGCGGTCGGGCAGATAGGATGTGATGGCCTTGCTGGCCGGGCCGGGCTTTACGCCGCCGATGGTGATTTCGCCGGCGGTCGGCGTGAGCAGCCCCATCGAGCATTTGATCAGCGTCGATTTGCCCGCGCCGTTCGGGCCGAGCAGGCCGACCAGCCGCCCCGGCTCGATCGAGAAGCTCACGTCGCGCAGCGCGACGCGGCCGCCGTAGTTCTTTTGAAGATGGTTCG
Organism: uncultured Eubacteriales bacterium; assembly: GCA_900542395.1. GTDB lineage: Bacteria > Bacillota > Clostridia > Christensenellales > Aristaeellaceae > Ventricola. The sequence continues at coordinate 1,606 of UQNM01000071.1, forward strand.
CGGTGTAGATAGCCGCCATGGTTATGCCTCCTCCTGTTCGAGCAGCGCGGCGATTTCGGCTTTCGTGAGGCCGAGCGCCGCCGCCTGATGATAAAAATGGTGAACCAGCGTCTGCGCGAGCGCCCGTCGGGTCTGCGCGATTTTTTCGACGTCGCCCGTCACGGTTCGCCCTGCCGTTCGCTGGGTTTCCAGCAGGCCGCGCGCTTCCAGCTCGGCGAGCGCGCGCTGCATGGTGTTGGGGTTGACCTGCGCCTGCGCGGCGAGGTCGCGCACGCCGGGGATTTTTTCGCCCGGCGGGTATTCGCCGACGACGATGGCCAGCTCCAGCTGTTCGATGAGCTGGAGATAGACGGGACGACCGGCGACAATGGACCATTCCATGATGAAGCTCCTTTCTTGTGTTACTGTACTAAGGACTTAATACAATGATACATCAAAACGGGCGCGTTGTCAAGACCAAAATAAAAAAAATCTGCCGCGAAAAACGGCAGACCAGCTTGTTGACATAAGCAAACCTGACTTGAATAGCAAAATCAAGAAATTCAGCTATTCTTTCATTTGCGGAAAGGGCTATTCTCCCCCCCCCCCTTCGGGAGGAGAATAGCTTTTTGTCTACAGTCTGTTCTGCCGCAAAAAACGGCAGATAAGCGCGTCATGCCCTGAGCGGAACAGCGTCAGGCGGGACGGCGATTTGAAAAGAGAATCAGCAGCGCCAGCATCGGGACACAGATCATAAAGGGATACGAATAGCGAATCAGGATGCACGCCGAGAAGAGCAGCGAGAGGATGATGCCCCAGACCGGCAGCGTGCAGAGCGCCCAGCGGCGTTCGCGGCGATAGAACAGCAGCAGCGTCAGCGCCAGCAGCAGATACACGTAGGTCGAGGGTTTGAACAACTGCGAATAGAGCGGAACGTTTTCGTGCCTGGAGTGATGCGTCGAATTGTAAATCCACGTCCGATAGGCGGGCAGATACGAATGGGCGGTGACCTCGCCGACCATTTCGGGCACGATGTTGACGGTTCGTAGATAGACGTTATCCCATTCCTCGGTATCCATCGTGTGGGCATGGGTCGTGTCGTCCGGATACCAGATGCCCATGCAGTTGGCGAAAAACGCCTCGATATAGACGCGCGGGTAGCGCTTGGCGTACTTTTTCCACAGCGACCAGTATTCCTCGGGATGCGCCGTGTAGCGCGCCAAATCGAAATTGCCGCCCTTGGCCGGGTCGGCGTAGCTCGGGCGATAGCGATGGATGGCGCCGGAGAACCACGCGGCAATCTCGTCGTATTCCTCATCCGTCAGCTCGTCCACCCGCGCGGCGGTGCGCATGAGCTGCTGGCAGGGGACGCTCATCAGCTCGGAGCTGAGCAGCGCCTTGGCATGGGTCGCGTATTGCAGACAGCGGGGCATGCCGAGGCAGAAGAGCATCGTCACGACGCAGAGCGCCGCGGCCTTTTTGCGCGCGCCGTGGCAGAGGACGACGACGGCGAGCACCGCGGGCAGGACGGCGAAGACGGCGTTGTGGCGAAGCAGCGACATGACCAGACAGATGAGGAACACGCGCAGGAGCGCCGCCCTGCGCGCCATGAACGCATCCGGATCTTCGGCGATTTCCCACAGGGTCAGGCAGAGCATCGCGCACAGGCCGGTGAAGAGCGTATCCTTGACCGTCGAGATGGCCAGTATGCCGTTGAAGGGCAGGATGGCCATGGCGGCCGCGACGAGCAGAACCGCCCACAGCGGCACGCGCTTTTGCAGGAAGCCGCAGCACCACGCGAACATGGCGGACAGGCAGAGAAGCTGAAAGACGCTGTACGTCGCCGCGCCGCCGGTCGCGCTGCCGAAGAGCGCCGTGCCGATTTGATAGAGTACGCCGGTCAGCATGGAATGGAAAATCGGGTGAGAGGCCAGATATTCGCCGGTCATATACTGTACGATTTCGCCCTCGAAATCATAGTTGATGACGCCGGGGAAGAAGGCCAGCAGCGTCGCCGTATAGGAGAGCGCAAAGACCAGAAAATAGAGCGGAACAGGCAGGCGGCGGCCGCCGGGCGCATCATTCCGCGCAGGCGCGGCAAAGAGGTAGGAAAACAGCGCGCCCAGCAGCGGGGTCATCAGGCAGGGAACGGCAAGGCGGCGGATGAAGCTGCCCGCGCCGGGCAGAAAGCCGTCGTAAACCATCAGCTCGCTGCCCAGCCCGAGGAAAAACGAGGAGACCAGCGCCAGAAAGCCGCCGTATTTCAGTGCGCGCGCAGGATGCTTTTCAAACGCCGCGCGGGCGGGATAAGCCGCCGCGAGCAGCAGCAGCGCGGGCAGTATGCCATCCCGAAAGACCAGAGAATCCGGGCTGTCGGGGACGAGATACGGCGCGGCATATGCGGCGGCCAGAACGGAAACCAGCGTGAGCAGGGCGGAACGGCGTTGTTTTAGGGGCAGAAGGTTCATGGAGGGCTCCTTTCAAAGCGGAAGCGCATTGCGGCTTTGAGCCGCTTAAATCATTACGGTTTCTATTGTAGCTGAATTGCGCGCAAGAATCAATAGCGGGGCAATCAAAAACCCGATGCAGGGTTTGATCTGCATCGGGGGAGAATGTCAAACGGATTTACTCGGCCTTCGGCTCGGCTTTCGGCTCGGCCTTCTTGCGACCGCGCTTGGCCTTGGGCTTTTCCTCGGCCTTGGGGGCTTCCTTGGCTTCTTCCTTCACCTCGGCAACCTCGGCCATGGCCTCAACCTTCGGCTCGGCCTTCTTGCGGCCGCGCTTGGCCTTGGGCTTTTCCTCGGCCTTGGGAGCTTCCTTGGCTTCTTCTTTCACCTCGGCGGTCTCGACGACGGCCTCAACCTTCGGCTCGGCCTTCTTGCGACCGCGCTTGGCCTTGGGCTTTTCCTCGGCCTTGGGGGCTTCCTTGGCCTCTTCCTTTACCTCGGCGGCTTCGGCGACGGCCTCAACCTTCGGCTCGGCCTTTTTGCGGCCGCGCCTGGCCTTGGGCTTTTCCTCAGCCTTGGGGGCTTCCTTGGCTTCCTCCTTCACCTCGGCAACCTCAACGGCGGCCTCAGCCTTCGGCTCGGCCTTCCTGCGGCCGCGCTTGGCCTTGGGCTTTTCCTCGGCTTCTTCCTTCACCTTGGCGGCTTCGGCAACAGCTTTCTTGCGGGGGCCGCGCTTGGCTTTGGGCTTCTCCTCGGCCTTGGGCGCTTCCTTCACATCCCCGACCTCCGCCTGAGAAGCCGGGGCGGTCTTAGGGTTTTCGGGCGTCTCCTCGGTGAGCGTGAAGCTCGTCGCGGGACGGGTCACGTCCTCATAGAGCGCCATGTACTTGCCGGCGGAGGAATACCAGCTATAGTCGCCGGTCATGCCGCGCACGATCAGGCGATACCAGACCTCGCGGTTGTTCTGATAGTAGTGCACGGCGCGGCGGACGGTGTGCAGCATGTCGTGCGCGTTATAGTTGAAGAACGTGAAGCCGTTGCCCTCGTCGGTGAACTTGTTGTAGGAGAGCACGGTGTCGCGCAGGCCGCCGGTCTCGCGCGCGATCGGCACAGAGCCATAGCGCATGGCGATCATCTGGGAGAGGCCGCACGGCTCGAACTGGCTGGGCATGAGGAACATGTCGCTGCCCGCGTAGATGCGGTGTGCCAGCTGGTGGTTCATCGCGAAGCGCGCCGCCAGCCGACCCGGATACTCGCTCTCCGCCCACGAGAACAGGTTGGTGTATTTCGCCTCGCCCATGCCGAGCACGACGAGCTGAATACCGGTCGCCATCAGCTCGCGGATGACGCACTCGATCAGGTCAAAGCCCTTCTGGTTGGAAAGGCGGGAGATGATGCCCACCAGCGGCACGGTCGGGTCAACCGTCAGGCCGAGCTCCTTTTGCAGCTCCGCCTTGCAGGTCTCCTTGCCGCCGAGGTGATACGGATCGTAGTTCGCGTAAATCTGCGGATCCTTCGCCGGGTCGTAGTCGTTCACGTCGATGCCATTGAGGATGCCCACGAGCTGATCCTTGCGCGCGCGCAGGAGGCCGTCCAGACGCTCGCCGTAGAACGCGGTCTGGATCTCGTCCGCGTAGCTCGGGGAAACGGTGGTCAGCTCGTCCGCGTAGACGAGGCCGGCCTTCATGTAGTTCGCGCAGCCGTAGCACTCCAGCTTGTCCGAGGTGAATAGATCGTCGCCCAGGCCGAGCGTATCCTGAACCGCCTTGATCGGGAACACGCCCTGATACTGGAGGTTGTGGATGGTGTACACCGTCTTCATATCCTGATAGAACGGGAACTGCGCGTATTGAATCTTGAGCAGCGCCGGGATCATGCCGGTCTGCCAGTCGTGACAGTGGATCACGTCGGGCTTGAAGTCGAGGTGAACCAGCGCGTCGATCACCGCGCGGTCGAAGAAGCCGAAGCGCTCGTATTCGTCGCCGCCCAGACCGTAGATGTAGGAACGGCCGAAGTAATACTGGTTATCCACAAAATAGAAGGTCACGCCCTGATATTCGAGGCTCTTGATGCCGCAATACTGGCGGCGCCAGCAAAGCTCGACCTCAAACTCACATTCCAGCTTCATCTGGCTGACGTACTGCTCCGGGATGGCGGCGTACAGCGGCAGGATGACGCGCACGTCCGCGCCCTGCGCCTTGAGCACCGGGGAGAGCGCGCCGACCACGTCGGCCAGACCGCCGGTCTTAATGAAAGGGACACATTCGGATGCCGCAAAGAGAATCTTCATGGGAATTCCTCCTATGGTTTGATGAAAATGCGGGAACCGTCCACACATGAACAGCCCCCGCTTGGCGTTAAATCACAACGTTTTTGGCGATGACGATCGGGTAAGCGGCGGGCGCGATCAGGCGGCCGTTGCGGCGGATGACGCTCTGCTTATCCAGAATGCAGTGGTCGATCTCCGCGCCTTCCTGAATCTGCGCGTCCTGCATGACGATGGAGTTCTTGACAACCGCGCCCTTGGCGACCTTCACGCCGCGGAAGATGACGGAGTTGATGACCGTGCCTTCGATCATGCAGCCGTTGGCGATCAGGGAGTTGGAGCACTCGCACTCCTCCACATAGCGGGTCGGCAGGTCGTCGCGCACCTTGGTATACACCGGGCGATCCGCCGGGAAGAGCTGACGGCGCACGTCGCCGGAGAGCAGCGACATGTTGAAATTGAAGTAGGACTGGATGGAGTCGATCTGGCAGGCCAGCCCCTTGTATTCGTAGCCGTAAACCCGGAGGTTGCCGTCGTTGATGTTGCGCTGGAGAATGTCGCGGTCAAAGTCGTGCATGCCGTTGGCCGCCGCCTGCTCGACGAGCTGGCGCAGCAGCTCGCGCTTGGTGATGTAGACCTTCAGGGAGGCGCAGTCGCGGGTCGGCACGGAGGAACCGATTTCCATGCCCGTCACCTTGCCGTCCTCATCGACGGAGAGGAACGTGTCGTTTTCGCCCTCGGTGCCGACGGCCTTCGCGCCGTGCGCATAGAGCACGGTCACGTCCGCGCCCTTTTCAATGTGATACTTGAGCGCGTCGGTGTAATCCATGTTGTAGATCGTGTGGCTGTTGGTCAGCACGATGTATTCCTGACGGGAAAGGCGCAGATAGGTGCAGTTGGATTTGAGCGCGTCCAGCAGGCCGGAATAAACGCCCATGTTCTCGCGGGTCAGGAACGGCGGCAGCATCACAAGACCCTGCTTGCCGTGCAGATCCCACTCGCGGCCGGAGCCGATGTGATCCATCAGGGAGGAATAGTTCTTCTGGGTGATCACGCCGACGTTCTTGATGCCGCTGTGCACCATCGAGGAAAGCTGGAAGTCGATCACGCGGTAACGACCCGCGATCGGAAGGGCGGCAACCGCGCGCAGGCTGGTCAGCTCGCCGAGGTGAATGTCGTTTTCACCGGTAAAAATCAAACCCATGACGTCTTTCATTGTGGGTGCCCTCCTTACTGCTGCGCGCTGGCGTCAACCTGAACGCCGGCGGCAACCTTGTCCCCCGCGGGGATCACGGCGTTGTGGCCGACCACGGCGATCTTGCCGGTTTCCTCGCCGACCACCGCGCCCGCGCCGATGTGCGCGTTCTCCGCGACGATTGCGCGGCGAACCACCGCGCCGCGCTCGATGACCGCGCCCGGCATGATGACCGCGTCGGTGATCTCCGCGCCGGTTTCCACCGTCACGCCCGCAAAGAGCACGGAATGGTTGATGACGCCCTTGACCTCGCAGCCCTCGGTAATCAGGCAGTTGACGACCTTCGCGCCGTCGGCGATGTAGTGCGGCGGCATGCCCGGATTACGGGCGTAAATGCGCCAGCGCTTGTCGTACAGGTCGATCGGCATGGGCATTTCGAGCAGATCCATGTTCGCTTCCCAGAGGGATTCGATCGTGCCGACGTCCTTCCAGTAGCCGTCAAACGTGTAGGTGTAGAGGTTCTCCCCGGCCTCGAGCATCGCCGGGATGATGTTCTTGCCGAAGTCGTTGTCGCTGTTCGGGTTGGCCTCGTCCAATTCCAGATACTTGCGCATCTTGCTCCAGGAGAAGATGTAAACGCCCATGGAGGCCTTGTTGCTCTTGGGCTGGGCGGGCTTCTCCTCAAACTCGGTGATGCGGTTGTTCTCGTCCGTGTTGAGGATGCCGAAGCGCGGCGCTTCTTCCCACGGCACTTCGCGCACGGCGATGGTCAGATCCGCGCCGTTCTTGATGTGCTCGCGCAGCATCGCGTTGTAATCCATCTTGTAGATGTGGTCGCCGGAGAGCACCAGCACGTACTCCGGATCCCACTGCGCGATGAAGGGGATGTTCTGATAGATGGCGTTGGCCGTGCCCTTGTACCATTCGCCGGTCTTGCCGGTCTGGTACGGCGGCAGAACGTAAACGCCGCCGTTGGAAAGGTCAAGATCCCACGGAGAGCCGGAGCCGATGTAGGCGTTCAGCTCCAGCGGGCGGTACTGCGTCAGCACGCCCACCACGTCGATGCCCGAATTGGTGCAGTTGGAGAGCGGAAAATCAATGATACGGTATTTTCCGCCGTAGGGAACCGCCGGCTTGGCGACGTCCTTGGTCAGGATGCCCAGACGGCTGCCTTGGCCGCCTGCAAGCAGCATGGCAACGCATTGCTTTTTCCTCATTGTGAACACACTCCTGTGATATTGGGTTTATCTTGCCGAAAGCACATTGGAAAGCCCCCGCGCCCTGAAAGCGCAGGGTTTTTCCGCTTATCTGCATTATATCATAATCTGCGCAAAAGGGAAAGCGAATTCATGTGATGTTTCCATGACAGCCCCCGGAAACGGGACAGTTTTTGAACACAAAATGTCCATCCGGGCGAATTTCGTCCCGCGCATGCTAAAGGCGGGACTAAAAGGCCGCAGGCCGAGGCTGACAAAAAATCGCCAAACCCGCCGCGCGATTGCAAAACCGTCCGCCGTGCGGTATAATGGAAAGCACTTGAAACGACGCGGGTATGGGGGACGGTATTTTGGGCGAAAAGATGCGGCTGGACAAGCTGCTTGCGCTGCTCGGCGAGGGCACGAGGAGCGAAATCAAGGCGATGGTGCGCGCGGGGCGCGTGACGGTGGACGGCGCGGGCGCGCGGGACGCGGGCATGCAGGTGGACGGCGCGCAGAGCGACGTTCGGCTGGACGGCAGGCGGCTTTGCTATAAGGCCGTGCGCCATGTGATGCTCAACAAGCCGTCCGGCGTGCTGACCGCCGCACGGGATAAAAAGCAGAAGACCGTGATGGATCTGCTCCCGCCGATGTACGCGGCCATGGGCGCGATGCCCGCCGGCCGGCTGGATAAGGACACCGAGGGGCTGCTGGTCATCACCTCCGACGGCCAGCTTGCGCACCGCATCATTTCGCCCCGGCACGAGGTCGGCAAGGTCTATTACGCCCGGCTCGACGGCGAATTGACCGATGAAGACGTCGCCGCGCTGGAAGCGGGGATTCACATCCGCGATGCGGACGGCGAATTTGACGCGCGCCCGGCGAAGCTCAGGCGCGACGGCGGCGACGCGGCGTATATCCGCGTGACCGAGGGCAAGTATCATCAGGTCAAGCGCATGTTTGCCGCACGGGGAAAGCACGTCGTCTACCTCAAGCGCATGGCCATCGGCGCGCTTGCGCTCGACCCCGCATTGAAGCCGGGCGCGTGGCGCGAGCTGACGGATGATGAGGTCGCTCTCCTTGAAATTGAACCGGTCAACGGCGATTTTGGTCCTTTGGATGGAACTGCGAATGAGACGAAATGAGTTGGTGCTGTCAAGCTAACAAAACCGATATTTAAAAAAACTAAGTATTTTTGCCCGAAGGTTTCCAAAGGGCGATGCGCCAAACAGGCGCCGTAAACGCTCGGAAAGCCCTTTGGTGGGGCGATGGGGCAAAGCCCCATATCCAAAAATGCTTAGACATTTGTTTTTGAAATGTTTGGTTTAAGCTTGACAACTCCGGCGGGAAATCCAAGAACCTCCGGTTCTTGGTGGGGGTTGGGGCAAAGCCCCAAAAAGGAGCTTTTCAATGGCTGAATATTACTACACCAATAACCCGACCAGCGAGCACGAGGAAAGGCATTTCACCAGCGTGTTTATGGGCAGGACGCTGGCCTTTGAAACCGACGCGGGCGTGTTCTCCAAGCAGCATATCGACCCCGGCAGCGAAATCCTCTGCAAGAGCCTGCCGGAGCTGCATGGCCGCGTGCTCGATATGGGCTGCGGCTGGGGCGCGATGACCGTCATGGCGCTTGCCCGCTTCCCGGCGCTGGATGTGACGATGGCCGACGTGAACGAGCGCGCGCTCGATCTCGCCGTGCGCAATGTGCAGAAAAACGGCATGCAGGCCAAGGCTGTCCTCTCCGACGGCTTTGAGCGCGTCGAAGGCGAGTTCGACGCGGTGATGACCAACCCGCCGATTCGCGCGGGCAAGGCCGTGATTTATCGGATGTTTGAGGATGCAAAGGCGCATCTGGCGGAGGGCGGCAGGCTGTTCCTCGTCATCCGCAAGCAGCAGGGCGCGCCGAGCGCGCTCAAATTTTTGAAAGAGCTGTACGCCGAGGCCGAGACCATCGAGCGCGACGGCGGCTATTGGGTGGTCGCATGTAAAAAGTAAGCATATAAAAGGGACTGGCAAGCTTAAACCGAACATTTCAGGAAACAAATGTCTGAGCATTTTGGGATATGGGGCTTTGCCCCATCGCCCCACCAAAGGGCTTTCCGGTCGCCCTTTG
>UQNM01000072.1 GCA_900542395.1 uncultured Eubacteriales bacterium
GACGCTTAACGCCGATGCGGAAAAAAGGACGCATAACAATGAAAAAAATAGTTGGTATATTGCTGACAGTTATCATGTTGGCGGCGGCGGGAGCCTGCGCGATTGGCCTGAAGAAGAAGCACACCTAAAAACGTAAAAAAGACGAGGCTGTTCCCCTCAAGCGGAGGGGAACGCCTTTTTTTAATGCGTGAAAATTTGCCGAAACGATTCAACAGGTTCACATTTCTGCCATGAAATTCCATTAAAATGGCCGCCGTAGTCAATCAATACGAACCAGGAGGATGGATTTCATGGGCGAAAAGGATGTGCATGAATCTGAATTGAACGCGGCGCAGCCTGCGCGGCGACCCAAGAAGAAAAAGCGCGGCAGGGCGGGCAAGGTCATCCGCAAAACGGTGAAAATCGTCGTCGTGCTTGTGTTGGCGGTCGGCGCGGGGCTGACGCTCACGCTGGCCGTTGACGAGCTGGATATCCTCTCCGTTCAGCCGGGGCAGCGCGCGGCGCTCTCCGTCGATGCGCTGTCCGACGCGGCGTTGACCGGCGTGGTGCAGAAGGTCGCGCCGCTGGGCGACACAAGCTCCGGCGTGACGACCTACGACGTGACCGTGACGGTGAGCAGCGAGGATGAGCGCGTCAAAGGCGGCATGAACGTCTCCGGCGAGATCATCGTGAATGCCGAAGACGACGCGATTTTGATTCCGACGGACGCGCTGCAAAAGGACGGCGCGGGGTATTGCGTGACGCTGGAAAGCGGCGAAACGCGCCGGGTGACGCTGGGCATGATGACCGACGAGACGACGCAGATTCTTGACGGAATCGGCGTTGGGGAGACGGTGGTTTATTAAGGCTTTCCGTCACGCCTGCAAAGAGGGAGGCATAAATAAAGCCCCCTCTTAGAGGGAGCTGACCGGGGGCGTTAACCGTTTCGTTTACTTTCGCTGTACGCCATGACCTTCTCGCACAGATCGACGGTGAAAGTATCAAACTCGGCCTGCGAAAGGGCGCGGGGATGGCTCATAACGATGAGCGCGTGGCCGTGGTTGGCCGCCTGATACGGCGGATGAACGTGTGCGAAGCCGTTGGCGATGTAGCCGCAGCGCTCGTAAAAGCCCTTGCGGCGAACGGCGACGTCATCCGTGAGCGGGTCGATTTCCAGAATGATCGGCTTGCCTTTTTTCGCCAGTTCGGCGAGGATCAGCGTGCCCAGACCGTGACCGCGCATGGACGGCTCGACGCAGAGATGCTCCACATAGATATACGCGCCGAAATCCCAGTAGAGGATCAGACCGGCCAGCACGCCATCCAGCAGGCAGAGATCGAAGTGATACAGCGGATCATTCATCGCGGCCTGCTGATCCGGCCAGAGGCGCAATTCATGCGCGGGAAAGCTCCGGCGGTACAGCGCCATGGCGGCGTCCATCAACGGGCCGCTCGCGTCACGGCAGCGGCCAAAGGTCAATCCCATCAGAAAACCTCCTGCTCAATATCGCTTAATTTGATGACCAGTGTGCCGTCGAGCATCCGGCAGCAGTCCTCCGCCGGGAAGGCGGGCATGGCCTGCACATCGTCCCGCGCGGCGAGCTGGCCGAGCGTAAAGGCATCCACAAGATTAAAGGGATAACCCATGACTTCCCACATGTACCACGTATTTCCCTCGTCATCCACGGCGGCGTAATTGTTGCGGGTGACATCCAGCGCGTCGAGCTTTTCAAAGCCCTCGTGCACGGCGGACACATCCGAATCCTCAATGGAGCCGACGAGCGCAACGGGCGTATTGCTGAGCTCAAATTCGGGTTCGGCCTCGGCACGGGCAATGACACGGGTCATCACGGACAGGGTAGAATCAAATTCCAGCGCTTTTTTCAGATAGACCTGATTGGCGAAGAGCGTCGTTCCCAGCAGCGCAACGCCGAGCGTGACGCTGCCGAGCCGATAGGCCAGATGGCGCTCGTCGATGGAAAACTCGAACGCGGCTTGCAGCAGAATGATGAGAAGCGCATCCAGCAGGACATAGGGCATGCTGGTCTGGTCGGCAGGGAGCGTGGAAAAGGCGGGCAGATTGACCAGCAGCGGGAAGACGAGAAGCAGCAGAATCACCCCGGAAGCGCGCCCCTTCAAATGGGGCAGCCGTTTGAAAAGCGCGAACGCGCCGAGCGCAATCAACAATGCATGGAGAACCGCGCCGACGTGCGTGTAAATGGTCAGCGGCTGAAAGAGCAGATTGAACGGATAAAGCCATGCGCCGACCAGCCCTTTGCCCGCCGGGGTTTGCAGCGAGGCCTCAAGGTCGAGACCGAAGCGACGCAGGAACAGCAGAAAGCCGCCGCCGCAGAGCGCCATGCCCAGCGCCGCGCACAGCAGCGCGCGAACGGCGCAGCGAAGGACGGCGCGCGACGTTTCCTCATCATCGGACAGGAGCGACCGGAGCAGGCAGAGCGCGGTCAGGGAAAGGAAGAAGGCGAGTGCGCAGCGATCCAGCGCCTGTGCTCCGGCCAGAACAAGCGCGCCAAGCAGTGCACCCGCGCGAACGCGCAGACACAGCACGACTGCGCACACCGCCAGCAGAACGGCGAGAAAGAGCGAATCCGCCGTGTGAATCGAACCGGCAAAGGCGGCCAGAACGGCCGGAGAAAGCGCCATCGCGCCGCTGAGCATCGCAATCAGATACGGCGAGGCGAGATGAAGCAGCCCGCAGATGAGCGCTGAGGCCAGAGAAAGATAGGCGGCGCTGAGCAGCCCGACCCAGAGCGGCGAGGCGATCGCTCCGCGGATGCGCCAGTAAATCGGCAGAAGGAACGCGCCGGAGGAAATCTGCGCGCTGCTGCCCTTGGCGGCGTTGAGCATGACGGACGCGCCGGAATAGGTCAGATTTGTGAAGCAAAAGCCATGCGCGACAAGGACGAGCAGCAGCGTGAGAAGCGCGGCGCTGCGAAGCGCTTTTGCGTTGGCGCGGGGAAAAACGGCGGAAAGAAGACGGCGCATAATCAAAAACTCCTTTGACGATCATCCTGAAAAGCTCCGAAAAAAACCACAGCGTAAACCGAGTGGAAAGAAAGCGGAAGCAAGACAAATCAACCGACATATAAACGGGTTAAGGACGATTGTATCGGTCGGCGGCGCGCTTGTCAAGAGCCATTTCGACAAAACGGGCGGGTCAGGTCGTCAGATCATGTGTGCAGAGGGCATAAGGAAGGGCTGATTTCTTCCATAAGCGCCAAAATGTGCTCAAAATCGATGCGAAATTTCCTGCCGCGGTTGACATTAAATTGCCAGAAGGCTATAATAGAAAACGTGGAGAAATGTCTGCTTGCGACGATCCCTGCGCGGGCGGGCTTCTCACAGAGGCGTTAAACCTTGATTTACATAGGGAGGTTTTTACCAATGGCTAAGAAAATGACCGTTGACGGCAATACTGCTGTCAGCCACGTCGCTTATGCGTTCAGCGAAGTGGCAGCGATCTACCCGATCACCCCGTCTTCCCCGATGGCGGAAGTTGCGGATGACTGGGCTGCGCACGATCGCAAGAATCTCTTTGGTCAGACGGTCCGCATCGCGGAGATGCAGTCCGAAGCCGGCGCCGCCGGTGCCGTGCACGGCTCTTTGAAGGCCGGCGCGCTCACCACGACGTTCACCGCGTCTCAGGGCCTGCTGCTGATGATCCCGAACATGTACAAGATCGCCGGCGAGCTGCTGCCCTGCGTCTTCCACGTGAGCGCTCGTGCGCTGGCTTACCACGCGCTGTCTATCTTCGGCGACCACTCCGACGTGATGGCCTGCCGCCAGACCGGCTTTGCGATGCTGGCTTCCAACTCCGTTCAGGAGGCGGAGGACATGGCGCTCGTCGCCCATGTCGCCACGCTGAAGAGCTCCGTGCCGTTCCTGCACTTCTTCGACGGCTTCCGTACCTCTCACGAGATTCAGAAGATCGACGAGATCGCTTATGAGGACATGGCCAAGCTGCTCCCGGCCGAGAAGGTTGCCGAGTTCCGCGCCCGCGCGCTGAATCCGGATCACCCGACCCTTGGCGGCACCGCGCAGAACCCGGATATCTACTTCCAGGGCCGCGAGGCTGGCAACAAGTACTACAACGCCGTTCCGGCGATTGTGGAAGAGGTCATGGACGAGGTCGGCAAGATCACCGGCCGCCCGCACAAGCCGTTTGACTACGTCGGCGCTCCGGATGCGGAGTACGTCATCGTGGCGATGGGCTCCGGCTGCGACGTTGCGACCGAGGCCGTCAACAAGCTCAACGAGATGGGCGAGAAGGTCGGTCTGGTGAGCGTTCACCTGTATCGTCCGTTCTGCACCAAGCGTTTCGTGGACGCCATCCCGGCGACCTGCAAGCGCATCGCCGTGCTCGACCGCACCAAGGAGTCCGGCTCCCTGGGCGAGCCGCTTTACCTCGACGTCTGCACCGCCCTCATCGAGGAAGGCCGCAAGATCGAGGTCGTCGGCGGCCGCTACGGCCTGGGCTCCAAGGAGTTCACGCCGACCCACGTTAAGGCTGTGTTTGACAACCTCAAGCTCGACGAGCCGAAGAACCACTTCACCGTCGGCATTGTGGACGATGTGACCAACACCAGCCTGCCGACCGGCGAGATCTTCAACGCCGCTCCGGCCGGTGCGATCAGCTGCAAGTTCTACGGCCTCGGCTCTGACGGCACCGTCGGCGCGAACAAGAACTCCATCAAGATCATCGGCGACCACACCGATATGTACGCGCAGGCGTACTTCGCTTACGACTCCAAGAAGTCCGGCGGTCTGACGGTTTCTCACCTGCGCTTCGGCAAGACGCCGATCCAGTCCCCGTATCAGATCGACGCGGCGGACTTCACCGCCTGCCACAACCCGGCGTATGTGACGCAGTACGACATGCTCTCCACCCTGAAGGATGGCGGCACGTTCCTGCTCAACTGCCAGTGGAGCGACGAGGAGCTTGACGCGAACCTGCCGGCTTCCATGAAGCAGCAGCTCGCCAAGAAGCACATCAAGTTCTACGCCATCGACGCGATTGATCTGGCCGCGAAGGTTGGCATGGGCAACCGCATCAACACCATCATGCAGGCCGCGTTCTTCAAGCTGGCCGACGTCATCCCCTACGAGCAGGCTGACGAGTACATGAAGGCGTATGCCAAGAAGACCTACGGCAAGAAGGGCGACGCCGTCGTGCAGAAGAACTGGGATGCGATCGACATCGCGATCTCCGGTCTGCGCGAGGTGAAGGTCCCGGCCGAGTGGGCCAACGCGACCACCGGCGCTGTTGCGATGCAGGTCGAGGGCGACGAGTACTACAAGAACTTCGTCAAGCCGATCCTCGCGCAGGAAGGCGACAAGCTGCCGGTTTCCGCGATTGCGGCTGACGGCGTTGTGCCGACCGGCACCACCAAGTACGAGAAGCGCGGCATCGCCGTGAAGGTTCCGGCTTGGGACGTGACCAAGTGCGTACAGTGCAACCTGTGCTCCCTGGTCTGCCCGCACGCCGCGATCCGTCCGTACCTCGTGGACGAGGGCACCGCTCCGGCTTCCTTCGTCACCAAGAAGGCGCTGGGCAAGCAGTTCGCCGGCAAGGCGTTCCGCATCCAGGTTTCTCCGCTCGACTGCACCGGCTGCGGCAACTGCGTCGATGTCTGCCTCGGCAAGTGCCTGACCATGGAGCCGCTGGCCGATCAGAAGGCTGAAGAGGCGAACTGGGAGTACGCTCAGACGATTCCGGAGGTCGATTCCACGATCCTCAACAAGGCGAACGTCAAGGAGAGCCAGTTCCTCAAGCCGCTGTTTGAGTTCTCCGGCGCCTGCGCTGGCTGCGGCGAGACCCCGTACGTCAAGCTCGTCACCCAGCTCTTCGGCGACCGAATGATGGTGGCCAACGCGACGGGCTGCTCCTCCATCTATGGCGGCAGCGCTCCGACCGTTCCGTACACCACCAACGAAAAGGGTCAGGGCCCGGCTTGGGCGAACTCCCTGTTCGAGGATAACGCTGAGTTCGGCTTCGGCATGAACCTGGCGACCACGCAGCGCCGCGCCAAGCTGGCTGAGCTCGTCACCGAGCTGGCCGGTCAGGTTGAGGGCGAAGCGAAGGAGACCTGCGAGGCTTGGCTGGCCGCGATGAACGACGGCGAGGCGAGCAAGGCTGCTTCCGCGAAGCTGGCTGCGCTTGTTGAGGGCTGCGACAGCGACCTCTGCAAGGAAATCGCGTCCATGAAGGACATGATGATCAAGAAGAGCCAGTGGATCTTCGGCGGCGACGGCTGGGCCTACGACATCGGCTACGGCGGAGTTGACCACGTGCTGGCGCAGGGCGAGGACGTCAACGTGCTCGTTCTGGACACCGAGGTGTACTCCAACACCGGCGGACAGGCTTCCAAGTCCACCCCGACCGGCTCCATTGCGAAGTTCGCTGCCTCCGGCAAGAAGACCCGCAAGAAGGATCTGGGCATGATGGCGATGTCTTATGGCTACGTGTACGTTGCGACCGTCGCCATGAGCGCGAACCCGGCTCAGCTCCTGAAGGCCATGAACGAGGCCGAGGCTTACCATGGCCCGTCCCTGATCATCGCCTACGCGCCGTGCATCAACCATGGCATCAACATGGCGCACGCGCAGATGGAAATCAAGCGCGCTGTGGCCTGCGGTTACTGGCCGCTGTACCGCTACAATCCGGAGTTCGCCGAGCAGGGCAAGAATCCGCTGATTGTGGACAGCAAGGATCCGACCGAAAGCTATCAGGACTTCATCCGCGGCGAGGTTCGCTACGCCTCTCTGGCGAAGCTGTTCCCGGCCAAGGCTGAGGAAGCTTACAAGATCAACGAGGAAGACGCGAAGCGCCGCCTCGAGACCTACAAGAAGCTGGCCGCCGAGTAATTTCGGCTGCGCCGCCTGAGCGGTAGAAAACAATCAAAGCCCCGTTCTTTTCCGCAGACGCGGAGGAGAACGGGGTTTTTGTATGCCGAAAAGCGCGCCAAACCCGCCCAAGCGTGTCAAAAATTGACGAAAAAGTTAAAAATGCTTGCAACTCTGTGACAAAAACTTTATAATGGGCGTATACCATGAATGATCTATCCCCATGCCGATTGGGCAGGGTTAAGGAGGGTTTTACGATGGCCAGAAACCGCGATTATGATGACGGCGACTTTGACCAGCCGAAGCGCAGCAGCCCCTATCAGGATATGGACGGCGACGAATATGACGACGATTACGCCGACGACTATGAGGACGAGGACGAATACGCCGCTTCAAGCGTGAAAAAGGGCGCGCGAAAGGGCGGCGGAAGTGCCGGCGGGACGGTGAAAATGCTCGGCGGCGTGATTGTGCTGCTGGTCGTGATTTTGATCGCGCTGGTTGTCGTGCGCGCGGTCATCACCAACAAGCGAAACACGAACGGCGGCGTGAAGCCGAGCGAATCCGTAAACATGATTCCGGAGCAGACGACGAACCCTGCGCCGATTGTCTTCGGCCCGGTGGGCGACGCGACGGACGAGCCGACCGTAAGCGGCGGCGATGCGTACATCACGCCCGACAGCGATTGGAGCGCGGGCTTTGCGACCCCCGACATGGGCGGCGAGGACGCGAACGACCCCGTGACGGACGACACGGGATACGACGAAACGGGCGAATTGGATATCGAAACGCCCGCGCCGGTGATTGCGACGGCTGAACCGACGGCCACGCCGGACGTGACGGCGACGCCGCTGCCGATCATCCTGACCAACACGCCGACCCCGACGCCGGAACCGACGGCCACGCCGACGCCGTCGCCGAGCCCGACCCCCAGCCCCACGCCGAAGCCGAGCCCGACGCCTGTGGCCGAAATCGGGACGGGAACAGTGAACCGCGACGCCAAACTGCGCGCGGATGCGGTCGCCAACGCGAAGGTGAAAAAGACCATCAAAAAGGGCGAAAGCGTCACCATTCACGAGGCGAAAACGGATTCCACCGGCAAGCTCTGGTATTATCTGACTGTGGACGACAGCAAGGACGAGGGCTGGATGCGCGATTACGTCGTCACGACGAAGCAGAAGATTTCCGCCCCGACCCCGAGCGACACAGCGGAGGAAAGCGCGGCGGTCGGAGAGGAGACGGCGGATTCGACCGAGACGAGCGCGAATCAGGAAGTGATCGCGACGGCGAAGACGAACCGCGCGGCCAATCTGCGCCAGACGATGGGCGGCAAGGTACTTGTGCAGCTCAAAAAGGGCACAAAGGTCAACATTTACGAGCAGACGACGGACAAAAAGGGCAACGTCTGGTATAAGGCGCAGGCGCAGAACGGCGAGAAGATCGGTTATCTGCGCGATTACGTGGTGACGCTGGACAAGGGCGCGAGCACGACGGGCTCAAGCGCTTCGACGGCCGCTGCAACGGAGGATTTGCAGGATCGCGAGGTCATCGGCAAGGCGACGACGAACCGCGCCGCGAACGTTCGCGAAGAGCCGCTGGCCAACGCGACGGTGGTTCGCCAGCTCGGCAACGGCATGGAGTTGCAGATTCTCGCCAAGTACGCGGGCGTGAAGGAAGAAACATGGTACGAGGTTGTGACGGCCTCCGGCAAGACGCATGGCTTTGTGCGGGATTACGTCGTATATGTGACGAAGCTCGATAAGAACGCGCCGACGCTGACCTACGAGAAATAAGGGAATACGAAAAAAAGCAGGAGCTTTGCGGGCTTCTGCTTTTTCTTTAGAGAAGTTTACAGCATTTTCAAAAACATTGCAGCGTTTAACGACAAAATTCCCAGCGTCTTATCTTTTGAATAACGGAGTAACTTGTTTCTAACCAAGTCTGTTTTATACTGCTCTTCCTTGCATACCGGTGCAATCCACATAACAGCGTTAGGCAAATCAGAACAAATGATTTCATCAATGTGTGAACGAGCGGCCGTCGTATCTTCCAGTTTGAGAAGGTATTGATTCATTCGTTCAAGTTCTGTGGCTGCGGTGTTTCCTTTTCGATAATTCCCCGATAACGTGTTTTCGGCATGGCTGGCCGCATGAAGCAGGTATTTTTCAACAAATGCATCCATACTGCGTGTACTCCTTTTTTAGAAATTTATTGTGCAATGCAGCCCGTGGCCAGTAAGAGCGCAACGATGCCTAAAAAGAAAAAGAGGAGGGAAACGCCGTATACATCAGTTTTTTTGACCGAATCCCAGCAAATCATATTTGGATTCATTGGCTTATGGTAGGCGTTTTGATAGGAACAATAGATGTGCTTCCACTTTCGTTTATAGCCTGTAAAAGACCAAACGGCAAAAGCAAGGAAAAAAGCGCTGACAATATATAGGGAAGGAAAGAACTGCATGAATGTCAACATAACTATCAGCCATCCATAACGATGAAAAAGGGCTAACGCGATGATTTGGTTTGAATAGGCATTTCTTCTGCTCATTGTATGACCTCTGTTTAGTGTTCAAGATACTGATAAGGAGAAACGCTTATTTCAACACGACATTCTTCGCGCCCAACATATCCGAAAGGGTATCTACCAATTCCTGCGTGGGCGAAACGAAGAGATTCTGCGGGGCGCGCAGCTTTGCGCCCGTGCTTTCGATGTAGAGCACAACGGGCTTTCGACCCGAAAAACGCTGCAATATCGGCTGAACCATGCCGATGGCGCTGTCGCTGGGCAGGCGCAGATAGAGCGTATTGCCCGGTAAAAGCTGCTTGACGGCGGGGGAGAGCGCGCCGTTTTCGCTCATCTGGTCGAGCTCCGCATCGGTATAGAGCGGCTCGACGGTGTCGAGCATCAGCTTCGGCTCCTCCTCCTCGCGGATGGAGAGGCGGCCGCTCAGCACCACGGCCGTATCGGGCATCAGCTCGGTGGAAACGCGCTCGAGCACCCGCGGAAAGACCAGCGCTTCGATGGTGCCGGTCAGATCCTCAAGCGTGGCGAACCCCATCAGGTTGCCCGCCTTGGTGGCTTTCTGCCGCACTTCGGTGAGCATGCCGCCCATGCGGACGCGCTGACCGTCGAAGGAAAGGCCGTGATCCGGCGATTCCAGCAGCTCGGTCAGGCGCGCGGTGTTCATATCCAGTGCGGACAGGGCTTTGGAATAATCGCCCAGCGGATGGCCGGAAATGTAAAGCCCGGTCACGTTTTTTTCAAGGCTGAGCATCGTGCGGAGGTTGTATTCGGGGATGTCGGGCAGCGTGGGCTTCACCTCTTCGAGCAGACCGTCGCCGAAGAGGGACGTCTGCCCGACCACGTTGCTGCGGCGGCTCTTTGCCGCGCCGTCCAGCGCGCTTTCATACACGGCCATGAGCTGGGTGCGCCTCGCGCCGGTGCAATCCATTGCGCCGGAAAGAATCAGCGATTCGACGACGCGCTTGTTGACCTGCTCGGAATCCATGCGCTGGCAGAAATCGAAGATATCTTTATACGGGCCGCCCTTGCGCCGCTGGGCGATGATAGAATCGATCGCCTTGTCGCCGCAGGATTTGATCGCGCCGAGGCCGAAACGGATGCCGCTCACGCCCTGCGCGTTCCGGCCGACGGAGAACTTGCGTACGCTCTGGTTGATATCCGGCGGGAGAAGCGGAATTCCGTGCTTGCGGCAATACTGCGAATACGCCGCGACCTTGCCGCTGTCGGAGGAGACGGAGTTGAGCAGGGCGGCGAAGAACTGCACAGGGTAATGGCGCTTGAGCCAGC
>UQNM01000073.1 GCA_900542395.1 uncultured Eubacteriales bacterium
GTCGCCCTTTGGAAACCTTCGGGCAAAAATACTTAGTTTATTCTTGAAATATCGGTGTTGTCAGCTTGACAGCCCTCTGCGTTGTTATTTGGGTCAGGCGGCGGGGGCTTCTTCAGCCTCATCGTCGTTCAGGAAGTGATACAGCTCGATCGCCGCATCCTTCAGGCGCGGCCCCGGACGGGAAATCGCGTTGGAATCGGCGTTATAGACCCGGCCGTTCTTCACCGCGCCGATATCGCCCCAGCCGTCGCGGCCCATGATCTCCTCCACGGCGGTATCGCCCATGCCCGCGATGGAGACGATGTAATCCGGGCTGCGCTCGATGACCTGCTCCTCGCTGACGGACTGCCAGCCGGAAATATCCGCAAACGCGTTGGTCACGCCGCACATCGTCGCCAGCTCGTCCATGAACGTGCCGCTTCCGGCCGTCCACAGCCCCCACTGGAGCGGGGAAACCTCGAAATAGATGGTCTTGCCGCTCTTTTCGCTCTTGGCGGCGATTTCGTCAAAGGTCGCCTGCATATCGCCGATGAGCGCCTCGGCCGCGTCGTCCTTCGCCATCAGCGCGCCGATCATGCGGATGGCCGTGTACACGCCCGCGATGTCGTTCGCGTCGCTGATGACCACCTTCACGCCGTTCTGTTCGAGCAGCTTGGCCTGCTCCTCCGTCTGGGACATATCGCTCATCAGCACGACCTGCGGATCGAGCGCCAGAATCTCCTCGATGTTGGTCTCCGCGCCGGATTGCACGACCGGCAGAGCCGAAATGGATTCCGGATAATCGCAGTATTTGCCGCGGCCGACGAGCGCATCCTCGCAGCCGATGGCGCAGAGGATTTCGCAGTCGGACGGGGTGAGCGCGACGATGCGCGTCGCGGGCTGATCGAGCGCGATTTCGCGGCCGTGCATATCCGTCACGGTGATTCCGTCGGCCAGCGCCGCGCCGCAGAGCATCAGCATCACGAAAAGCAGGGCAAAAAGCTTCTTGGACATATCAAAGTCCCTCCTGAAATAAATTGCAAATGAATCGCGGGAGAAACAAAAAGTCCCTCCCTGAGGGACACTAAGCAGACCGGTTTTTTCGGTCGGATAGCATATCCCACCCCCAGGGGAATGATGATTCACGGTGTAAACAAGTCTCCCGGCTTGGCTTCGTCCTACTGGCGCGCCTTCCCGCTTTCGCAGTGGCTTGTCACGTGTTCGTCGGCTTCACGGTTACTGGGATAGCTCGGAAATCGCATCCGATTCCTATGGCGCTTGCGCGCCGCGCATGTTGCGCAGATACACCGGCTATTCATTTGTCGCCTTATTATAACCGTTTTGCGCGCCCGCGTCAATTCGGTTTCGCCAAATCCGCGCCCTTCGCGCCGCCGCCTGCCGGCGCTTGACAATTTTCCCCGTCTATGCCATAATATTTTTGTTCCACAGAAGTGGAACGCGGCGGACAGAAGTCGGCTTCAACGGTTTTTCCATTTTTTGAAAAAAGAAACGACGATCACGAAGGCGTTGGCATGCCCTTTTGGAAAAAAAGGGGCGTTCCGCGCCTTTTTTGTCTGGAAAGCCGAAAACAATCAAAGGAGCTCAAACGATGAAACTTTCCAAGATTTTTGCGCTGCTGCTGGCGCTGTGCCTGATTTCCTCCGCCGCCTGCGCCGCCACCTTCACCGACGCGCACGGCAATGTGATCGAGCTGGACGATTCCCTCGAGGCGTATGCCGCCGTCACGCTCGTCGGCGCGGATAACGCGGCGCGTCAGGGCGAAACCAACCTCGGCGACCTGTGGGCGGACGCGCTGCGCTGGTTCGCCGTTTCCGGCGAAATCAACGCGGCCTTTGACGAGGACGACGTGAAGGCCGGAAACGACCGCATCGCCGTGGACGCGGATCACGTCGTCGCGCTGTGGAACGGCGGCAACCTCCGCGCGGATATCGCGGAAGGCACGTTCGGCGCGGAGGCGCTGGCCGAGGTGCTGCCCTTCCCGAACAAGGTTGCCGTCGTCTATATGACCGGCGCGCAGCTTCTGGAGACGCTGGAAGCCGCGTCTCAGGGGCTTCCCTACACGGCGGAAACCGCGGACGCCTGCGCTTCGCTGATGCAGGTCTCCGGCCTGACCTATACCGTCGATACGGCAAAGGCCTACGACGCGCTGGAAGCCTACGGCGACCACTGGTTCACCGCCGGTTCCGTCTCCCGCGTGCGCATCGACGACGTGAACGGCCAGCCGTTTGACGCGGAGGCGACCTACGCCGTCGTCACCAGCAACGCCAACTTCAACGGCATGGATTCCTCCTACGTCCTCAAGGCCGCGGCGGAAGCCAACGAGCAGAGCGCCGTCACCACCGCCGTCGTGCGCGACGTGGTCTTCCAGTTCATCGCCGCCGAGCTGAACCATCAGGTCGGCGAGACCTACGCCGCGCCGCAGGGACGGCTGACGATTCTGTAAGCCGCCCGCGCATCGGGCTTGATTTGCGCCTTGAACGGCACGTTCAAAACCGAATGCAGATCCTTGCAAGTCCTTCCGTCCGGGGGACTTGCAACATTCTGCACTCGATTTTCAGAAAGGGAACATCCATGAATTCACAGCTTGAAACCGTCGTTTTCGAAATGGAAAAGGCCGTGCGCGGCAAGCGCGGGGTCATCGAGCATATCCTCGCCGCGCTGCTGGCCGAAGGGCACATCCTGCTGGACGACATGCCCGGCGTGGGCAAAACCACGCTGGCCGTGGCGCTCTCCCGCGCCGTCGATCTGCGCTACCGCCGCGTGCAGTTCACACCGGACGTGATGCCGTCGGATATCGTCGGCTTTTCGGTGTACGAGCCGCAGAGCGGGCAATTCGTCTATCACGAGGGCGCGGCGACACACGCCAACCTGCTTCTGGGCGACGAAATCAACCGCACCTCCAGCAAAACGCAGTCCGCGCTGCTGGAAGCGATGGAGGAGCGGCAGATCACCGTGGACGGGCGGACATATCCGCTGGAAAAGCCCTTTGTCGTCATCGCGACGCAGAACAACGTCGGCACGGCGGGCACGCAGTTCCTCCCTTACGCGCAGGTGGATCGCTTCATGGTGCGCCTGTCCGTCGGCTATCCCGATCACGACGCGCAGATGGCGCTGCTTCGGGATCGCCTTTCGGAAAACCCGCTGGATGCGGTTAAGCAGGTGCTCACGCGCGAAGAACTGCTGGCGATGCAGGCCGATGTGCGCGCCGTGCAGACCGGCGACGCGCTGCTCGATTACATCACCAGGCTGACGATGGCCTCCCGCGAGCACCCGAATGTCGAGGTCGGCGTCAGCCCGCGCGGCGCGCTGCTCCTTTGCCGGATGGCCAAAGCGCGGGCGTATCTGCTCGGGCGCGCCTTCGCCGTCAGCGAGGATGTGCAGGCCGTGTTCGAGCCGGTCTGCGCGCACCGCCTGATCGTCTCCGCCAAGGCGCGTCTGGCGGGCGTAAGCGCGGCCGACGTGGTGCGCGAGCTGCTGGCCGACGTGCCCAATCCGGATCGCGCGGCCTTATGAAAACGAACCGCCTGTTCTATCTGATCGAGCTGGCCGCCGTCGCCGCGCTGTATTTCTTTGAAAACAACAGCGGCACCCGCACGGCGCTGGCCGTGTCGGCGCTCGTGCCGCTGCTTTCCGTTCTCTGCGCCTATCGGTGCAGCCGAAGGGCGGCGTTTTCGCTCGACGTGCCCCGGCATGGCGAAAAGGGCGCGCCGCTCGTCTGCCGCCTGTGCGCGCCGCCGCTCCCTCTGTGCGAGGGGCGCGCCGGGCTGCGCCTGCAAAACGCCTTCACGCGGGAGGAAGCGCGCGCCGCCGCCGTCGTGGGGGAATCCGTTTCCCTGCCCGTCCCGCACTGCGGCCTGTTGACCGTCACGGCGGAAAACGCCGAAATCCGGGATCTCTTCGGCCTTTGCCGCTTCCCGGTTTCATCGGGCGCGCCGCAGACCGTGCCGGTTTGGCCGACGGTCTTCCCCGCGCAGGTGACGCTCGATTGCGCCGCCCCGCAGACGCGCGAGGACAGCCGCCTTTCCGCCGTTCGGCGCGGCGGCGATTTCACCGAAACGCAGGCCGTCCGCCCCTATCATCCGGGCGACCCCGTTCGCCAGATCCACTGGAAGCTGTCGGCCAAAATGGGGCAGACGATGCTGCGCGAGGCGGGCGCACCGCTGACGGGCGACGTTCTGCTCTCGCTTGCCGTCTTCCCGGATGAAGCCCCCGACCCCGACGCGCTGGAAGCGTCGCTCTGCGGCCTGCTCTCCGCGTCCCAATCCCTTTTGGCGCAGGGCGTTGCGCACCATGTCGCCTTTTGGCGGCGCGCGCCGCTGGCCGTATCCTCGCGCGAGGATTGGGCGCGGGCGCAGCGCATGCTCCTTTCGCCGCCGCCGGCGCCCGACGACACATCCCCCGCCTTTGCGCGGATCGCCGTCTTTTCCCCGTGCGCGGCCATCGACGCATCCGATCCCTTCGCCCGCGTGACGCTGGTTCTGCCGGAGGGCGCGCAGGCGCTCGTCGGCGATATCCCCGTCGCGTTCTTCGGCGCGCGCGCGCCGTTTTTAACCCTGTAAAAAGCAGAAAGGAGCTGCCATGCGGCCGACCAAATCCACCCTCGCGCTGCTCGCGGCGCTCCTGCTCGCGCTGCTCACGCTGGCGCTTTCGCCCGCGCGCGAGGGCGCAAAGCTGCTGATAAACGATCTGTTTTCGCTCAGCGAATCCGCCAACGCATACGTCTACGACCGTCTGCCCGTCGCGGCGGGCGCAAGCCGCCTGCCCGCCTGCGCGCTGCTCGGCGGGGCGCTGGCGTTTCTTTCCGCCGCCGTCGCGCTGAGCCAAAGCCGCCTGCCCGCGCTGCTGGCGCTCGTCGCGCTGGCGCTGGGTCAGGCGTATTTCGGGCTGAGTCTCCCGGCGGCCGCCCAGCTCCTGCTGCTCTTTATGCTGGGGCTGAAGCTCGTCCCGTCCCGCTCCGCCGTTCAGCGGCTGACGCTCGGCGCGTGCGCGCTGGCGGTCGCGCTCGTCGTCTGCCTCGCCTTTCCCGGCGTACACGCCGCGACGGAAGCCGCGTCCGAACGGGTGCGCGACTTTCTCAGCGGCGCTTCGCTTTCCGAGCAGGCGGACGCGGCCGTTCCGCCCGAGGCGACGCAGACCCGCCGCGAAAACCACCTGAGCCTTTCCACCGGCGGCGGCGGCGCGGTCTCCGAGCGGGATTACCGCCTCGTCACCCGCGCCGAGGAACAGATTTCCGATCCCCCGTGGTTCGACGCGCTGAAAACCGCGCTGATGCTGGCGCTGGTCGTGCTGCTGCTGGCGCTTCCGTTCGCGCCGTTCATGCTGCTGGGCAGGCGCGCCGGACAGGCGCGGGCGCTTCGCGAGGCGTTTGACGACGCGGACAGCCGCCGGGCGGTCTGCGCCATGTTCCGCCACGTCGCGCGCTATTGGGCGGTCTATTTCCCCGTACCGGCGGGGCTTCCGTTTTCGCGCCTGCCGGAAGCGGCGGATATGCCGGACGATTACGCCGCCGCCTATCGCGCCTGCGCCGATACGTTTCTCAAGGCCGCGTACAGCGACGCGCCGATCACGCAGGCCGAGCGGGATGGAGTGAAAATCCTCCTTGACGAAACGGAGCGCCTCCTCTATGATGAGCAGAGCGCGCTCATGCAGCTCAAACTCCGATACCGATATCTTTTGCGCTGAATGACGATGAAAAAAATCTTCTTTCTCGCGGCGCTTCTCCTTCTGCTGACGACCGCTTCCGGCTGTCGCAGCCGAACGAACGCCGCGCCGCGCGCCTCGGGCGCGCAGCCCCCCGCCGCGTCCCCCGACAGCGGCACGACCGCCGACGGTGAGCCCGAAGCCCTGAGCGAAAACGGCGGCGAAACGGTCGAAAACCCGCTGGCCGACCGCGCGGAATTCGACGAAGCCGCGCGCGCCGAGCTTTTGGAAAACCAGTCCCGCGCCGTCAGCGGCGAGGGCGAGGGCGAGGGCCTGCCCCTGACGCAGAAGGACGCGGACAGCCGCGCCTTGCAGCTTGACAGCGCCGCCGAATTGGCCGCCGTCAAGACGCTCCCCGCCGAGGAGGCGGAGCGCCTCGGCGTATCGGAAAGCGCGCCCGTCGCCGAAACGGCGCAGCGCTATTATGCCGCGCTGCTGCAAAGCCGCCTGCGGACGCTGTTTGAATGTAAAAAGCAGAACGTCTACATCGAAACCCAAGCCGCCTTTATCACCGTTTACAAATCGTCGGCCGAACACGCGCTGGTGCTTTCCGCCGGGGGCTACGACGTGGCCGGAAAGCGGATGGAAAACGACCTCGCCGTGGACGGTGGCTGGGTGCAGCGCAAAAATCCGGATTTCATCGTGAAATTCGTCGCCGCCTCCGCGCTGAACGGCGATACGCTCGGCGAGCTGCTCGCCCGCGACGGGCTACGCGAAACGGCCGCCGCGAAAAACGGCCGCGCGCTGCTGCTGTGCGAATCGATGACGGACGCGCCGCAGCTCCAAACGGCCGCGGCCCTCTGTCTGGCCAAGGCGATGTATCCCGACCTGTTTGCCGATATCGACGCCGCGCAGGCCGTCGGCCAGCTTGCCGACGAGGCAGGCGCGCAGACCGGCGGCCCCTGGTTTTATCCCGCCATTTGAAAGGAATGTTATGCGTACTCATTCTAAAGACACGTCCGCGCGCGTGCTCAGGCTCACCTATTCCGCGCTGTATCTGGCGATTGCGCTGGTTCTGCCCTTTCTGACCGGGCAGATTCCGCAGATCGGCTCCATGCTCTGCCCGATGCATATCCCGGCGCTGCTGTGCGGCTTCGTCTGCGGCTGGCCGTGGGGGCTGGCGGTCGGCTTTATCGCCCCGCTGCTGCGCTCCGCGCTCTTCGGCATGCCGACGATGTTCCCCGCGGCGGTCGCCATGGCGTTCGAGCTGGCGGCCTACGGCGCGGTGGCCGGGCTGCTTTACCGCGTCCTGCCCAAAAGGACGGGCTGCATCTACATCGCGCTGATCGCCGCGATGGTCGCCGGCCGGCTGGTCTGGGGCGCGGCGCGCTATCTGCTGGCGGGGCTTGCGCACAGCGCGTTCACCCCGGCGCTCTTTCTGGCGGGCGCGGTCACGACGGCTCTGCCCGGCATCCTGCTGCACATCGTCCTCATCCCCGTGCTGGTGATGGCCATGCGGAAGGCTCGACTGATTCTCAATTAAACGGAGGCGCTCTTATGTCCGATACCCGCGCGTTTCTGCTCGCCCACGCAGCCGCCTATCCCGCGCTGACGCTGACCGACCTGTTCAAGGCGCTGTACCAGAGCGCGTTCGGCTGCGAGCATCTGGTCGCCGATCCCTCCGCCGCCGAAGCGTATATCGCCGCCGAGGCCGAGAGCGCGCGCCCCTGCGGCCGGGAGAGCGTCGAGCCGCTGGACGGGCCGTATGTCCGCGTTCATCTGGATATGCTGAAAAAGGGGCTGAGCGCCCGAACGCTGGCGCGCCTATTCGCCCTCTCCGCCGAGCATCGGGACGGCGCGCAGGCCGAATTTGAAAAAAAGCTCGCCGTGCTGACGGAGATGATCCGTCAGGGCGAGCTTCCCTTTGACGCGAATGAAGCCGAGCGGGCGATTTCCGCATGGCGCGCGGCGGGCTTTCCGCCCTGCCATCATTCCGAGGCGTTCCGGCAGGCCTACGCGCCCGCGTATCGGCTGGTGAAGGCGGCATATGCGCCGCTTCTGCCGCTCCTGCTGGAAGTTGACGCGCGTTTGGCGCAGGGAAAGCGCACCGTGCTGGCCATCGACGGCCCCTGCGGAAGCGGCAAAACGACGCTCGCCGCCCTGCTGGCGCGCCTGTACGACTGCCCCGTGTTCCACGCGGACGACTTTTTTCTGCGCCCCGAACAGCGCACGCCCGCGCGCTTTGCCGAGCCGGGCGGCAACCTGGACAGGGAGCGTCTGCTTGAAGAGGTGCTTATGCCGCTTCGGCAGGGTCAGCCGGTCTCCTTTCGCCGCTTTGACTGCCACAGCCTGACGCTCCTGCCGCCCGTGGCCGTCGCGCCGTCGTCGCTCGCCGTCGTCGAGGGCAGCTACAGCCTGCACCCCGCTCTTGCGCCGATGTACGATCTCTCCGTCTGCCTGACGCTCTCGCCCGAATTGCAGCGCCGGCGGATTTTGGCGCGCAACGGCGAGGCAATGGCGCGGCGCTTTTTTGAGCGCTGGATTCCGCTGGAGCAGGCCTATTTCGACGCGACGAGGCCGCAGGCGCGGTGTGACTTTTTGATTGAGGCCGATCAGCTTTCCGATGAAGCGCCGCTGTAAACGCCGTCGGTCGCGCGCTCATATCCGCCGCCGCCCTCCGCGTTCATCAGACTGAACCCGTTTTCATCCAGCGACAACGCCTTCACATTGGCGCGCCCGTCATCCAAAAGCAGCGTGATCTCATATTCCGCCGGATACCAGTATTTATTCTGGAAGTTGTTGTAGCGCGTGACGTACCATGTGCCGGTATAGGCCAGCGCAACGCCCTCCTCGCCGCCGTCCTCCCGATAGACGGTATATCCGCTCTCATAGGTTCCGTCTGCGTGAAGGATGAGCGCATCCTCCGCCATGTTGCCCCCGGCGGTCATATGCCACGCGCCTTCCAGCCGCTGCATCACGTCGTATTGGATTTCATCCTCCATCAAGGTCAGATCGCGCAGGGGCACAAAACCCCAGACGATCGCTCCGCCATCCGTGAACGTATTCTTTGCCGAAACCTCCGCGGACACATACGCCCAATCGCTGCCCAGCATCCCCATGCACTGAAAGGTCGTTCCTTTGGGGACGCTGAACTGCGCGAATTGGGAAACGAACGGGTCATCCGTCAGGAAGGTATCGCGCGCCGCCCGAACATCCACATTCAGCATCCTGACCCATGTTTCATCGAGCGGTTCGCCCCGCGCCGCATCGCCCAGCAGCGTGTTCCTGACCCAGCCGATACGGCTTGTGCGCTCGCTGACGTCGTACATAACGCATGTCCATGCTTCCCCGTGCCCGTTTGTATACCCGCGCAGCGTCCAAAACTCGCCCTTCAGGCCGACGGCCGCCTTCCCTTTTGCCGCGCGCCACGCGGATTCGCCAAAGGGCGCGCTGTAAACCGGCGCGGTCTTTTCGCCGACATGGCTCTCCCGCCGCCACGAATCGCGATATTCCAAACAGTTTATCCCGCTTTCGAGGGCGGCGCGCATGTGATTGACGGCCAGCACATCGTCAACGGTTCGCGGGAAAAGCCGAATGTTGAAATCCTCCAGCCAGAGCGGCGTTGCGCGATAGAATGCCCGGCGGTTTCCATCGGAAAACCAATAGACGTCCGAGCCGCCGTAGTCCTCGCTCCGCTCCGTAAAAACCGTTGCGCCGTCCAGCTTCGCCTCGACGAGCGCGTAACGCCCATCCTCTCGCCGGAAGGTGTAGCGCTCCGTTCCGGCGCTGAGAATCAGCCCGTCATCCGTCTGCTGAATCGACTGCTTGACATGATCCTCCGGCTGCCACACCGCGGTGTGATACACCTGCAAATGCGCGTTATCCTCCGCATAAAAGAGCGCGTTGTGGTATCGCGCGCCCATGAGGGCAAAATCCTCGCCCTGTCCCCCGACGACCGAATAATCATCCCATGTGTGCGTGGAAGCAACCGCCCGATAGAGCGCCCCCTTCAGCCCCCAGCTATTGGCCGAAACCGGAGCGGCCGCGATCAGGTCGGCTACACAAAGAACGGCCGCAAACAACCCTGCGCGTTTCATTTTCATCAAACTCCCTCTCCTTCCCTCGCGATTGGCCTTGTCAACCATATAAACGAAACGGGCGGCCGTTTTCTTGCGGCAGGTCTGCTTTTTTGGGGGACATTTTTGTTCGGTATATGGGCATCGGTGGGCATATTGCACCAATCCGTCAAGAAGCCCGTGTGAAATTTCGTGTGAAATGATTTTGCAAAAGTTCACACGAGACTGGAACGGCAATACACGAAACGGGTAATATTTTACACCGAATAAAATAGACGGCAAAAGAAAAAATCCAGAAACCTTTGTGGCCTCTGGATTTCCTGTTTGGTGCAGTAGATGAAACCAAATCCGAACCAGAAGCGCCTGCTTCTGTAACTTTTTGAAGTTCTTCAAAAGAGATCGTTTCCGTTCCTTCGTGGAAGTTGTACGTCAAAACAACTTTATCGTCATACAGGAAGATGGCATTGACAAATGTGTCGATCAGCATCTTGCGCTGTGCCTGATTCGCAACATCCATCTTTCGGAACTTCTCAAGGAAGAAACGAAGCTGTTCTTCGGTAATCCTCGGCTTTGCCAGTTTCTCGCAGGCGATCTTGTTCTCCAATTCATCCTGTGCGGCTTCCAAAGCATCCAGCCGTTCCTTGGTTGAACGGGTCAAAAGTCCCTGCTGAATGGCGTTCAGCAGATTGTCAATGGCGGTCTTTGTTTCTCGCAGCTGCTTCTCGTACAGCGGAAGATTGACGTTTTCTTCATCCTGCAAGGTCATCAGCGCGGAAACAATCGCGTCGATGGTTGCGTCATTCATCAGCATTTTCATCGTTGCGTTGACGACCATATCTTCCA
>UQNM01000074.1 GCA_900542395.1 uncultured Eubacteriales bacterium
TCTTGTCAAGGCCGCGAGCCGCCATAAGTCATCGAACTATTTTGTTGAATTTGCTTTGATTCCGAGTTTTTTCATCAAATCGACGGCGTACCAAATCAGCGCAACCATCGACAGCGCGACGGAAATCCACAGCAGCGTATCGGCGATCTGCGTCAGCGCCAGAAAACGCGCGATGATAGACAGCACGAAAACCACAGTCGTCACCTTGCCGATGGGCAGCGCGTAGACAACGACGCCGCGCTTGAGCGCCACGCCGCCGCCGATCACCATCGTCACTTCCTTGACGAGGATGATGGCCAGCACCCAGAGCGGAATCTGCCCGTCGGAAACAAACAGACCAAGCAGCGTCACCAGAGACAGCTTATCTGCCAGCGGATCAAGCAGCTTGCCCAGCGCGGTGATCTGGTTGAACTTGCGGGCGATAATGCCGTCCAGCGCATCGGTCAGCATCGCGGCCAGATAAGCGATCAGCGCGCCGGTCGCGTCCCCGATTATGAACCGCCAGACGACGACGGGCAGAAGCAAAATCCGCACCACCGTCAGGGCGTTCGGAATGTTGATGATTTGATCCTGTTTAATATGCTCCACGGCGTGTCCCTTCTTCCTGCTGTCTCAGTATACCATAAAAACGATGCCGTGTGCCGCTAGCCAGACAACTTTTTTAACGTATGGAAAATTGCGCAAAACCGCCTGTGTGAGCAGAGCCTTGATGCTTCGCGGACTTCGGCGGGGATAAAAGCCGGTCTTTGCTTACGCCTGCATGAGCGCTTCGCGCTGCTGCGCGGCGATTTCGCTTTCGATATAATCGTCGTAGCTCTCGCGGCGATCGACAAGGCCGCCCGGCAGGATCTCCATGATGCGGTTGGCGACGGTCTGAATACATTCGTGATCCTGCGTCGCAAAGAGCATCGAACCGGTAAATTCGATCATGCCCTTGTTCAGCGCCGTGATGGATTCCAGATCGAGGTGGTTCGTCGGCTCGTCAAGAATCAGCACGTTCGCGCCGGAGAGCATCGTGCGCGCCAGCATGCAGCGCACCTTCTCGCCGCCGGAGAGCACGCGCGCGGGCTTGAGCGCTTCCTCGCCAGAAAAGAGCATGCGCCCCAGCCAGCCGCGGATATCGCTTTCATACTGGCTCTGGGAGAACTGGCGCAGCCAGTCAATCAGGTTATATTCGCAGTTGTCAAAATATTTGCCGTTGTCCTTGGGGAAATAGCTCTGGCTGGTGGTCACGCCCCACTTGAAACTGCCCTCATCCGGCTCCATCTCGCCCATGAGAATCTGGAACAGCGTGGTGCGCGCCAGCTCGTCCGTGCCGACGAAGGCCACCTTGTCGCCGGGGGTCAGCACGAAGGAGATGTTGTTGAGCACCTTGCGGCCGTTGACGGTCTTGGAGAGGTTGGTCACGGTCAGCAGATCGTTGCCGATATCGCGATCCGGCTTCCACGCGATATACGGATAGCGGCGGGAGGAAGGCGGATAGTAGTTTTCCATTTGCAGGTTATCCAGCAGCTTCTTTCGGCTCGTCGCCTGCTTGTGCTTGCTGGCGTTGGCGGAGAAACGCTGAATAAACGTCTGCAATTCCTTGATCTTCTGCTCGTTCTTCTTGTCGATGTCCTTCTGCTGGCGCGCCACCATCTGGGTGTATTCATACCAGAAGTCGTAGTTGCCGACATACATCTGGATCTTGCCGAAGTCGATGTCGCAGATATGCGTGCAGACCTTGTTGAGGAAGTGACGGTCGTGGCTGACGACAATGACCGTATTCGGAAAATCCAGCAGGAAGTTTTCCAGCCAGCGGACGGATTGGATATCCAGATAGTTCGTCGGTTCGTCCAGCAGCAGGATGTCCGGGTTTCCGAACAGCGCCTGCGCCAGCAGCACCTTGACCTTCTGGCTGCCGTCCAGCTCGCTCATCAGTTTATGCTCAAGGTCGAGGCTGATGCCCAGACCCGTGAGAATCGTTTCCGCGTTGCTCTCGGCGCTCCAGCCGTCCAGCTCGGCGAACTCGCCCTCCAGCTCGCTGGCGCGCTCGCCGTCCGCGTCGGTGAAATCCTCTTTGGCGTAAAGCTCGTCCTTTTCCTTCATAATCTCATAGAGGCGCTTGTGCCCCATGATGACCGTTTGCAGCACTTCATAGCTGTCAAACTCAAAGTGGTTCTGGCGCAGGACGGCCATGCGCTCGCCGGGGGTGATGACCACTTCGCCCGTGGTCGGCTCCAGCTCGCCAGAGAGCACCTTCAGGAAAGTCGAT
The DNA here is from genome assembly GCA_900542395.1 of uncultured Eubacteriales bacterium. Taxonomy (GTDB): domain Bacteria; phylum Bacillota; class Clostridia; order Christensenellales; family Aristaeellaceae; genus Ventricola. Next base: position 2,255 of record UQNM01000074.1, read on the forward strand.
TTGCCCGTTCCGTTTGCGCCGATGATGCCGTAGCAGTTACCGGCGGTGAATTTAATGTTGACGTTCTTAAAGAGCGGCTTTCCGCTGTAAGAAAGGGAAATATTTTGGGTTGCGATCATGTGACCAGGTTCTCCTTTTTTCTGCTCCACATTCCAAAGTTTACATACATCCTTTATTATCGCATAAAATCAACTTTTCTTCAAGCCCTTATTCCGCCAAATTCCGGGTCTCGCGAATCACGCGGCACACCAGTTCCACCCGCTGAAACGGCGTCATCATGTAATAGCCGTCAACAAAGGGCGAAATCCGGCTTGCCGCCTCCCTGCACAGCCGAACGGCCATGTCCTCGCCCTGCGCGCGATCGAGCCCCGCATAGGCGCGCACAACGGCCTCATCCACCGTGATGCCGTGCACCTCGCTCTGCAAAAACCGGGCGTTTTTCTCGCTGACCACCGGGAACAGGCCGCCAATGAGCTTTGCACCGCGCAATTCGTCCCTTGCCCGCTCCAAATGGAGCGCCGCCTGCTCGCTGAGCACCGGCTGCGTCAGAAAAGCCGACACGCCGCAATCCATCTTTTCCTTTGCCCGCTCCAATTCCAAATCAAAGCGCACCGCGTTGATGTTCAGGCCGCCGCAGACGAAAAACGGTTCCGCCTCGCCGCTCTCACCCAGCCCGCGAATGAATTTCGCCAACACGCGGGAATTGAATTGATATACGCTCTTGACGCTGCCCCGGTCGCCGGTCGGAATCGGGTCGCCCGTCACGACCAGCACATTGTGCACATTCTCCATCGAAAGCCCCAGCAGCAGCGCCTTGGTTGCGTTCACGTTGCGGTCGCGGCAGGTCATATGCGGCAGTGCCTCAATGCCAAGCTCGCGCGACAATTTGCAGGCCAACAGGCTGGAATCCATTCTCGCTCGGCCAATCGGGCAATCCGCAATCGTGATCGCGTCCGCGCCCGCCTGCTCAAGCTGACGCGCGCCCTCCATAAAGCCGCCGATATCCGCGCTCCGCGGCGGATCGAGCTCGACCAGCGTGATGCGCCGCCCCTGCTCAAGCCGACGCAGAATCCGGCTTCGACATTCTTTTTCCGGCAGCTGTGCCGCCTTTTCATCGCCCATCCGCACGCGCGGCGGCATCGGTGTCCCCAGCAGGCGGGCAATCTGCCGGATATGTTCGGGCGTTGTGCCGCAGCAGCCGCCGACAATCCGCGCCCCCGCCTTCACACATTCCATGACCTGCTGGGCGTAATACGCCGGCGCGCTGTCGTAATAGGTGCGTCCTTCTTCCACATGGGGATAGCCCGCGTTGGGCATGGCGCTCATCAGTTTATCCCCGACGTCCAGCGTAGAAAGAAGCTGCCGAATGTGATACGCCCCGCAGATGCAGTTCAGTCCGATGGCGTCCACCGCGCCGCAGGCGGACATTTGCAGCGCAAGCGCGCTCGCCTGTTCGCCCGCCCGCGTGAATCCATCCGCATCCGCCGCGAAGGAAACCATGATCCACGCATCCGGGCAGGACGCTTTGATGTGCGCCGCAGCCTCCGCAAGTCCTTCGCCGCTTTGCATGGTTTCAAACAGAAAGCACGTCGCGCCCACATTCAAAAACTGTTCGGCCATCGCGATATAGCATGCGGCGGCGTCCGCGCCCATCGGCGCGGGACCGATATCCGCAAACACAGCCGCGTCATACGCATCGCCCGCCCGACGAGCCAAATCGTATGCCGCCCGGATCAGCGCTTTCTGATCGTCCTCATTTTCACACGCCAGCGAAACGTGCGCCGCAAACGTGTTCGTCTTGATCGCCCTGCATCCCGCCGCCAGATAAACGCGATGCAGCGCCAGAACGCGCTGCGGCTGGGTCAGGCACAGGCGTTCTACGGCTTCGCCCTCTCCGCTCTGCGCGCAGAGCGCCGTGCCCGTCGCGCCGTCAAAAAGCAAAACGCCCTGCGTCAGCAGCTCGCGCACGCACGCCGAATCTCTGTATTCCATATTTTCTCCCCATCTGCGTCAGCCGAGAATTGATTTGGCGATGTCGGCGGATTGCTTGGCATCCTTCGCGTAGTAATCCGCACCGATCTTTTTGGCATAGTCCGGCGTGAGCACCGCGCCGCCGACAATCACCGGCACATGCAGCCCGTTTTCATGCAGACGCGCAATCGTCTTTTCCATGCTGGGCACGGTCGTCGTCATCAGCGCGGAAAGGCCGACGATCTTCGCGCCGTATTGCCGAACCGCCTCGACCACGCGCTCCGCCGGTACGTCTCGCCCCAGATCGACGACGCGAAAACCGTAGTTTTCCAGCACGGTTCTAACGATGTTTTTTCCGATATCGTGAATGTCGCCTTCCACCGTGGCCAGCACAATCGGGCCTTTTCCTTCGCCCGCCGCGCCGCTTTGCCCGATGACCCGGCGCACCTCGTCAAATGCCGCGCCGGAGGCGGCTGCCGCATTCATAAGCTGCGGCAGAAAGATGATCTGCTTTTCGTATTGTTCGCCCACCGCGTCGAGCGCCGGAATCAGCTCTTTTTCCACCACGTCGAGCGGGGGCATGGTTTCCAGCAGTTCTCGCGCCGCTGCGGCGGCTTCGTCGCAAAGCCCCTTGGCGATTGCATCCGCAATGGAGAGCTTTACGCCGGTTTTTTTCTCCGTCTGCGGCTTGGGCTGCGCCGCGTGGCGCTCGATATAGGCCGCGCAGTGCGCGTCTTCGCCGCTGAGCACCCGGCAGGCGTCTACCGCGTCCATCATTTCCTTCTGATTGGGGTTGATGATGGGCAGCGTCAGGCCGCTTTGAATGGCCTGCGTCAAAAATGCCTGCGTAACCAGCGCCCTCTGCGGCAGACCGAAAGAAATATTGGATACGCCGAGCACCGTTTCAAGCCCCAATTCACTGCGAACCTGCGCAACGGCTTCAAGCGTCTGCTTCACCTGATCCTGCTGCGCGGAAACCGTCAGCGTCAGGCAGTCAATCGCCACATTTTCCCGCGCAATGCCCGCTTCGAGCGCCGCGTTCAGAATCGTGCGCGCAAAACCCATGCGCGCCTCGCAGGTCGTCGGCAGTCCGTTTTCGCCCAGCGCGAGTCCGACAACCGCCGCGCCGTATTTTTTTGCAATCGGGAGCACCGCTTCCAGCGACGTGCGGGATGCGTTTACGCTGTTGACCATGCACTTTCCCGGCGCGGCGCGCAGACCCGCTTCAATCGCCTTCGGGCTAGAGGAATCAATCTGCAACGGAAGGCTCACCGCGCCGCTGATTGCCGTCACCACGCGGCGCATGGTTTCCGGCTCGTCGATATCGGGCAGCCCCACGTTGACGTCCAGAATCTGCGCGCCGGCTTCGGCCTGCTCAACCGCCTGCGCGACGATGTAATTCATGTCGCCCTCGCGGAGCGCCTGCTGAAAGCGCTTTTTTCCCGTCGGATTGATTCGCTCGCCGATCACGCGAACGCCCTGCCCGAACGGACAGATTTCGCCCGCCGAACAGATTCCCCGCACGGTCTTTTCGTCCCATCGCGCTGCTTTTCCTTCCAGCGCCCGGCTGAGCGCCTCGATGAACGCGGGGGTCGTGCCGCAGCAGCCGCCGATATACGCCGCGCCGACGTCCGTAAGCGCCGCGCAATCCTGTGCAAATTCATCCGGTGCGGTATGATACGCGCCCGTCTCCGGGTCGGGCAGACCGGCGTTCGGTTTGAGAATCATCGGCAGATTGGTGCATGTACGCATGGCCTGAAGAATCGGCGCGATTTCCTTCGGCCCAAGGGAGCAATTCACGCCCAGCGCGTCCACACCCAGCGCGTCCAGCGCCATCGCCGCCGCATCCGCACGGCAGCCAAGGAACGTTCGTCCGGAGGCCTCGAACGTCATCGAGGCAAACACCGGCAAATCGGAGCACTCTTTGGCCGCCAGGACGCCCGCGCGGAGCTCGTTCAAATCGGAAAACGTTTCAAAAAAAACGCCCTCCGCGCCCGCCGCCGCGCCCGCGCGAATCATTTGCGCATACAGCGCGTAGGCCTCGTCAAACTTGAGCGTCCCCAGCGGCTCAAGCAGTTCGCCGATGGGGCCGACATCGAGCAAAACCTTCGCATCCGTTCCCGCACAGGCGCGCTTTGCCACAGCGACAGACGCGCGAATGACGTCTTCCACCTCAAAGCCCGTTCCGGCCAGCTTGTGTGCGTTCGCGCAGAACGTGTTCGCCAGCAGCAGCCGTGTTCCCGCCTGCACATACTGCCGCTGTATGCCCTCCACAACGTCCGCCGCCGTGATGGAAAGCGTCTCCGGGCGGTCGCCGAGCTTCAGCCCCGCTTTCTGGAGCATCGTTCCCATCGCGCCGTCGAGCAGCGTAATCGCTTTCGTATATGCCATCGTCATTCCTCCGTTATGTCTTCGCGTCTTGCAAATGCGCAGGTTTGGCGCGCCGAACACCCCTCGCATCCCTTCGGTCTTCGCGAAACCTGCGTTCGGCTGATCCCCAGAACGGCCGTCACCGATTTTCGCGGCATCAAAATCCCGCTTTGGCTGACCGTCAGCCCGATGGAGCGTCCGGCGTTCAGCACCTCGCAGATTTGCCCGGATTGCGCAAGCGGCATGTCGCCGTAGCCGGGGCTGAACCGATCCGTCAAATACAGCGCCTGCGCCGCCAGCTTTTCCCTCAGCGTCTCCTCCATCCGGTCGCAGACCGCCTCAATCGCCGCGCTGAGCACCGCATCCAGAATCAGCGCGTCCGCGGCACTCTTTGTCTGCGCCCGCAGAAGCACACGCTCGCTGTCCGCGCCCAGCGTCGCCGCCAGCAAAACCGTTTCATGGCAGACAGACAGCATTTCGCGCATATCCTCCCCCTGCGGGAAAAAGCGCGTTCCCTCGAGCGTTCCGTCCGGCAGGCGGACAAAGCGCCGCATGACTGCCCGCGGCTTCACCTGTTCAAGCGCCTCGTCTCTCATTCTCCTGATCTGCTCCATCAACGGCGGCTCAACCGGCGTTCCGCGCCAGCCCAGAAAATGCAGGATTTCCCGCATGGGAATTTGCGACAGCGTCACTTGCACGGCGTTCACGCCTCCTTCGCAGGTTTAGAGAAAAGATATCTGCTCCTCGGCGCACAACTGCTCGCCGATCGTCCGTTTTCCGCTCAAATCAATCCTTCGCGCGCCATATTCAAACAGCGCGCGGTTTCCCTCGAAATCCGCGCCGTCTCCGTCCGGCACGTAGACCGACGAGAAGTTGCCGCACAGCCCCGCCGTCGCCCCTCGCCAGCTCCCGCCAACGCCGTTTCTGGCCGCAACGACAATCGCATTTTTCCCCAACGCATAAATGGTATGGTTGCGCGCCAGCGCCCTCGCGGCGGAAAACGGCGCACCCGGCAGCGTCTCGCAGAGCAGCAGCAGCCTGCCCGTTTGCAGCGCCGCCGCTTCTTTTTCCCGCGCGCAGGCCTGCTCCGCAGAGATCGCCGGAACGAGAATCAACGAACCGTCGGCGTCCAGCAGCGCATCCTGCGCCGCGCGATCCACGCCGCGCGCACCGCCGCAGACCATCGTTATCCCTTCTTCGGCCAGCATAGCGCCAAGCCGCGCCGCCATGTCGCTTGTCGCGGGCGCAATCTCCCTGCTGCCCGCCACCGCAACGGTTCGCCGCTCCAGCAGCGACGCATTTCCCTTCATAAAGAGGAAAAGCGGTTCCCGACCGCCGAGCGCGCGCAGCGCCTTCGGCCATTCCCTGCTTTCCGGCAGAATCAGGCGATATCCCTGCTTTTCATAGGCTTCCAAACACAAAAGCGCGTCGCTCGTCCGGGTGAGAAGCATTTCCGCGCGTTCAAACGTCGCCTGCGGCAGCATGTCCGTTCGGCGCAGGACAAGGCCGGAGAGCGCGCCACATTCCATCATTCGCCGCACGGCCATGCGGGAAAACAGCGGCGGCATGGATTCGTCCCATGCGATGGGCGTAAGCAGGCACAACCGGGCGCACGCCGTTTCCATCAGCCGATTTGTCATCCTCCTCACGCTCCTCATCCCGCAGAATGAGCCTATTATACCGCATCTTCACGCCTGCGCGCAATATGTCATGTTGTCCGTTTGAAAACAGGCCGATGTTCGAAACCAGAAAAACAGACCGAAAGTCTGTTTGAACTCCCGGTCTGTTTCGGTTCAGCTTTTCATCTTGGGCTTAAACAGGACAGCGGCCAGGTAGCCGAAAAAGACCGCTGCCGCAATGCCGCCCGCCGCGGCCGTCACACCGCCGGTGAACGCGCCGAGAATCCCCGTTTCCTTCACGCCCTCGATTGCGCCGCGCGCCAGCGCATACCCAAAGCCCAGCAATGGAACGGTTGCGCCCGCGCCCGCAAAATCAACAATCGGTTTATACAGCCCCAGCGCGCCGAGGATAACGCCCGCCGTCACATAGCCGACCAGAATCCGCGCGCTGGTCAACTGCGTCTTCATAATCAGCACCTGACCGATGGCACAGAGCAGGCCGCCCACGAAGAACGACTTCACCAGCATCCACAAAATCTCTATCACGCGCCCTTCTCCTTTCGATGCTCCATCGCGACGGCATGCGCGATGCCGGGCACACTCTCGCCCTGCATGCTGCTTGTCGGGCTGAGCAGCGCGCCCGTCGCCATAAACAAAACGCGCTTCAATCGGCCTGCCGCGAGCTCGGGCAGCAAATGCGCGCACAACATGCTCGCCGCACAGCCGCACCCGCTCCCACCTGAATGAACATCCTGCCTTTCGGAAAAAATTTCGCATCCGCAGTCAAACAGCTTGCCCTCGTCCACGTCGATTTTCTTTTCGTGCAGCAGCTCAATGAGCAGCTCACGTCCCAAACGCCCCAAATCGCCCGTCACCACCAAATCGTAATCCGCAAAGCCGCGCCCCAAATCCCTGAAATGCGCCGCGAGCGTATCGCAAGCTGCTGGCGTCATGGCCGCACCCATGTTGTTCGCATCCGTAATGCCCAGATCCACCACGCGACCGCATGTCGTATGCGTCAAGACCACCGGCGCGTGCTTCGAACCGGAAATCATCACCGCGCCCGCGCCGGTCACCGTCCACTGCGCCGTCGGCGTGCGCTGATTGCCCAATTCCAGCGGCGCGCGATACTGACGCTCCGCCGTGCAGAAGTGGCTGCATGTCGCGCAGATCAACCGATCCGCAAAGCCTCCGTCCGCCAGCATGCCGCCAACGGACAGGGATTCAGACATGGTGGAACACGCCCCATACAGACCGTAAAACGGGATTCCGAGGTTGCGCGCCGCAAACCCGGCGGAAATGATCTGGTTGAGCAGATCGCCCGCGAGCAGCATTTGAATTTCGTTCAGCCGCGTTCCCGCTTTTTTTGCGCAGAGCGCAACCGCCTGCTCGAGCATCGCGCGTTCGGCGCTTTCAAAAGATTGCTCCCCGTTCAGCTCATCCGGTATAATCCAATCGAATTTCGCGCCATATGGGCCTTCCTTTTCCTTTTGCCCCGCAATCCCCGCCCAGCCGATCAAACCGGGACACGACGGTAGCGCCGTCGTCTGCGCGCCGATTCGTTTGCTCATCCGCCCACCTCCGCAGACCCGGAGGCGGCGCAACGCGATTTTAAGTTTCTCTTCATGCGAACGCCTCCGCTTGATTTGCCCTTATTTTGAGCAAAAACCCTCGCCGTTATTCTGTCTTTGCGCCTGCGGGTGATTTTGCGCATTTTCCGATATAATCGAGTAGGAGGGGGGTGATTAACCCCCGTCCTCTCACCGCACCGTGCGTACCGTTCGGTACACGGCGCGTCCAATACAAGCAGTCTGAATCGACTCATATGCCGGGGAGAGTTCAAAGAATCCCGCGCGTATGAGTCTTTCGTTTGTTATGCCTCTTGTCACGGCTCCCGTGTTCGCCGTAAACCAATATCCTCTGCGGCTGTTGGCGGCCATATGTGCGTAGCATTCCGGCACACCGAGCTTCATGAGGTTCTTGAGTTTGGTCTTCGGTTTCTTCCATTGCTTCCAGATGTATGCACGGATTCGGTGCCGCAGCCATTCGTCCCATTCCTGCATTTTCGTCTTTAGGGACGCTATCCCGTAGTAGTTCAACCATCCTGTCATGTAGACCTTTGTTTCCTGCATGACCTTTCGGGCATTGACTCCACGGTTTCGCTTCGTGATTGCGCGCAGCCTTTTCTTCGCTTTCAGCAGGGCTTTGGGATGGACACGAATGAACAGTCCATCCTTTC
>UQNM01000075.1 GCA_900542395.1 uncultured Eubacteriales bacterium
ACTGAAGGAGTCAGGCGCGCAATGCGCCCGTTATGGGGCATGGTCGTATCCTCCCCTTTCAAAGGGGAGGATACGCTTTTCAGGCGGCGGATCATGTCCCGCCGCGCATGCTCATTTTGTCCCCTTCCCCGTCATCCGATGCCCAGCGCGCACAGCAGCGCCGCGTCCACCCGCGCCATCGCCATGCCGTCGATTCGTCCGGCCTTGGCGCGCAGGCGGCGCTTTTCCAGCGTCCTGATCTGTTCGCAGAGCACCAGCGAGTCGCATTTCAGCCCGCTGTCCCGCGCGCTGACCCATGCGTGCGTCGGCAGATCGCTCTTGCCCACGCGCGAGGTCATCGCCGCGCAGATCACCGTCGGGGAAAATCGGTTGCCCCGGTCGTTCTGGATCACGAGCACCGGGCGAACGCCGCCCTGCTCGCTCCCCTGCACCGGGTTCAGATCCGCGATAAAGATATCGCCGCGTGTGATCTCCATGCTCTCCACCCCAATGGGAAGAAAATCATGGAGCCAGCCCCCGCTTTCAGCCTATGCCCCGCTCAATCCGCGCGTCACTCGATGCGCAGCGCCTCGCATACGTCCCACGCGGTCACGCCCCGCGCGCCGAGCCGCGCCTGCGCCGCTTCGCCCGCGCGCCCATGGTAGTACGCGCCCGCGCGCGCCGCGTCCCAAACGCTCATGCCCTGCGCCAGCAGCGCCGCAATTGTCCCGGTGAGCACGTCGCCGCAGCCGCCCGTGCCCATGCCGTCGCAGCCCGTGACGTTCATCGCCACGTCCTCGCCGTGCGCGATCACCGTCGTCGCGCCCTTGAGCAGCACGCATGCGTTCATATCGGCGGCAAGCTGCTGCGCCAGCTCCACCGGCGCATCCAGAACCGCCTGCACCGTCGTGCCGCACAGCCGCGCCATCTCGCCCGGATGCGGGGTCAGCACCGTGCCTGCGCCCACGCCGCCGCCGTATTTGGCCAGCAGATACAGCGCGTCCGCGTCCACGACCTTCGGGGTGTCGCTCCGAACCAGCGCCTCAATCGCCAGCCACGCGCCCTCCTCGCGGCCGAGCCCCGGCCCGATGGCCAGCGCCGCCTTGCTCTTGGCCAGCTCGGCGAGCATATCCGCCGCGCCCGCGTCGAGCGCCGCGCCGTCGGCAACCACCTTCGCCGTCGCGCAGAGCGCCTGCGCCTGCACCGTTCCCAGCGCCGCGAACGGGCAGGCCGCCGTCACCAGCCCCGCGCCCGCGCGCAGCGCAGACCGCGCGCAGAGCGCCGCCGCCCCGGCCATGCCCTCGCTCCCGGCCACGCTGAGCACATGGCCGAACGTGCCCTTGTGCCCGTCGGCGGGGCGAACGGGCAGCAGGGCGCATGCGTCCGCTTCCTCCAGCACGTCGATCCCCTGCGCGCCGTCCCATTCGGGCAGAATCCCGATGTCCGCGACGGTCAGTTTGCCCGCATACGCGCGCCCCGGATAGAGCAGCAGCCCGTGCTTGGCGCGGTGAAACGCCACCGTCTCCCGCGCGCGCACCGCGTCGCCGAGCACCTGCCCCGTCGCGCCGTCCACGCCGGAGGGAATATCCACCGAAACGACGGGCAGGCCGCTTTCGTTGATCCGCCGCACCGCCGAAAGCGCCGCGCCGTCCAGCTCCCGGCTCAGCCCCGTGCCGTACAGCGCATCGACAATCGCCGCGCAGTCCCCCGGCACCTCCGGCGCTTCACTGTAAAGCACGTTGAGCAGCGCGCCGCAGCTATTGAGCAGGCAGCCGTTCACCCCCGCGTCGCCCTTCATCTGCGACGGGCTCTTGAGCAGCCATACGTCCGCCTGCCCGCCGCGCTGCATCCAAAGCCGCGCCGCGGCGCATCCGTCGCCGCCGTTGTTTCCGCTCCCGCAGACGAACAGCACGCGGCTCCCCGCTTTTGCATAGGCGGACAGCGCATCGACGACCGCCTGCGCCGCGTGCTCCATCAGCAAAATCGACGGATAGCCCGTTCCTTCCAGAAACGCGCGCTCCATTTCCCGCATATCCTGCGGCGATATTGTCCGGATCATGGTTCCTCCTTGGCGTCCTGCCGGGGCGCCGCCCCGGTCTTATGGGTTCATTGTATCAGCGCGAACGCAATCGCGGTATCCCCTTCGTGCGACAGCGACAGCAGAATCCGGCCGCCGCCCATCCGTTCAAGGCGCGCCAGCGCCGCGCCGGTCAGCCGCGCGCCGGGCTGCCCGCTGTCCGCGTGCGTGACCTCGATCTGCTCGGGCATGATTCCCTGCGCAAAGCCCGTGCCCAGCGCCTTGGCGACGGCCTCCTTCGCCGCGAACATGGCCGCGGCGCTCTCCCCCGCGCCCTTGCCCCGGCCTTGCAGATACGCGCGCTCCGCCTCGGTGAACACCCGATTCAGAAAATGCGCCTTCTGAATCGCGCGCTCGATTCGGCTGACGGCGCACAGATCCACGCCGATCCCCAGCGTCTCAGGCATAGCCCATCAGCCCGCGAACGGATACGTCCGCCGCGAGCACTTCGCGCTCCCGCCCGTCGTCATCCAGCACGATCAGGCTGCCGCTGTCCGTGACGGCCTTCGCCGTGCCGGTGAAGCTGCCCGTCGCGGAAATGACCTGCACCCGCTGGCCGAGCGTCGCGGAATGGCGGCGGTACACCGCCATCAGCGCCTCGCCGTCCTGCCGCGCCAGCTCGTCCACCGCCTCGTATTCCTCCAGAAACGCGCGCACCACGTCCGCGCGGCAGATGCGCCTGCCCGTCAGCAGATCGAGCGACGACGCGGTTTTCGCGATCTCCCCTTCAAACGCGGTTTGGTGCACGTTGATCCCGATGCCCGCCACCACGTCGTGGACGCTCTGCTCGTCCGCGTTCATCTCCAGCAGCATGCCGCAGACCTTTTTGCCCCCGCAGACGATGTCGTTGGGCCACTTGATGCGCGCATCCACCTCGCACACGCGGGAAATCGCGCGCGCCACGGCCAGCGCCGTTTGCAGCGAGAGCCGCGCCACATGGGAGGGGTGCGCCTGCGGCCTCAAAATCAGGGTCATAAAAATGCCCTCGCCCGCCGGGGAGACCCAGCCCCGGCCACGTCGGCCGCGCCCCGCCGTCTGCTCGTCGGCCACGACGAGCGTGCCCTGCGCCGCGCCGTCCGCGGCCAGCGCGCGGGCGTAGCGGTTGGTCGAATCCACGCTGCGCAGATACACGACGCGCCGCCCCGCCCACCGGGTTTTCAGGCCGCGCGCGATCACCGGCGCCATCAGGCTGTCCGGGACGGACGCGAGCCGATAGCCCTGTCCGCCGCAGGCCTCAATGTCAAACCCCGCCTCGCGAAGCTGGCCGATCTGCTTCCAAACCGCCGCGCGGGTCACGCCCAGCTCCTCGCTGAGCGTCTGGCCGGAAACCGGCTCGCCCCCGAGCAGCCGCGTCAAAATTTCTTCTGTCATCATTCTCTTTCGCCGTCTCTCCCCGGCGCCTCCGTCACCGCCGCGCGCCGCATCGCCTGCGCCGCGTTCATTTCCTTCTTATTCTAGCAAAAAAGCGGCTCCGTTGCAAGCCGTCAGGCGCGGCTTGCCAAAAAGGCGCGCTTCCTCTATAATAGAGGGCGATGTTTAACGTCTGCCCCTCGTGCGCAGATTAAGAGGAAAACGGAAAGGAAGCTCAACATGACGAATTTCAGCCTGATGGTTTCAACCCTCAAGCAAAACATAGCCCGCGCCGTCGTGGGCAAGGACGACGTGGTTGAACTGATGCTCACGGCGCTGCTGTGCGAAGGCCATGTGCTCATCGAGGATGTGCCGGGCGTGGGCAAGACGACGCTGGCCAGCGCGCTGGCGCGTTCGCTCTCCTGCTCGTTCAAGCGCATCCAGTTCACGCCGGATATCACCCCGTCGGATATCACCGGCTTCACCATGCCCAGCCTTTCCGGCGACATGCAGTACCGCCCCGGCGCAATCATGAGCCAGATCGTGCTCGCCGATGAAATCAACCGCACCTCGCCCAAGACGCAGTCCGCGCTGCTGGAGGTCATGGAGGAGCGGCAGGTCACGGTGGACGGCGTGACCTATCCCCTCGCGCGCCCCTTCATGGTGCTGGCGACGCAGAACCCGGTGGATTTCGTCGGCACGTATCCCCTGCCGGAGGCGCAGATGGACCGCTTTTTCATGCGCGTTTCCATCGGCTATCCTTCCTTGCAGGATGAAATGGACATTCTCGACCGCTACTGCGGCGAACAAAAGCCGATGGAATCCGTCGTGCCGGTCTGCTCGGCGGAGGATGTGATCGCCATGCAGCAGACGGTCAAGACGGTTTACTGCTCCAAGGAGATGCGCGCGTACATCGCCGCCATCTGCGCCGCCACGAGAAACACGCCGCTGCTCAGCCTCGGCGCGAGCACCCGCGCCGCCATCGCGCTCATCCACGCGGCGCAGGCCAACGCGATGCTCTGCGGCCGCGATTATATCATCCCCGAGGATGTGCAGCATCTTGCGCCCAGCGTGCTCTGCCACCGCCTTTCCCTGTCCGCCGAGGCGCGTATGCGCGGCTACACGAATGAGCAGGCGTTTGCGGAGGTGCTCTCCGCCGTGCGCATCCCGGTGAGGCTCAAATGACCGCGCGCGGGTTTTACACGCTGCTCTTCGGCGCGCTGATGCTCTTTACCGCGCTGTCCGTCGGCAGCGCGGGCGCTTTTCTGCTGGGCACGGCGGCGCTGCTGTGCTGGGCGCTGTCGCTGCTGTGCGTGTGCGCCGCCGCCCTCTCCTGCCGCGCGGAGCAGCAGCTTGAGGGCGGGCAGACGCAGCGCGGCGGCACGTGTCGCCTGATCCTGCGCGTCCGCTTCGCCCTGCCCGCGCCCATCGCGCCGCTGTCGCTGAAGGTCGAACTGCCCAGCGGCAGGCAGAGCGATTTTTCGCTTCCCGCCGGGCTGCTCGGCCTGACGGAGAGCGACCATTCTTTCGCCTGTCCGCACGTCGGCGTATTCCATGTCGGCGTTTCGCAGATCACGTTTTCGGACTGCTTCGGCCTGTTCGCCTTTCGGCGCAGGCTGCGCGGCGCGCTCCAAAGCGTCGCCGTTCTGCCGGGTGCCATTCCTGCCGACCCGCTGCCCGTCAGCCCCGGCGAGGGCGAAAGCACGGCGACCCAGCGCGCGCTCTCCGATCACAGCGTCCCGGAGGATATCCGCGCGTGGCAGGAGGGCGACGAGCTCAAGCGCGTACATTGGAAACTCTCCATGCGCCGCCAGAGCCTGATGGTGCACACCTACGAAACCCCGCAGCGCCCGGACGCGCTGATTCTGCTGGATACGTCCCAGCCGCAGGGCGCGCCCAGAGCCGCGCTCATCGACGCGCTGACGGAGGCCTGCGCCGGAACCGTCGAGGCGCTTTTGCAGGCCGGACGCATGACGCGCCTCCCGCTCGAAGCCGCCGGGCAGGGCGATCTGTCCGGGCAGGGCATGGAAGCGTTTGACGCGATGCGCCGCGCGCTCGCCTGCGCCGGGTATCACCGGCAGGATGACTTCGCCCGCATGCTGCTGATGACCGCTCCCCGCCTGCGCACGGCCGGATCGGCCGCCGTCTTCTCCACCCGGCTCACGCCCGCGATTGCGGATGCGGCCATCGCGCTTTCCCGCATGGGGGCGCGCATGCGCTATACGCTGGTCACGGCGGAAGCGCCGAGCGAGGAACAGGGCAAGCTGCTGGATCTGCTGCGCGTCAGCGGGCTGGAGGCGCTGCATGTCCGCGCCTGATTATTCCACGCCAGAAAGGCGAGTCTTTGCATGAAAAAATCGTTCTTTTCCGTGCCGCGCACGCTTCCCCTTCACGCGCTGACGACGTTTTTGATCGGCGTGGGCTGCGTCTGGCCGCTTTCGCTGTCGCTGGGGCTGACCGCGCCGCTTTCGCTGTGCCTGACGGCCTGCGGCGCGGTGACGCTGCTCTTTGCCCTGCTGGATTGCATGCCCCGCCTGCGCGCGCTGGCCTATCCGCTGCTGCTGCTCGCCATCGGCGGGTCGGCGCTCTCCCTGCGCGGGCAGTTTTCCGCCGTCGGGGCGGCGCTGACGCTGATGGTGCACGGCCAGCCCCTCGCGCTCGCCGCCTATTCGCAGGCGCTTTCGCTGCTGCTCTCGCTCGTCTTTACAGGCATTGGCGCGTCGCTCTCCCGAAGCGAACAGGCGTTTTTCCCGTTGGCGCTGCTTGAAATCGCGCTGCTGTTCATCGTTTCGTTTCTCGGCGCGCAGATCGGCGCCGCGTCGCTGCTGCCGCTGATTCTCGCGCTGCTGCTCAGCGGCCGCGCGCCCGGCGTTCGGGCGCGGCGCATCGTGCCGCTGTGCGCCGCCATTCTGGCCGTGACGGCGCTGCTCATGCCGCTCTCCGCGCAGGTTTCGCCGGAACTGAATCAGCTTGCCCAGCGCGTCCGCCGGATGCTCGACGACTATCTCTTTTTCACCGACGCGCGCACGACCTTTTCGCTCAGCGCGACGGGCTATCAGCCGCTCGGCGTCTCTCAGCTCGGCGGCCCGGCCAATCCGGAGGATACCCCGGTGATGCAGGTTCGCACCTCGGGGCGCGCGCTGCTTCGCGGCACGATCAAAAACGAATACGACGGCCACGCTTGGGCGGATTCGACGTCCGGCAGGCGCTATCTGTATGTCAATCCACGCTTTTACGCGCTCCGCCGCGATCTGTTCGATCAAAAGCGCCCCAGCGACGCAATTCGCGCGCAGCTCCCCGCCGGTGAAACCATCACCGTGCTCATGCGCGCCGACGCGGCCAGCACGCTCTACCTCACCCAGCGCTTTTCGGCGCTCTCGGGGCATGACATCGTGCCGTATTTCTCCCCGGCCAGCGAGGTCTTCGGCACGCGCAGCCTCGCCTTCGGCGACAGCTACACGTTCACGGGGCTTCGTCTGAGCGGCGATACCCCCGGAATCCGCGAGGCTGTGCTGGCCGCCGCGCACCACAGCGACGCTTACGCCGACACGGTGCGCGCCGACTATCTGGCGCTGCCGGACGGCGTTGAAACCGGCGTTTACGCGCTGGCCGGGCAGATCACGCAGGACGCGCAGACGGATTTTGACCGTGCGGCCGCGCTCTGCGCCTATCTGCGCAGCGCCTACCCGTATACGCTCGCGCAGAACGTGCCGCCCGCCGGTCGGGATTTCGTCTCCTGGTTTCTGCTGGACGAGCGGCAGGGCTACTGCACCTCCTTTGCGACGGCCATGGCGGTGATGGCGCGCATGGTCGGCCTCCCCGCCCGCTACATCGAGGGTTATGCCGCCGTTCCGGACAGCGACAGCGTGGCGCGCGTCACGCAGCAGCAGGCGCACGCATGGGTGGAAATCTATTTTGCCGGCTTCGGCTGGCTGCCGTTTGATCCGACCCCCGGCACAAACGACGCGGGCGGCACGCTCCCCTCCGACGATCCGGAGGGCGATTCGCCCACGCCTTCCCCCTCGCCCGCGCCGGACGCATCGCCCAGCCCCACGCCGTCCCCTTCGCCCGAGCCGGACAGCACCCCCACTCCCGAGCCGGACGCGCCTGCCGATACCCCGACCCCAACCCCGCCGCCAAGCGATGACGAGCCGCCGCGCGACCCGCCCCACTGGCTCTGGCCGCTGCTGCTTCTGCTGATCTTCGCGCTTTTAGCCGCGCTGAGGCTGTATCTCTGCGCCCCCGCGCAGGTCGCCGGGCGGCAGAAAAACGCCAACGACGCGCTGCTGGTGTGGTATCGCGCCGCGGAGGACGCGCTGCTGTGCATGGGCATCGCACCCCTGCCCGGCGAAGCGCCCGCCTCGTTCCTCTGGCGCGCGCAAAGCGAGCTGCACGACGCGGTGAAGCTGACCGGGCTGGGAAAAGCGCTCTGCGTCGCGCAATACAGCGGCCGCACACTCAAGCGCACCCAGCCGGAACGCGCGCAGAAAGTCTACGCCGCGCTTTGTGCTCAAATGACCCCGCGGCAGAAGCTCCGGCTCTTCGCGCGGCGCTTCATCCGGGGGATTCGGCTATAAGATGCTTGCAATTCCGGCGGTAATGCGCTATAATGGCGACGTTTACGGCTTTTGACGCATCGCATTTTCAGGAGGTATTCGTTATGGAACAGGAAGTAACGCGCATCACCAGCTTTTCCATCAACCACGATATTCTGCTTCCGGGGTTGTATGTCAGCCGGGTCGATGGCGACGTGACGACGTATGACATGCGCACCCGCCGCCCCAACACCGGCGATTTGATGGATAACAGCACCATGCATTCTCTGGAGCACATGTTCGCAACCTATATCCGCAACGGCGACTTGAAGGATTCCATCGTCTATTTCGGGCCGATGGGCTGCCAGACGGGCTTCTATCTGCTGGTGCGCAACGCCGATAACGCCGAGGTGCTGCGTCAGGTTCGCCTGACGCTGATGAAAATTCTGGCGCACGAGGGGCCGGTGTTCGGCGCGAGCAGCCGCGAATGTGGCAACTATCGCAGCCTGAGCCTCGCTTCGGCCAAGACAGAGGCGCAGCGCTACCTCTCCGAGCTGGATGCGCGCCCGGTAACGTTTAAGTATGAGGAGTAATCAAACATGATCGGTATTATTGCAGCCATGGACGTGGAGATGAAGTCCCTGCGTTCGTTTATGACGGACACGAAGACCGAGACCGTCAGCGGCATCACCTTTGTCAGCGGCACGCTCGAGGGCAAGCTGGTCGTCACGGCGGTCTGCGGCATCGGCAAGGTGTTCGCGGCGATGTGCGCCCAGACGATGATCCTGTGCTATCAGCCGGAGTGCATCGTCAACACCGGCGTGGCGGGCGCGCTTTCGGACAAGCTGAGCATCGGCTCGGTGGCGATTTCCTCCGCCGTCGTGCAGCACGACATGGATACCAGCGCCCTCGGCGACCCGCTCGGCCTGATTTCCGGCGTCAACAAGGTGCAGCTCCCGGCCGATCCGGATCTCTGCGGCCAGTTGAGCGCCTGCGCGACGGTGCTGGGCATCCGCACCGAAACCGGCGTGATCGCCTCCGGCGACCAGTTCATCTCTTCCGCCGAGCGGAAGGACGCGATCATCAAGACCTTCGGCGCGATCGCCTGCGAGATGGAAGGCGCGGCCATCGGTCAGGTCTGCTATGTCAACCGCGTTCCCTTCTGCGTGCTGCGCGCGATTTCCGACAGCGCGGACGGCTCTTCCCACATGGATTATCCGACCTTCGTGGGCATGGCGGCCGAGCAGAGCGTCAAGCTGCTGCGCACGTTCCTGAGGAACTGATTTTCCGCGCTCCGGCGCGTCCCCTCCGTCATCCGGCGACGGAGGTTTTCTTTTTCCCGGTTTTCTTTTCCGCGCTTTTCCCGCGTTTTCCTCTCGACATTCTTCGCGCGCGGCGCTATAATAAGGTTCATATTCAATTCCGTTTTTTAGCGGTCAAGTGAAAGGAACAGATCTCCCATGAAAACCACAGCGGCCAAGCCGATGAGCCAAATTGAACGGTATATTCTGCTGACCTTCGGCGTGTTGCTCACCGCCGTCGGCGTTTACTTTTTCAAATTCCCGAACAACTTTTCCACCGGCGGCGTCAGCGGCCTTTCGCTGATTCTGGGGCGCGTTCTCCCCTCCCCGGTGCTGACGCCGAGCGCCTTCGTGTTCATCATCAACATGGCGCTGCTGGTGGTGGGGTTCATCTTTCTGGGGCGCGGTTTCGCGTTCAGCACGGTGTATTGCTCGGTCGTGCTGTCTCTGGCGGTCAACGTCATGGAGCACTTCTGGCCGCTTGATCACCCGCTGACGAACCAGCCGCTGCTGGAATTGTGCTTCGCGGTGCTGCTCCCGGCCATCGGTTCGGCGATTCTGTTCCATCTGGACGCCTCCAGCGGCGGAACGGACATCGTCGCCATGATCGTGCGCAAATATACGAGCCTGAACATCGGCACGGCGCTGATGGTCGCCGACGCGCTGATTACGCTGGCGGCGCTTTTCTGCTTCGGTATTCAGTCCGGCCTGTTCTGCATCCTCGGCCTGCTGATGAAGTCCGTTCTGGTCGATTACGTGACCGACAGCTTCCGCATGAAAAAGTGTTTCCAGATCATCACGACGAACCCGGATCCGATCATCGACTTCATCACCGTCAACCTGCACCGCGGCGCGACGCTTGAGGACGTCTACGGCGCGTTCCACCACGAGCGCAAAACGATGATCATCACCGTCCTCACCCGCGCGCAGGCGCTGGCGCTTCGCCGCTTCATCCACGCGAACGACCCGCACGCTTTCATGGTCATCACCGCCTCGACGGAGATCGTCGGCAAGGGCTTTCTCGCCAGCTGACCGCCGTTTTCGCTTGAGCGCACTCAAAAAAAGTTAGGACTGTCAAGCTCAAACCGAACATTTCAAGAAACAACTGTCTAAGCATTTTGGATATGGGGCTTTGCCCCATCGCCCCACCAAAGGGCTTTCCG
>UQNM01000076.1 GCA_900542395.1 uncultured Eubacteriales bacterium
AGCATATCGCAACAAAGCACCAACCTACGCATTTAGGGCCTTAAAAAGCCCTATATTTCAAGGTTTTTCCCGCATAGTCGGCGGGGTATGTGAGTGTTTTATCCTATCCCCGCCATAGTGCCGCTCTAAATGCGTAGAATTTACCAGCAGAAAATCGCCGGTTTCTCTGGCTCCATACTCCCAGATATGGTATCATGGAAAAAATCAATCTGACGGGGGTATCAGGATGGACGGACAAGAAAAGCTGCTGGACTATGAAACAATCAAAGCCGCCGTTGCCGGTGAGAAGTGGGCCACAGAAAAGGTGCTGGCCCACTATGCGGACTACATCGACGAGCTTTCCACGGTGGAGATCAGGCAGCCGGGCGGCAAAGTGAAAAAAGTCATTGACGAGGATATGCGGCAGCACATTTCCTTAAAGCTGCTGGAAGCGTTGCCGAGCTTCCCGCTGGAACAAGAATAACGATCAAGAGGGCTGCACCCTCTTACGCCGCTTTGCGGCTATCACCTGCACACCCCCGAAACAGATACACCCGCTGCGCGTCTGTACCTGTTTCGGGGGCTAATAATGACTGTAACCTACGCCTTTCGGGGCTGATAACCGCCAGTTTCAAGGCTTCTCCCGCACGTTTGCAGAGGTGGGCGAATACTTTATCCTATCCCCGTCAATACTGGGTTCTAAATGCGTAGGAACAGGCAAAAAGAAAAGACGCCGGACGCAAGCGGCCACATGGCCGCCGCGCCCGGCGTCTGCTGTTATTTATTCGTTCTCGTCTGTGAAATAGAATTTCTGGCTGTCATAGTCAGAATCCGTCATACGTTTCAGCTTGGAAAGGGTCTGCTGGGCCAGCGTCCACATATCCCCGTCCATACCCGGCATGGCTGCGGTGATCTTGCCTATCGTCCTGCGTCGGTCTGCGTTGTGGTACATACAGATCAAATTTTCTTCTTCCACGGTAAACCCAGCAAGCAGACGGCGCTGGCGTTTGCCATCGCGCTGGAGCTGTCGCTGGATGAAACGAAGGATATGCTTATGAAGGCGGGCTTTGCCCTGTCCCACAGCAGCAAAGCGGACATCGTCGTCGAATACTGCATCATGACGGGCAACTACAACATCATGGAAATCAACCAGATTCTTTTCAAGCTCGATCTTCAGCCGCTTGGTTACTGATTTGTCGCTTTACAGGCGACCACAAGCCTCCCTGTTTTTGATAGACTGAGTTCATCAAAAGCAGGGAGGCGTTTTTCATGATTGGAGCGATCATCGGCGACATCGCCGGCTCGACCTACGAGTTTTACAGCATCAAGACAATGGACTTTCCGCTGTTTGCACCGGGGAGCAACACCACCGACGACAGCCTGATGAGCGTTGCAGCGGCAAGTGCGCTGATGCAGACAGGCGAAAGCCACGATGGCTTCAAGAGCCATGCCGTGACCTCTATGCGTCAAATCGCGACGAAGTACCCCTGCCCGATGGGCGGCTACGGCAGGCACTTCCGGCACTGGCTGGTTTCCTCCGATCCCCAACCTTACGGGAGCTTTGGCAACGGTTCCGCGATGCGCGTTTCCCCGTGCGGAGACGTCGCCGCCACGTTGGACGAAGCACTTGCGTTGGCGAAGCAGTCCGCCGAGGTGACGCACAGCCACCCGGAGGGCATCAAGGGCGCGCAAGCGGTGGCGGCAGCCATCTACCTGGCGCGCACTGGGGAAAGCAGGAACGGCATCCGCAGCTATATCGAGCAGCACTTCTATCCGCTTGAGCAAACGGTGGACGAAATCAGACCGACCTATCGCTTTGATGAAACCTGTCAAGGCACGGTTCTGCAGGCCATCACCGCGTTTCTGGAGTCCGTGAGCTTCGAGGACGCGCTGCGCACGGCGGTTTCCCTCGGCGGGGACTGCGACACGCTGACCGACATCACCTGTGCCATCGCCTGACCCTTCTACGCCAGAAGCGGTCTGGATGCCACGATGGTGCGCTTGCGCGATGAGGCGCTTGCCCTTCTCCATGACGACCTGCGCGAAATCGTCATCCGGTGGGAGGAGCGCTATGGCGGGTACACAACAACGGTAAACAGCAAGGCTGACTGAAAGGAGCAACAACCATGAAGAAGAATCTGACGGAGCTTGTTTTCATTCTGGATCGCAGCGGTTCCATGGCGGGGCTAGAAAAGGACACGATTGGCGGCTTTAATTCGATGATTGCGCGGCAAAAGGCCGCTGAGGGCGAAGCGCTTGTTTCGACGGTGCTCTTCTCCAACGAGAGCAAGGTCATCCACGACCGCATCGACGTCCGGCGGGTCGAGCCGCTGACCGAAAGGCAGTATGTCGCGTGCGGCTGCACGACGCTGCTGGACGCCATCGGCGGCGCGATTCACCACATCGGCAACGTCCACAAGTATGCCCGTGAGGAGGATCGCCCGGAGCACACGCTGTTCGTGATCACCACGGACGGCATGGAGAACGCCAGCCGTCATTACAGCAGCGACCGCGTCAAGCAGATGATCGAGTGGCAGAAGAGCCGCTACGGCTGGGAGTTTCTGTTCCTCGGCGCGAACATCGACGCGGTGGAGACTGCCGGTCACTTCGGAATCGACGCCGACCGGGCCGTGAACTACCACAGCGACAGCGAGGGCACCGCGCTCAACTATGAGGTGCTCAGCGAGACCATTTGCGCCGTGCGGTGCAGCCGGCCGCTGGGGCGCGATTGGAAAAAACGCATCGACGAGGACTTTTATCGAAGAAGGTGATCAGACAATTACTACAAAATGGAATACGAAACAGCAAGGAGATTGGATACGTTTATGTTAATATATGGTACTATATTCTGGCCGATTGAGTAACATCAAAACAGGTTTTTATTCCTGATGTGCTGCATTATATTGAGTTATTCTACGCATTATGGTATGATATATGTTGGATTATGATGTTCAGGATGCGCAAGCATGCCCATTAGTTACGCCCAGTACACAAACAAGTCATGCTGTACTGAATGCATTGAAAGAGTATGGGGTTTTGCATTATCGCTTGATGCGAAGAAGGGAGAATCGGGTGTGGCTGAGATACAACAAGAAAGCACATATCTTCGCAATGCTTTTTTCGAGTGGCTGGCAAAGGAAGTACCAGCTGCTCGATTGACTGAATTGAAACAGTCTGCAGCAGAACTTGAGGAGTATTGTGCGAATAAAAAACTACTCTCTTCTTCCTTCTTTACTGTATCTGATAAAGCATCTATCACACGCCTTCGTGTGCGTCTTGAAGGGGATCGACTCTTCAAGTTCTTTAATCGCGGGAAATCTGAACGTATGTTGTCTGTCTTGAGGTATTATGCAGATTATACCCGAATGATTGAAGAGAATAATCCTGTTGGATCTTCCGAAACGACTATCCCTCAGCCAGTTGAGCCGACGTCTGTAAAGCGGAAAGAAACTGAACCGTCACCAGAAGCTCAAACAGTTCCTGTTTCCTCATTTAATAAAACAGTAATGGCTAAACCTCCTGTTGCGCAACAGCTAGTAATGGAGGGTGTCACATCTGATCCCGTTCTATTGTACCAAACAAGGAGGCGACTTCAATGAAAACGACACTCAAATCCACGCTGAAAGCCCTGCTGACTCTGACGTTCATACTGACGCTCCTGCTGAACGGAA
Organism: uncultured Eubacteriales bacterium; assembly: GCA_900542395.1. Lineage (GTDB taxonomy): Bacteria > Bacillota > Clostridia > Christensenellales > Aristaeellaceae > Ventricola. Next base: position 3,651 of record UQNM01000076.1, read on the forward strand.
CGGCCTTCGCGCAGAGCGCCTTCGACCAGACCGCCGCTGAAAATCTGGCTCTGGAAGCCGCCGGCGCGACCCGCGAGCGCGCGCTGCTCTTCCCCACCGAGATTGAAACCGAGCACGGCCAGACGGCCTATGACGTCGAATTCCGGTGCGACGGCTTTGAATACGAATACTGGATCAGCACGACCGACGGCGCGATCATCAAGAGGGCCTGGGCGCTGACGAGCCAGAAGACGCTGGAAATGGCAGCCTATCAGGACGCGGCCGCCATCGTGATCGGCGAGCAGCAGGCGCTGGACAAGGCGCTCGCCGACGCGGGGCTGACTGAAGCGGACATCACGCTGCTGGAAATCAGCCTGGACACCGACGATATGCTGCGGCTCTACGAAATCGAGTTTTACACCGCGACGGCCGAATACGACTATGACGTGGACGCGGTTTCCGGCACTGTGTGCGGCGCGAGCATAGAATACTTCGCCGAAAACGAGACCGTGCGCCCCGGCCAGCAGCCCGCGAGCCCCGAAACCGTGGCCAGCGCTCAGGGAATCTCCCGCGAAAAGGCGCGCTCCATCGCGCTGAGCGACGCTTCTCTCTCCGCCGCCGACGTGACGTTCACCAAGACCAAGCTCGACCGCGAGGACGGCATGCTGGTGTACGAAATCGAATTTGTTACCGCTGCCGCCGAGTATGAGTACGAAATCGACGCGGTCACCGGCGCCATCCGCGAAAGAAGCATTGAGACGCGCGCCACCGCTCAGCCCGCTGCCTCCAGCTATATCGGCGTGGATCAGGCCAAGAGCATCGCGCTGAAGCACGCGGGGCTCTCCGCCGCCGAGGTGTCCTTCACCAAGGCCAAGCTCGAGAAGGACGACGGCCTGCGCAAATACGAAATCGAATTCATCAAGGGCAGCACCGAGTACGAATACGAGATCGACGCGGCCACCGGAAGCGTCCTCGAATATGACGTGGAGCGCAACGAGCCCGCCCCCTCAAACGACAACCGCCAGCCTGATCGCGACGACGATCACGACGATAATCACGATGACGACCGCGATGACGATCACGATGACGACGATGACGACGATTAAAGGTTGCAAGCAGCCCGGCTTCGCCGCCCTTGACATCCGGTTCCGTCGGCGTTATGGTAGAGAAAAGGCGGTATCGGTCAGACCGTTACCGCCTCATACCAGTTTCTGCTGTTTACACTCGCGGAGAACGTTTACACAAAATTCGGGATAGACCCAAAAAAACGGAGCGGCTCCTTGAAACCGCCCCGTTTTTCCCTGTATTCTCTTACCTTTCCGCCGAGGCGCTCATGCCGATACGCATCAGGTCGTTGGCTTCCAGCTCGATCGTCACGTCGAACGACGTGCTTGTGCCGTCATCGCCGCTGGCGGAAGCGATTTTCGCAATCGTGCCTCTCAGGGGCTTATCTTCATATGCGTCCAGCGTCACCTGCATCACATCGCCGACAGCCAATTCGGAAAGATCCTGTTCATCCACCGAGCAGACGAGACGCATCGTGTCTTTCGGGCAATACGTCGCCAGAACAGCATCCTTGGCCGCCTGTTCACCGCTCACCGCCGAAACGCTGAGCAGCACGCCGTCTTCCGGCATATAAACGTGACCGTCGCCGCCGACCATGCCGTCCAACACATCAGGCACAACGTCAAAAAGCACGTCGCCGCGGCTGACATGCTGGCCGTCCTCCACGTACGCGGCGAGCACATAACCCGTGGCTGTCACGCCTTGTGGATCGATGCGGGAAAGTTTGCCCGTGCCGATGCAGCTGGAATTAGCATGGTTCGCGCTGCGATAGACCTTGATGTTCTCATTCAGGCGCATATCTGTCTGGCTCGTCACTTCCAGCGTGTAGCTCTTGCCTTCCACGCCGATGACGCGCGCTTCGCCCACGCGTTCGTTGTTGGCCGTGGAACGAATGTAGACTTTCTCGCCGACGTGAATCATCTTGTTTTCGTTGTCACTGTCGCCGCCGGTCGTGGTGCATTCCGCGCGATAGAGCACATCCTGCTCGATGTAAGCCAGCGCGCCGTAACGCTCCTCGACAGAAGCGGCGCTGTCGCCGGGCTGCGCAAACACGACGGTCACCGTGCCGTCAAAATCGGCATAGATCTGTTCGGTGCGCAACGCAAAAAGCGCGTCGCCCATGCTCACCGCGTCGCCCGCAGTCACGGCGTAATTGTCCACCACGCCGCTATACGGTGCGAGGATGGTTTTGGTTTCGGCGCTCTTGATGCTGCCGTCGATCTTGACGCCTTCGGCAAAGGCGGTGGTCGTGACCAAGGAAGCCATCATTGCAATCATCGCAATCTGTTTCTTCATATATCCGTATCCTTTCTTTTGGACCGTTATTATTTTGTTTGCATTCCGCCACCGTTTCGTAGACTACTACGTAGTCTGCTCAGCTTGTTGACATAAGCAAACTTGGCTTGAATAGCAAAATCAAGAAATCCAGCTATTCTTTCATTTGCGGAAAGGGCTATTCTCCCCCCTTTTACATACTCCTCAGCGCGTCAATCGGGTTCAGGCGGCTGGCCTTGCGCGCAGGTGCCCAGCCGAAAATGATGCCCACCGCCGCCGAAAAGCCCACGCCCAGCCCAATGGCAAAGGTGTTCAGGCTGAACGTGATATCCGTATTCATGCAGATAGCGAGCGATACGCTCAGACCGACAATCACGCCGATGACGCCGCCAAGCAGCGAGAGGATGATTGCCTCGATCAAAAACTGCATTTGAATCTGCCCAGGTTCAGCGCCAAGCGCCTTGCGCAGGCCGATTTCCGTCGTGCGCTCTGTGACGGTGACGAGCATCATGTTCATGATACCGATGCCGCCGACGACCAGCGCGATGGATGCGATGCCCACCAGCAGCGACATCATCATGGAGGTCATCAGGTTCATTGCGTCCGTCATGGATTCCATGTTGATGATGGTGTAGGTGTTATCCTTATCATTGAAAATGCCGTCCAGCGCCGCTTCCAGTTCGTCCACCGCCGCATCCGTATCGTCCGGATCGGTGACATAAACCTCCACGGCGGTGACGGTGGAGGTGCCCAGCAGCTTTTTCGCCGAGCTGTACGGTACGTAGACCGTGCCGTCCGTCTTGCCGCCCATCAGAATTTGAGAGAACAGGCTGGCGTTTTCGTCCTCGTCGATCATGCCGACGACGGTATACTCAAATCCGTCGAGATAAAACGTCTGCCCGACGGGGTCTTCGCCGAAAAACAGCGTCTTGGCCGCGTCGCCGTCCACCAGGCAGACGCGCGCGTTGTTTTCTACATCCAACACGTCGATGGCGCGGCCGCGTCGGAGCAGATCCGGATTATGGCGGAAATACTCGTCGTTGTTGCCGTTGACGGAGATCGAATCGCTCCACACATTCCCGCGCTTGGCCGTCACGGTCGCATTCAGCGACGGCGAAATGCCTGCGACATGTTCGCAATCCAGAATCGTCTGCAAATCGTCGTCCGTCAGGCCATGCTTAATCGCAGTGCCTGCCACGGAGACGCGCAGCGTGCCCAGACCCATTGCGTCAAACTGGGCGTTCATGGTGTCCGTCGCGCCCTGCACAACGGTCATCAGGGCGATGATCGCGCCCACGCCGATGATGATGCCCAGCGTGGTCAAAAACGTACGCATCTTGTTGCCCGCGATGTTGGAAAGCGACATGGAGACGCTCTCCGCGAACATATCCCACTTCTTTTTAATCATAGGCGCTCACCCCCTCGGAGAGCACGCCGTCCAGAATATTGACGATGCGGCTCGCGTGGCGCGCGATTTTGAGGTCGTGGGTAATCATAACGATTGTTCGCCCCTCGTCGTTCAGCTCGCGGAAAAGCGCCATCACCTGTTCGCCCGTCGCCTGATCGAGCGCGCCGGTCGGTTCGTCCGCCAGCAGCAGCGTCGGGTTGGTCGCCAGCGCGCGCGCAATCGCCACGCGCTGCTGCTGACCGCCGGAAAGCTGGTTCTGGTAGTGGTGCATCCTGTCTTTCAGGCCGACGCGCACGAGCATTTCCTCCGCGCGCCGCGTGCGCTCTCTGGGCGGAACGCCCGCGTAAATCAGCGGCAGCTCCACGTTCTTGAGCGCGTCGAGCCGCGGCAGAAGCTGAAACTGCTGAAAGATAAAGCCGATTTCCTTGCTGCGGATATGCGCCAGCTGGTTTTCATCCAAATCGCGAATCATGCGCCCATGCAGAATGTATTCGCCCGACGTCGGTGTATCCAGACAGCCGATGATATTCATCAGCGTGGATTTGCCGCTGCCCGACGGGCCGAGGATGGAGAGAAACTCGCCCTCTTCAATATCCAGATCGATTCCCTTGAGAATGGTCTGCACTTCATTTCCCATCTGATACTGCTTGACAATGCCGCGCATTTTGAAAAAGTCGTTGCTCATAGCGGCCTCCGCTCATCGGCCGGTGCGCTGCTGAGCATGCATCTGCTCCATCAGCTCGGCCATCGTCACGCCGGAGGACTTGAGCACCGTGTCGCCCGCGTTCAGGCCGCTGGTGATTTCGCAGTTCATGCCGTCGCTTACGCCGACGGTCACGCTCTTCTGCTCCACGCTCTTGCCATCCGCGCCGCGCACGAGCACGTAAGGCTTGTTGTAATCGTCAAACTGCACCGCGTCCTGACGGAGGAGCACCGCGTCTTCGGCTTGCTCCTTGAGCACCTTGGCGCTCACCTGCATGCCGGGATAGACGTTCTCTGCCGCGTCAAACGCGACCGTCGCCGTGTAATACGACAGATCGCCGGAGGCCGTGCCGTTCTTATTGAGCGCCGTCACGCTGCCGGTGAAGCTCACATCCGGCGCAAGCACGTTGACCTGCACCACCTGACCTGGCACGACTGCCGCCACGTCGTATTCATCGACGTTCAGCTCGATTTCAAGGCTGTTCATGTCGATGATCTGCGCGGTCGTCTCGCCTGCGGTCACCACGCCGCCCTGCTCGACGTACAGCCCTGTCACTTCACCCGCGATATCGGCCTCAACGGTTTCGCCGCCCTCCAGCCGATACAGGCGCTCGCCTTTTTTGACCTGCTGGTTCTGCGTCACATACACCGTGCGAACCTTGTCGCTTTGCGCGGCGGTAATCGTCTGCACGCGCTTGGCCTTGACCAGCCCGTCAAAATTGTAATAGGTCTCGATGCTGCCCAGCGTCGCCTGCACATTGGTATAGGCCACGTCCTGCGTCTTTCGGGAAACCATCATGAACCAACCGACCACGGCGGCCACGATCACGAGAATCACAACCCACTTGATCCATTTTTTCTTTTTCTTCACGGATTTTTCTCCTTTACTTTTCAATACGGTGTCTATTATACAACGAAAACCGCTTTTTTTCCTACCCAATGTCTGCCGTTTTCAAAGACGGTCAGTGTTTTACTCCTCCGCCCGCCGATCAAACATCTTCGCCGCGACGAACATCGAAGCGACGTTCACCGCCAGCGCGGCAAGGAAAATCGGGCACGACAGCGCGGCGGCCGTCTCCGTGACGTTCATGTCGCCAAGCTTGCCGACAAGTGCCACTGCGCCAAACTCAACGGCCAGCGCAAGCAGATAAATCCACTGTCCTTTGGTAATGCCCATACGAATCAGCAGCGGCATGCACAGCGCATGCGTCGCCAGCACCAGCGCCGCGCTGAGCAACATATCCCCCATTGCCGGTGCCGCGCCCGTCCGAATGAAAACAATCAGCGAACTGAGCGCCATCATCATCGCCATGCACAGATACGTCACGATGTATTTATCCGCGACGCATTGCAGCCCCGTCAGCGGCAGCACGGAAGCGTATCGGTCAAATCGGCTGCGCTCGTCAAAACCCATCAGATTCATTGGCACGATGATGGAATAACACATCGCGAAAAACACGCCGTTTGGCCCGCCGAAGGAAAAGCAGACAATCATAAACAGGCAGACCGCCAGAATCCGCTTGGCGGATATCAAATCCTTGAACAAAATCCCTTTCATTGCGCCTTTTCCCCCTTTTCGAGCATCAGCAGCATTTCTTCCAGCCCCAGCCGTTCCGCCTGCGCGCCGCGCGGCGCGGCCTGCCGCTCCATCAGTACGCGAATGCCGCCGTGACCCTCCAGCATGCGCGCCACGCCGCGTTTTTCCATCGCTGCATAATCTTCGTGCGTCATATTCAGCAGCGCATAGCGCTCCAGCAGTTCGTCCTTTTCCCCCGCCATCTGCACGCGGCCCTTATGCAGGAAGACCACGTAATCGCAGATTTTTTCCAGATCGGTCACGATATGCGAACTGAGCAGAATCGCGTGTTCTTCCTCCCGCGTGAAGTCGTTGAGCAGGTCGAGGATTTCGTCGCGCACAACGGGGTCAAGGCTGCCTGTCGCCTCGTCCAGTACGAGCAGCTTCGCCTTGTGGCTCAGCGCGACGGCAATCGCCAGCTTCATCTTCGTGCCGCGCGAAAAATCCTTCACCTTCTTGCCCTTCGGCAGATCCAGCCGCGCGCAGAGCGACGAAAACACCGCATCATCCCAGTTTGCATAAATGCCGTGCATCACCTTTCCGACCTGCTGCGCGGTCAGCTCGTCGGGCAGGCAGGCTTCATCCAGCACCACGCCGATATCCTGCCGAACTT
>UQNM01000077.1 GCA_900542395.1 uncultured Eubacteriales bacterium
CTGCCGTCGAGCTCCGGGGTGACGATCTCGCCGTCGATCTTGAAGAAGACGTTCATCGAGCCGACTTCCTCGATGTATTTGTTCTCCTTGCCATCCAGCCAGAGCACCTGCTCGTAGCCCTTTTTCTCCGCGATATCGCCCGCGAGAATCGACGCGGCGTAGTTGCCGCCGGTCTTGGTGAAGCCCACGCCGCCCTTGACCGCGCGAACCAGCTCCGGCTCGACGTAGATGCCGACCGGGGCGAGTCCCTTGGCGTAATACGCGCCGGACGGAGAGCAGATGATGAAGAAGCGATAGGTGTGAGATGCGTGAACGCCTAGCATCACATCCGTCGAGATCATCGTCGGACGGATATACAGCGAAGTGCCAGGCGCGCTCGGCACCCAATCCGCATCGACCTTCAGCAGCGCGGTCAAACCCGCCAGCGCCTCCTCCACGTCGATCTTCGGCATGCCCATGCGCTCGGCAGAGCGGTTCATGCGCTCAAAGTTGTCGCGCGGACGGAAGAGATTCAAGCCGCCGTCCTTGCGGCGATAGCACTTCATGCCTTCAAAGATTTCCTGCGCATAGTGGAACACGGTGCAGGCCGGATCCATCACAAACGGGCCATAGGGCACCACGCGGGCGTCGTGCCAGCCGCGTCCCTTTTCGTAATCCATGATGAACATATGATCGGTAAAGATCTTGCCAAAGCCAAGTTTGGATTCATCCTCCGGCTTTTTTTTCGGATTGGTTGTGAGCGTCACAGGAATGTCGTACATGGTCGTATCCTCCATCAAAGTTCGGTTTGCCGCGAACTCTGGGGCAAAAATGCCTCGAATCGTAGTGGTTCTATTGTATCGCCACATGTACATAATGTCAAGCGCTTCCGTTGTCGAATCCTGCGGAAATGCGCTCTTTTTTGCAGGAAAACAGCGAAATCTTCTCACCTTTTTCGCCATAATCGTGCAAAACTAGAATGTTTCGCCAGTTATGATACAATTTCGCGCGAATGGACGGCAATCAAAAAAGAGCGCTTCCGCGCCCCTTTTGAAACTTTGTTTACTCCAGATAGTCCTTGAGCTTCTTGCTCCGACTCGGATGGCGGAGCTTGCGCAGCGCCTTGGCCTCGATCTGGCGGATGCGTTCGCGCGTCACGTTAAACTCCTGTCCGACCTCTTCGAGGGTGCGCTGGCGGCCGTCCTCCAGACCGAAACGCAGGGAGAGCACCTTCTTTTCGCGCGGGGTGAGCGTATCGAGCACGCCCATGAGCTGTTCCTTCATCAGCGTGAAAGAAGCGGCCTCCGCGGGCGGCGGCGCGTCGTCATCCTGAATAAAGTCGCCGAGGTGCGAATCCTCTTCCTCGCCGATCGGCGTTTCAAGCGACACCGGCTCCTGCGCAATCTTGATGATTTCGCGCACCTTTTCAACGCTGATGCCCATCGCTTCCGCGACTTCCTCCGGCTGCGGCTCGCGCCCCTTCTCCTGAAGCAGCTGGCGGCTGACGCGAATCAGCTTGTTGATGGTTTCAACCATGTGCACCGGGATGCGGATCGTGCGCGCCTGATCGGCAATCGCGCGGGTGATGGCCTGACGAATCCACCACGTCGCATAGGTCGAGAATTTGAAACCCTTCGTATAATTGAACTTTTCAACCGCCTTAATCAGACCGAGGTTGCCCTCCTGAATCAGATCGAGGAAGAGCATGCCGCGGCCGACATAGCGCTTGGCGATGGAGACGACCAGACGCAGGTTCGCCTCGGCGAGCTTCTTTTTCGCCGCCTCCGCCACCTCGCCGCCCATTTCCATCTGCTTGGCGATTTCGATCTCTTCTTCCGCCGTCAGCAGCGGCACCTTGCCGATTTCCTTGAGGTACATGCGCACCGGGTCGTCAATGCTGATGCCTTCCGGAACGGAGATGTCCATGTCCGTGCCCGTCACATCGGCGGGCAGCACAGCGGTCTCGTCCTCCGTCGCGTTAATGACGTTGATCCCTTCGGATTCCAGCGTTTCAAATACCGCGTCAATCGCGTCCGCATCAATATCCAAATCGCTGAGCTTGTTCATCACATCCTGATAGGTCAGCGTTTTCTTTTCGTTGCGCGCAAGGTCGAGGATTTCCTTCACCTTTTGCTGTGCCTGTTCCTTGTTCAATGCCACTAACGATCATTCCCTTCTCCCGGTCTTGTTTTCCTGAGCCAGTAATTCCTGTATTTTGATCAGCGTACCGCGCTTTTCCTCGCCCTGCTGCGTGCTCATTTTTTCTTTAAGCGCCTTGATCTCGTTTTCCTTCCGCTTCTTTTCCAGCACACGCAGATAATCTGCAACCATGCGCAGTTCCTGTTCGCCTGCACCGCTTTCGCTCGAGAGCAGCTTTGCCGTCCGGCTCCGCTCCTCCTCGTCGTCCATTTCTTCCAGAATGGCCGCCGGGGTCAGGCCGTCCAGCAGCTTCTGCGCCAGCGCCCGCCTCTGCGGCGAAATAAAGTCGTCCGCCGAGATCGTTCCCGGCTCAATGCCGCCCTCTGCCAGCAGGACGAGCAACCCCTTTTCGGCAGCGGCGGTTTCGGTGTCCACGCCGTCGTTTTTCTCCTCGAGCGGCCGCGCGGCATGGCGGAATATCGGTCGTTTGTTTTCCTCAATCAGCTCCGTCCGCCCAATCTGAGCCAGCAGAACCTCCCGCGTAAAGCCCGTTGAGACCATCAACTGCTTGACGTAATTTTCAAGTTCGACCGGCTCCTTCACCTTCGCCAGATACTTGGCGCAGGCGATTGCGTAAGCCGTCCGCCCTTCCTCCGTGGATAGATCGTGATTGGCCGCCTCCTGCTTCATGCGGTAAGCGGTCGCATCCGTCGGTCTGAGCTGTTCGACGCTCTGCGGGCCGTAGGTTTTGATGTATTCGTCGGGATCCATGCCGCCCGGAAAATCCAGAACGCGAGCCGGAACGCCTTCTTCCTCGAAGATATCCAGCGCGCGCAGAATGGCGTGCTGCCCGGCCGCGTCGCCGTCGTAGGAAACCCAGATTTCCGGCGCATAGCGCTTGAGCAGCCTCGCCTGTTCGAGCGTGAGCGCCGTGCCGAGCGTCGCGCAGACGCCGGGCACCCCCGCCTGTACCAGCGCGATCACGTCCATGTAACCCTCCGTGAGGATCACGCGCTTGAGCCCGCGCTGCTTTTTGAGCAGATTGGCGGCAAACACGCCGAGCCTCTTGTTGAATATCGGCGTATCGCCCGTGTTCAGGTATTTGGGCTTCACATCGCCCAGCGCGCGCCCGCCGAAGCCGAGCACACGCCCCTGCGCGTCGATGATGGGAAAGATGGCGCGCTGCCGGAACATATCATACACGCGGCCTTCCCGCCGCACGGAGATTCCCGCGCTCACCAGCTCGTCGTCCGTAAACCCAAGTTCGCGCATCGCCCGCGTCGCGCCATCGCTCTGCGGCGGCGTTGCGCCAAGGCCGAAGACGCGGATGGTGCTGTCGCTCAGCTCCCGCCCGTGCAGATATTCCAGAATCTGCGCGCTTTCCTTTTTCCAGAGCTGTGCGTGAAAAAAGCGCGCGCACTGACGGTTCGCCTCGTAAAGCCGCTCCTTGCGTGATTTGCTTTCCGCGTCCTCCCTGCTGTGCGTAAGCTCCGGCACCTCCATGTGCACCTGCTCGGCCAGCAGCTTGACCGCTTCCATAAAATCCAAATGTTCCATTTCCATCACAAACGTGATGGCGCTTCCACCCGCATGGCAGCCGAAGCAATAATACATCTGCCGCTGCGGATTCACGGAAAAGGACGGCGTTTTTTCCCCGTGGAACGGACAAAGCCCCCAATAGCGGCCGCCTTTGGGATTCAGCTGCACATATCGTGAAACCACCTGCACGATATCCGCCCGGTCGCGAAGCTCATCAAGCCATGCCTGAGGCAGCCTTCCGGCCATCGTCCTTCACCGTCCTACTCTTTTTCGCCGTTTTCTTGCTCATTCCTGCATCCTTCATGCATTTTTTTGTGGATTGATGCGTATATTCATCCAATTCCGTCAAAAGTCGGCATAATAAATCGCTTGGGCGGGGGGATTCTGCCCCGTTCACATCCCGAAAGGGCCGAAAAGCGGCTCCCGCCCTCTTTGATCCTTTTCCCTGTCGTTTCACGCGCTGGCGCTGAAACGACATAAAGCATTATTCGACACAAACTCGCAAAAACCTATCAGCCGGGTAAAAATTCCTGCAAAAAGGCGGGCTGAGCCCGCCTTCACCTCCGCCAAACCCCGCAAAGAGCCAAATTCCGGCTCTCGCGGGCTATTCTTCCTCCGCCGCCCAGCGCATACTGCGCTTCACGGCGCGGTGCCAGAGCGTCATGTTCTTTTCCCGCTCCTGCTCCGTCATCTGCGGCGTCAAGCTCAAATCCATCTGCCAAACGCGCCGGATTTCATCCATGTCCTTCCAAACGCCGACAGCCAGTCCGGCCAGCAGCGCCGCGCCGAGCGCCGTCGTTTCAATCACCGCCGGGCGGATCACCTTGCAGCCCAGCACATCCGCCTGAAACTGCATCAGAAACTGGTTCGCGCTCGCGCCGCCGTCCACGCGGAGTTCCGACGGCTTGCGCCCGCAGTCGGAAGCCATCGCGCTGACCAGATCGGCCGATTGATACGCGATGGATTCCAGCGCCGCACGGACAACATGCGCGCGCCCCGTCCCCCGCGTAAGCCCGATGATCGTGCCCCGGCTGTACATGTCCCAATACGGCGCGCCGAGCCCCGTGAAGGTCGGCACCATGTACACGCCGCCGTTATCGGGCAGGGAGCGCGCGATGGTCTCCGTTTCGGAAGCGCGCTCGATGATCTTCATCTCGTCCCGCAGCCATTGAATCGCCGCGCCGGCGACGAACACGCTTCCTTCCAGCGCGTAGGTGCATGTTCCGTTCAGCCGCCACGCAATCGTCGAAACCAGCCCGTTCCGGCTGACGGCAGGCTGATCGCCCGTGTTCATCAGCAGAAAGCAGCCTGTTCCGTATGTGTTTTTCATCATGCCCGGCTCAAAGCAGCCCTGACCGAAGAGCGCGCTATGCTGGTCGCCGCAGAGCGCCGCAACAGGGATGGATCGTCCGAGGATGGACGGATCGAGCATGCCGATCACGCCCGATGTATCCGTCACGCGCGGCAGCACGGCGCGGGGAATGTTCAGCGCGTCGAGCAGCGTGTCGTCCCAATCGTTCTTGCGGATGTCAAAGAGCATCGTCCGGCTCGCGTTGGTCGCGTCCGTCACATGCGGCCGCCCGCTGACGAGGTTCCACGCCAGAAAGCTGTCCACCGTGCCGAAGCAGATTTCCCCGCGCTCGGCGCGCTCGTGCAGCCCAAGCCGATCCAGCAGCCAGCTCAGCTTGCTTCCGGAAAAATAAGCGTCCGGCACGAGCCCCGTCACGGATTTGATGTGCTTTTCAAGTCCTTCCTCGCAGAGTCGGGCGACAATCGGCGCGGTTCTGCGGCATTGCCAGACAATCGCGTTGTGCAGCGGCCTGCCGGTTTTCCGATCCCAGAGCAGCGTGGTCTCGCGCTGGTTGGTGATGCCGATTGCCGCGATGCTGTCCAGCGGAACGCCGGAAATGCGGACGACCTCGCGCAGCGCGTCAACCTGCGTATTAAGGATCGCCGCCGGGTCGTGCTCCACCCAGCCGGGCTGCGGATAAATCTGCTCAAATTCATAGCTCTTCATGGCAACGATCCGCGCGCTTTCGTCGAACAAAACGGCGCGGGAGCTGGTCGTCCCCTGATCGAGCGCAATCACATAGGTATGCATGGCGCAAAGCCTCCCGTTTTTTCGTATAAAACGCGCCGCCGCAGGTCATCCCCGCGGCGGCGCAGGCCTTCCGTTTCTTACTTCAGTTCAACAAAATACAGCATGCCGCCCGTCGTGCCGACGACAATCTCGTTGCCGTAAGCCGCCGGGGAAGCCTGAATCGCGCTGCCAAGATTGAGCGTGCTGAGGGTCGTTCCGCTAAAACCGTCCATCAGGCGCAGCGTGCCGCCGTCGTCGCCCATGACGATGTAGCTCTTGCCGTCGCGCTGATACAGCCCAATCGGGGAAGACTTGGAATCCACATCCAGCGGCTGATTCCATACTTCCTCGCCGGTCGTCTTATCCAGCGCATACACGACCGCGCAGATGCTCTTGTCATCCAGCTCGACGTGGTTCACGTTGAAGATGATCAGGTCGTTGATTTCACCCTCGCCGACGAGCGGAGAAGCCATCACGCCCGCGTAGGAACCGGCCTTCGCGTCCTTGCTGGCATACTTGCCCTTGATCGCGCTCTGACATTCCCAGACGATGTCGCCGGTCAGCGCGTCGATCTTCAGCAGTCGAATCTGCGCGCTGCGCCCCGTCTTGCCCAGCGCCGTGCCGGTGTACAGGTATACGCCGCCGTCTTCTTCCGTTTCCAGCGCCGGCGTGCACATCATGCTCTCGCCCAGATCAATGGCCCAGACCGCCTGCATCGTGTTCATGTCCACGCACTGGAGGATGCCCGTGTCGTCGCCATAGTACGCATAATCGCCGTAGCTGGCCACGCCGCCGGTGATCCCCTGCTTGAAATCCCTGACGCTGCCGGTATAGCCGTATGCGGTCTTCACCGGGTTGACGGAGATCGTCGCATTGTTCAGATCGAACGAGGTATTCATCGCCAGCGTGTAGAGCAGGCCGTTCTTGGCGGTGTACACAAGCGTATCCGAGCCGCTTTCCACGATGGAAGACGGTGCGACGGCGTCCTCCTTGCCCAGCGCGGCCTCGTCCTTGCTGGTTTCAAAGTCGATCATCTTCTGATTGATCAGGTTGTAAATGCGCATGCCGATAATGCCGGTGTAGGCGGAGGTCGCCTCCACATTCTGGCCGACATACAGCAGCGGATAACCGTAGGGATTGACGCTGGCCGTCACGCCGACCGGCAGACCGATATCAATCGCCGGGCGGGAATACGCCTTCGTGTCCAAATCGTAGAAGTAAATCTTGCCGTCATCGGAGGGAACGATGACCTCCTTCATCGCCGTCGTGTTCTTCGACTCATCCGCGATGTTCATCATCTCGCGGATGTTCTTGTACCACTTGACGATCAGCGGCTGGCTGCCGAAGCCAAAGCCGGTGTATGTGTTATCCAGTCTGGAGGTGCGCATGCCGCGGACGACGGAAAGCTGCTCCTCCGTCACCTCGACCGTGCCGTATGCCGCGTTCTGGCGAAGCGGGCCGCCGCGGAAGGTCAGCACACCGCCCTGCGCGCTGTACTTGTTCGGGTCGCCCATGCTGACGGTTTCGCTGCTGGCATAGGTATCGACCTTCTGCCCGCCGGAAACGATGAAGCTGCTCTTGAGCACATTCTCCGGCAGAGCGTTTTCCGATGCGGACGCCTTTTCAGCCCGATAGGGAACCGGGGTGGGCGTCGGGGTCGGCGTAGGCGTCGGAGACGCGGTCGGCGTGGCCGTGGGCGCTGCCGTCGGGGTGGCCGTCGGCGTTGCGGTCGGCGTCGCCGTGGGTGTGGCCGTCGGGGTAGCCGTCGGTGTTGCGGTCGGCGTCGCCGTCGGGGTGGCCGTCGGCGTTGCGGCCGGCGTGGCCGTGGGCGCAGTCGTCGGCGTGGCGGTCGGCTCAGCCGTCGGCGCAGTTGTAGGCGCTGCCGTCGGCGTGGCGGTCGGCTCAGCCGTGGGCGTCGCCGTCGGGGCAGTCGTCGGCGTGGCGGTCGGCTCAATCGTCGGCGTTATAGTCGGCTCAGCCGTGGCCATGATGCCGATTCTGGCGAGAATGTCGTCCTTCTGCGCCGGGAATACAATCCAGCCCAGCGCAAACACAACGATGACGATCAGCAGCAAAATGATGATGCCGATCAGGCATCCCGTTTTGTCGCCCTTCCCGCGCTTCTTTCCGCCTTTTTTGCGGCGCGGCTCGTCGTCAAAATCATCGTATTCATCCTCCCAGACCTGACGCTGCACGCTGCTCTGCGCGGGCTTGCGCACCTCGCTGCGAGGCTGGCGCGCCTCTTCCTGAGGCTTCGCCTCCTCCGGCTGGAAGGAATCCGTATAATCCTCGCTGATTACCGTTCTTTGCACGTCGGCGCGTCTGCGTCTTCTGGGCGCAGGCGTTCCGTTCTTCTGTTCGTCCAATTCATACACCTCATTTCAGGCAATCTTCGGTTAGGGATATTATACATGATGTTCCTCTTTTTCTCAATCCCATTTTATCGAAAAGGTGGAAATGCTGCCACTTTTTCCGCGTAACGCCTGCCCTTTACGGGCATAGAATGAAGAAAGAAATAAAGAAAGGGGCTTGATTGCATGATTTCCCCGTATGCGCTTCTAAACGCCAGCCGCCCGAAATCCCCCGCGTCCGTCGTCACGGCCTACGATCTTTTCAGCGCGGTTCAAGGCCATGCCGACGCGCGGGTTCAGCCGCCCGTTCCCGCCCCGGCGCCCGAACCCGCTCCGCCCGCCCTTCCGCCCCGGCTGCAAGGCGGCCGAACGCACTACATCCGCGAAATCGGTCTGCGGCACAGCAGCGCAGCGAATCGAACGGTTTTCAGCGCGCCGCCCCTTGACTGACCTCCCATGCGCCGTTTACATACCTCGCCCCCGGCATGCAGGGCGGCGGCGGCCATCTGCGCTCCGCCGCCCCGATTGTATCTCCTTCGGCTTGATGGCTCGCGTGCGTCCGCGCATCCTCTCCACGCGTATCCTTTCTTTCTCCTTCCGTTCTTTGGGCGGACTGGCGCGCTTCTTCGGCGCGCTCAAACGCGCGGCGCGCCGCCTCGCCCGTATCCATCAGCAGCCGCCCGCCCGAACACACATACGCGCCCAGCAGTCGGCTTCCTGTGGCCGGATATGTCCGCTCCATCCCGTCGAGCCTGCCTTCGATCGTCTGCGTTTGATCCGCATAAATGACCGCCATTTTCGCCGTTCCCTTTTCGTTCGGCAGGCGCACGCGCACCTCTTTGTCCCTCGCCATGACGTAGCCGCACGCCTCCCCGTTCCGCCGTTTCAGCACATAGCTCTCTTTCACCGTCGGACACCTCCCGGCCACAAACTATGCGCTTTTGCCGCTTGCCTTGCTCGTCGTTTGGGGGTATAATAAAAAAACGATACCCTTCAAAACGATTGACGGAGGCTCTCTGTGCGAAAACATTTCTTGCTCCTCTTTTTGCTTTGTCTATGTATGGCCTTCGGCGCGCTCGCAGACACGGGAACGGCTATCTGCATGGAAAAATTCATGCAAAACGCCAACGCGGACGGCACGCCGAAAATTCTATATACCGGCGTCGCCAAGATCTCCATGAGCATGCGCAGTCAGGCCGATAAGGACAGCGCCTCGCTCGGTCTGCTCAAAGAAGGCGAAACCGTCCAGATTTTCGGCTACGATCAGGAATGGCTCTTCTGCTGGCGCAGCGACGTGGGCATTTACTATGTCGGTCGGCATAATGTGGACGATATTCTCCCCGTGTCGGACGATGTCGCCCCCTATGGCGTTATTCGAAACAGCTATTTGGCCGTTACCGCGGCGGAAACCGCCCTGTACGCCGCGCCGGACGCAGATTCCGAGCAGCTCGTCACCCTCGCGGCGGATTCCCGCCTGAGCATCTGGCAGATTGAGGACGGCTGGGCGGTCGTACCGTATAAGCGCGTCGTCGGCTATCTGTACGTCGGCGATATCAAGCAGCTCGAACCCGTCGCCCCCAACCCCGATTATGCGCAGGCGGGCGACGTCATTTCCGTCTTCACGACTTTCTATTCGCTGCGCACCTCCGAGCTGAATCTGGGGCGCATGGAAAACATCCGCGTCGGATGCGGCTATATCAACGGAACCTATGCTTCGGGCTATGTCTTTGATTTTGACGCGGTCGCCGGGCCGTATCGCAAGAGCCGCGGCTACAAGGATTCCCCCGTGCTGATCAACGGCGAATCCGTCGCGGGCTCGGGCGGCGGCACCTGTCAGGTTTCCACGACGCTTTATAACGCCCTGCTTCAACTCCCGGAGGGCATTTCCATCATCTATCGCCACACGCACGGCCCCAGCGGCGCGACATATGCCCCGCACGGCGTAGACGCCGCCGTCGGAAGAAGCAGCCCCACGAGCGGCACCATCAAGCTCAACCTCGAATTTCAGAATACGTTCGATTTCCCGATCACCATCGACTGCACCGTTCAAAACGGTGCGCTGTGCATCGCCATTCGCAAGGGCGAAAACTAAAAACAAAACGGGCTGTCAAGTCCAAACCGAACATTTCAAGAAACAAATATCTAAGCATTTTTGGATACGGGGCTTTGCCCCATCGC
>UQNM01000078.1 GCA_900542395.1 uncultured Eubacteriales bacterium
TGGGCGTGGGTTCCGGGGTATCGGTCGGCACCGGAGTAGGCGTCGGCGTGGGTTCAGGGGTGTTGGTCGGCACCGGAGTAGGCGTGGGCGTGGGTTCCGGGGTATCGGTCGGCACCGGAGTAGGCGTCGGCGTGGGTTCCGGGGTATCGGTCGGAACCGGGGTCGGTGTCGGCGTGGGTTCCGGGGTATCGGTCGGAACCGGAGTGGGCGTCGGCGTGGGTTCCGGGGTATCGGTCGGAACCGGAGTGGGTGTCGGCGTGGGTTCCGGTGTCGGCGTGGGTTCCGGGGTCGGCGTGGGCGTCGGTGTGGGCGTCGGTGTGGGCGTCGGTGTGGGTGTCGGTGTGAGCGTAGGAGTAGGAGTAGGAGTAGGAGTAGGAGTAGGCGTGGGAGTAGGCGTGGGCGTCGGTGTCGGCGTAGGAGTGGGCGTGGCGTGGAGCGTCTTGAGCAGATGCTCCAACTGCTTTTCCAGCAGCGCGACGCTGCCCGGCTGCACGATCATCAGCGTGTCGTCATCCAGCTTGGCGATGGAGACGCTGGCCGCGTCCGCGTTTTCCGGCGTATAATGCAGCGCGCTTTCCGTGTCGGTCAGGCCGAAATGCTCGACGCTCTCGCCGAAGAGCTTTTCATAAACGTCGCTGTCCTGCCGCGCCTGCGCGAGCGAATGGGCGATGTTTGAAAGCGCCTCGCCGGTCGCCGTCGTGCCCGGTACGAGCGCGATGGACTCAACGCCGCCGTCGCCGTAGAGCACGATGGCCTGCGCGTTCTGCGATTCCTTGGCCGCCGCGGAGAGATAGGCGGGCGTTTGGGTCGGGGTCGGGGTGTTGCCGTCGGCGAGCATCTGCCGGAGCTGGCTGTAGGTCATGGCCTGCGGTTCGGGCGTGGCGGGCGCGTCGAGCGAGATTTCGCCCGCGTCCACCGCCTCCTGAAGCGAGGCGACGCTGACCGCCTGGCCGGAGGCCGCGCTGATGAGCAGCGACAGCGCGTCGTCGGAGAGGTTCGCGTCGGGCGCAAGGTAGAGCGTCGCGCTCCGCTTGTCAGCCGTCAGCGCGGAAACGATGGAAGCGCCGCTCGCCGCGTCGGCCTTCGCGGCCTCCGTCGCGGTGCGGATCAGCGAAATCATTTCCTCCAGCGTCAGCCCACTGTCCGGCAGGAAGCGAACCAGCAGAGAACCGTCGCTCTGCGCCTCGGCGGAGAAGAGGATATCGCCTTCCGAGCCGGAGGGCGAGGCGAACACGGGCAGAACCTCGGATACCTTGCGCGGAATCCGGTCGATTTCGTTGCCCAGCGGGTCGTAAAGCACGGTGTCGCCGCTGGCCTCCACCAGCATTTTGCCCGGCATGGCGGTGTAGGTGTAGCTGACGCACACGTCGGCGTAGCCCTGCAATTCCTTCGCATCCAGCTTCACGGTGCGCGTCGCGCCGGCGATTGCCGTGCGCGGGAAGGGGATGCGGAACACCCACGCGCCGGTGCTGCGCACGCGCAGAACGCGCGCCTTGCTGGCATAGACGGAGGCGTAGACGTAAAAAGAGCTGGTCGGGTTCACCGTCGCCGAGGTCAGCGACAGGCGCGCGCTGCCCGCACCGGGCACGAGCGCGGGCATGCCGGAGAGCGCGTAATCCGCGTGGGCATTCGAGCCGCTCGCGGCGCGGGTCACATCGACGGAAAAGGTATGCGGCTGGGAAAGCGCCTCGATCATGTCGATCGGCTTCAGGTCGGCGAGCGCTTCGGCGTTGGTGGAGACCGCCGCCGGGCCGAGCGTGTCGAGGGCTTTTTGCGTGACGCGCACATCGGTGAGCTGCCAGTAGCAGGGCTGCGCCGTCTCGCCCAGCGCCAGCGCCGCCGTCAGGCACAGCGCAAGCAGCAGCCAGAGGGTAACAAGTCGCTTCATAGAGGAAAAGTCGCTCCTTTCACCACGCGGCACGCCGCGCGCTTTAATCCCATTTGTATGCGGCCGGATTTGGAATGATTGCCCGTCATCCGGCCTCCTCTTTTTGGCAGGGTTGTATGAAATATTTATAGCATGCCTGACGGAAAAAAGCAAGATAAACCAACAAAAAAGACAAATTTATCCGCTGACCCCGCGCCTTTTTCGGCGAAAAAAGAAATTTAGGGGCTATGCAGAAGGGGTGTTTTAAGCTATAATGTGGGTAATCAGAAAACAAGAAAGGGAGGGATTGACCGTGATCCAGGTTATCTTTGGCAAGAAGGGTTCCGGCAAGACCAAGCGCATTTTGGATATGGCGAACGCTTCCGTGAAGGAAGCGAAGGGCAACGTTCTGTTCATCGACGATGACAAGAGCTATACGCTTAGCCTCAAGCCGCAGATCCGCTTCATCGACGCGAGCGAGTACGCCGTCAAGGGCAAGGAGCCGTTCTACGGCTTTCTGGCCGGTATTCTCGCGGGCAATTACGATATCAGCGTGATCTATGTCGATGCGTTCCTCAAGCTGGTGAAGGCCGAACCGGCCGAGCTGGTGGATTTCTTCGCGCAGCTTGAGCGTCTGGTGGCCAACGCCCAGTGCGATCTGGTCATCAGCTTCAGCGAGGACGCGGAGAATGTGCCGGAGAGCATCCGCAAGTACCAGATCTGATTCCCGTTTTTCTGACGCCGCTTCCTGCCGTTTATCGGGAAGCGGTTTCTTTGTTTTCAAGGAGTGATCGTCATGTCGATGCTTTCTACCCGCGGCGCGGCCGCTGTTTCCGAATCCATGGCCATCCTGCGCGGCCTTGCGCCGGACGGCGGGCTGTACGTGCCCGAGGATTTTCCGCATTTTTCGATGGAAGAAATCGCCGCGCTCGGCGCGCTTAATTATCAGGCGCGGGCGCTGGCGATTCTGCAAAAATTCCTGCCCGATTTCACGGCGGACGAGCTGAAAAACGCCATTGCCGGGGCTTACGGCGCGGGCTTTGACGACGCGGACATCGCGCCGGTGCGCCCCGTCGGCGATTGGGCGCACGCGCTGGAGCTTTGGCACGGGCCGACGCTCGCCTTCAAGGATATGGCGCTCCAGCTTCTGCCGCATCTGCTGACGCTCAGCGCGAAGAAGAACGGCGAAACCCGCGAAATCTTCATCCTTGTGGCGACCAGCGGCGACACCGGCAAGGCCGCGCTGGAGGGCTTCCTCGACGTGCCGGGGACGCGCTGCTGCGTGTTTTACCCGCGCGAGGGCGTGAGTCAGGCGCAGCGCCTGCAAATGGTCACGACCGGCGGCGCGAACACCCATGTGATCGCCGTGAACGGCAACTTTGACGACGCGCAGACCGGCGTGAAGCGCATCTTCGCGGATCGCGCCTTTGCCGAAACGATGGACGCGCAGGGGCGCGTGCTCTCCTCCGCGAACTCCATCAATTTCGGCCGCCTTGTGCCGCAGGTGGTGTATTATTTCTCCGCCTACGCCGATCTGCTGAAGGCGGGCGCGATCAAGCCGGGCGACGAGGTGAATTTCTGCGTGCCGACGGGCAACTTCGGCGACATTCTGGCGGCGGATTACGCGGGCAAGGCCGGTCTGCCGGTGGGCAGGCTGATCTGCGCCAGCAACGAAAACAACGTGCTGACCGACTTTATCAACACCGGCGTATACGATGTGGAAAACCGCCCGTTCTACAAGACCATCACGCCGTCGATGGATATCCTCGTCTCCTCGAATCTGGAGCGGCTGCTGTTTGATTTGAGCGGCTGCGACGGCGCGCGCGTCGCGCGGTTCATGGGCGATCTGGCGGGGAAGAAGCGCTACGCCATCGACGAGGCGATGAAGGCGGCGCTGCAAAAGCGCTACTTTGCGGGCTGCGTTGACGAGGTAGGCGTCCGCGCGGAGATTCGCCGCACATGGGAAGAAGATCATTACCTGATGGATACGCACACGGCCGTGGCCAGCGCCGTTCTGCGCGCCTATCAAAAGGAAACCGGCGACGCGCGCCGAAGCGTGATCGTCTCCACCGCCAGCCCGTATAAGTTCGGCGCGTCCGTGCTGGGCGCGGTCGCGGGGCAGGCGGCCTGCGCGGGGCTGGATGATTTCGCCTGCTGCCGCGCGTTGGCCGAGCGGACGGGCACGAAGGAGCCGGAGCAGATCCGGGCGCTCCCGAAGCTGCCGATTCGCCACACGGCCGTCTGCGAAAAGGACGCGATGGAGCAGGCGGTGCTCGAACAGATCAAGGCGTGAGCGAAGCGGACGTATGATATTTAATTCGTATGCGTTTCTCGCGTTCTTCCCGATCGTCACGCTGGCCTATTACCTGATGCCCATGCGGGCGCGCAGGCCGTGGCTGCTCGCGGCCAGCTACTATTTCTACATGTGCTGGAATGCGCAGTACGCGCTGCTGATTGCCGCGAGCACGCTTGTGACGTATCTCTGCGCGCTGGCGCTGGGGCGGATAGAGGCCAAGGCGGGGCGGCGCGCGGTTTTGGCGCTCGGCCTTGCGATCAATCTGGGCATTTTGTGTTTTTTCAAATATTTTGGATTTTTTACCGATACATTCGTGCGAATCGCCGCGCGTCTTGGGGTGCGGATGGCGATTCCGGCGTTTGACGTGCTGCTGCCGGTGGGCATCAGCTTTTACACGTTTCAGGCGCTGGGGTATATGATCGACGTCTATCGCGGCAAGCTCCCGCCGGAGCGCAGCCTGATGCGCTATGCGCTGTTCGTCTCCTTCTTCCCGCAGTTGGTCGCCGGGCCGATTGAGCGCTCGGAAAATCTGCTTCGTCAGGTCAACGAGGATCATCCGCTGGATGAAAAGGCCGTTCGGGACGGTTTGCTGGTGATGCTGCTGGGCTTTTTTGAAAAGCTGGTCATCGCCGACCGGGCGAGCCTGTATGTCGATGCGGTATACGGCAACTGGCAGCAGGCCTCCGGGCTGCAAATTCTGCTGGCGACGGCCGCCTTTGCCTTTCAGATTTACGGCGATTTCGGCGGGTACAGCCACATCGCCATCGGCGCGGCGAAGGTGCTGGGCTACGACCTGATGGAGAATTTCCGTCAGCCGTATTTCGCCGTCTCCGTCCGGGATTTCTGGCGGCGGTGGCACATCAGCCTGTCCACTTGGTTCAGAGATTACGTCTATATTCCGCTGGGCGGCAGCCGCGTCGGCGCATTTAGGCGCGCGCTGAATGTCATGGTGACGTTTACGATCAGCGGCCTTTGGCATGGCGCGGCCATGAATTACGTCGCATGGGGCGCGGCAAACGGCGCTTTGCAGGTCGCGGAGAGCTTTCTGCCGCGCCGGTTTAACGAGCCGCGCGGCAGGCTGGGGCGATGCGCGAAGGCGCTGCTGACGTTTATCGTCATCGACGCGACGTGGCTGCTCTTCCGGGCACACGCGCTGAGCACGGCGCTGCATATGGCCGAGCGCATGGTTCGCTGTGCGGCGGCTGCGCCGATGGCGACAGGCTTCACGTTTCCGCAGGCGCTCGTGCTGATCGTCGGTCTGGCGGCGCTGGGCGCACTGGATGCGCTGCACGAGCGCGGACGCACGCTGACCGCGTGGCTGGATCGCCGCCCGGCCGCCCTGCGCATGGCGCTGATGCTGCTGGGCGTGCTGCTGGTGGTGATTTTCGGCGTGTGGGGAACGAATTACGACGCGCAGGCGTTTATCTATTTCCAATTCTGACGCGGGAGGCAGCGAATGAAAAAGAGATTCTGTCTGTTTGCGCTGGCGTTGGCGCTGTCCCTGCTGGCGCTGAACCGCGTCATGCTCCGCGAGGACAGCGAAAAGAAGTACGGCGCGTTTTACGGCGAAAAGCAGCCCATCGACGTTTTCTTTTTGGGGACGAGCCACGTCATGGATGCGGTGTATCCCACCGAGCTGTACGACCGGGCGGGGATAACCGGTTACAATCTGGCGAACCCGGCTGAAACGTTGGAGGCGACGGTGTGGACGCTGAAGCTGGCGCTCCAAAGGCAGAAGCCGAAGGTGGTCGTTGTGGATGTGTGCTACATCGACAAAGCGCAGCGCGACGCGGTATACAGCCTCGAACACCTGTTTTTGGACGCCGTTCCGCTCTCCCTGACGAAATGGCAGGCCGTTCGGGCGCTCTTTCCGGAGGCGCGGCGCGCGGAATACATCTTTCCGCTGGCGGCCTATCACACCCGATGGGAGGAAATGCTCTTTGGCGGCGGCGAGCGGATGACCGATTCTGAGCCGTTTATGAAGGGCGCGGAGCTTCGCGTCGGGCGCACGCATCCGGCGGCCTTTACGCGCACGACGGAGATGGATTTGACCGAAACCGAGGGCAAGCGGGCGCTGGCGCAGATCATCGAGCTTTGCCGCGCGGAGGGGATTGAGGCGGCGCTGCTGGCCGTGCCCTATCCCGCCGACGAGGCGAAACAGCGGATGATGAACAGCGCGCAGGCGATTGCCGATCAATACGGCGTACCCTTCTACAACCTGTTTGACGGGAGCGCGGGGGTGGATTTTGAGGTGGATTGCTATGACGAGGCTTCCCACCTCAACCCGGACGGCGCGGTGAAGGTGAGCGCTTATCTGAGCGAGCGCCTTGCCGCGGATTTTGACCTGCCCGACCATCGGCAGGACGCGGCGTTCAGCGCGTGGGACGACGCGGTGAGCGCGTATCGTCAGGCGCTCAAGGCTCGCTGGACGGAGCCCTATGGCCTGCGCGAGGGCGAAGCACCGAGATTTGACAACTGATACTAATTCTTGTTAAAATGGCTTAATCCGCGCACCATCTTTTTCGCTCTGACTTTGCCTCGTTCCGTTCAACGTACCTCCAGTACGCCTCACTTCACTTGGCTTCGTCAGAACAAAAAATCTGATGCGCTCTGTTAAGCATTTTAACTGCGAATTAGTATGAAATCAATAACGCGCCTCTCTCTGCTTTTCGGCAAAGGGAGGCGCGTTGTGTTTGTGGGCGACGATATCATACTGTTTCTCTTTTAAAACCTAGACTGATGTGTTATAATATAAGTGGTGATGAAAATGAAGAAATACGAGATAACCACTGAAGAATATACAGCAGTCGTAAAGGCAAGGAGAGCTACGCAGAATAAGAGAATAGCGCGTCGGCTCCAAGTGATAGAACTGCGATACGAAGGGAAAACATCCAAAGAAATAGCAGAGAAACTGGACATGAATTGGATGTACATCTCGGAAATAGTAAAGCAGTTTAAGGCACAAGGCCTCGAAGAGTTTGCAAGAATGAAATATACCAGTCACAACAGGAAACTCAGCTATAAACAGGAAGAAGAGATTCTTCAAAAATGTGAGCAAAAGGCAGAAGAAGGCCACATCACAACAGTTGAGGAAGTTCGCAAAGCGCTGAACGCAGAAATCGGTGGAACTACGGCGGGCAGCTATGTATATCGTGTTTTGAAGCGGCATGGCTGGGTAAAGAAAATGCCGCGGCCAAAGCATCCAAAGTCAGCCAGTGAAGAAGATCAGGCTGACTCAAAAAAATTAAGACTCGATACGATGAGCTTGGAAAGGAAGTCTCCCCAAAACGGGTGAGGATCCTGTTTCAGGACGAAGCGGGGTTTGGACGGATAAGCAAGCCTACAGCTTGCTGGTGCAGAAAGAGGATCCGGCCCATTGTGCCATGCCATCATATCCGTGAATACAGATATGTCTATGGAGCGGTAGAACCGGAAACCGGAGACAGCTGTTTCTGGGTAATGACGAGATGCGACACTGAAAGCATGAACTTCTTTCTGGAAAAGCTCACGGAGCAATATGCAGATGACTATATTCTGCTTATCTGTGATGGGGCGGCATGGCATAAATCAACGGAGCTCATTGTTCCAGAAAACATCGAACTATTCTTTATTCCGCCCTACACACCTGAAATGAACCCCATAGAACAGATTTGGAAAGAAATCCGTAAACGGGGTTTCCAGAATGAGATATTTAACTCACTCGAAGCTGTTATCGATAGATTATGTTTCACAATTAAAAATCTGCCCGCGACAGTCATCAAAAGCATCACGGGCAGAAAATGGATTTTATCTATATTTTAGACGAGAAATAGTATCAGACCTCGTAGACCTTTTTCGTCGGCGCGAAATCCGAGTTATACGCGATGATCTGGTCAAAATGGTTCTGCGCGGCGATACGCAGCATATCCGCCTGCGTGCAGTGGACGCTGTAACGCAATAGCTGCGCCTTGCCCGCGTGCAGCAGCAGCGAGGCGTGTGTATTCGGCTCGACCGTGCCGGTGAAGATCACCCGGCCGCCGCAGATCAGCAGGCGGCGAACCAGACGGCGCGTCTTGACGTCGTCAAGCTGCGGGTCGCAGACGAAATACACGCCCAGCGCGACGAAATCCTCCGGGATGGCGCGGATGAACTTTCCGCTGAGCATATCCTGCACCTGCGGGCGAACCCACATCGCGGTCGCGTCCATGTGCCCTAATTCGGTGATGAAATGGCGATCGGCGAAGATATCCGTCTCCGGCAGGCGCTCGCAGATGTAGGTCAGAATACCCAGCCCGCGCCCGTAGCGCGGCACGGGGAGGATGACGGGGCGGCCGTCCGCCAGCGCCTCGGTAATCGCGGCGATCAGCGCGTCCACCTGCGCGTCGCGCGAGGCCGAACCGGGCTGCATGCCGTAATCGCAATCCAGCACGGCGAGGTTCGCGCGGATGCCCTCGATCGGGTCGCGGGCGTGGACGCGCGCGCAGTCGTAATAATCGCCGGAGAAGAACAGCGAGCGCCCGTTTTCCGCCATGCGATACCAGACGCTGCCGGAACAGTGGCCGCTGCGCCCCCAGGTCAGCGTCAGCCCGCCGGGAATCTGCGCCTCGGCATAGGGGACGCTCAGCCCCTCCAGCACGAGCGGGTCGTCGATGCCCAGCGGAAGCTGACGCGCGGTTTCCGTCGTCAGCACCACGCGCCCGGTGAAGCCGTTGGCGAGCAGATACGGCAGCGCGCCGGATTGGTTTTCATGCGAGTGGGAGAGGAACAGATAGCGCGCCGCGCGAATCTGTTCGGGCAGAAGGTGCGGCAGTTCGTCCCCGCGATAGCAGCGCTGATAGCCGCAATCCATGATGAACGACGCGGTTTCGCCCTCCACAAAATAACAGTGGCGCTGCTGGGTGCAAGGCTCGCCCGTCAAATATAGCTTCATGCCGCCGCTTCCTCCCCGGTTGTAAAAATAAATTTATGAATAGTATAGTACAAAAAGGGAAATGCGTAAACCCGAAAACGGGGCGGGAATTTGGTTTTGTCAAAAAGAATGTGAGGCATGCGATATTTTTTGTGCAGTTTCGGGCGGCGGTCGTCCTTTTTTTCGCCGGCAATTCGTGGTACAATAGGGATTAAACGGAAGGAGCGGAATAAACCGCGTTTTTTTCAAAAATCAGGAAGAAAACGCGGCGATGGTTCGTCTTTATGGCGTAGAGAAAAAGAACCCGCCGGGGCGGCGGGAAGGGGTGGCTGCGATGAAAAAGAGGCTGATGGTGAGCCTGGCCGTGCTGATGGCGCTCTGGGGCGGGCGGGCGTTGGCGCAGAGCGCCGTGGTGAACAACGGTTCCGACCCGAACAGCCGATTGAACATGCGCGATCAGCCCAGCAGGGACGCAAGCGCCGTCGGCCAGTTTTACACGGGCACGCCGGTTGAAATCGTCGACGACGCGGGCGACGGCTGGTCGCAGGTGACGATCGGCGGCGGGGTCAACAGCCTGAGCGGCTATATGATGACCCGCTACCTCGCAGAAGACGCCTCCGCCGTTCAGGATATGACCAAGGAGATGCAGGTGGTTTCGCCCTACGGCACGCAGAGCGTCGTCGTGCGCAATACGCCGAGCAACTCCTACGACGCGGTGGCGATGGCGGAGGTCGGCGACGAGGTGCGCGTCATCGGCACAAAGGGCGATTATTACTATGTGCTGCTGAGCGATGGCTCGGTCGGCTGCCTGAGCACGAGCGAGGCAAACTAATCGAACCATATCAAATTCCTCCCGATTTATTTCCGTCTTTTGATAAGACGAGACGAACCGGGAGGAAATCAGCTTGTTGACATAAGCAAACTTGGCTTGAATAGCAAAATCAAGAAATTCAGC
>UQNM01000079.1 GCA_900542395.1 uncultured Eubacteriales bacterium
AATCTTAATTATTCAATTTTGAACCGGTGTCCAGAAAACTGGGTACATATCAGTCCGCCGTGCAGGGGATTTTTTGTTTTGTCGCCTTTATGTTTTCTACGCCCGGTTCGCCGTGTACACGCCCGCCACGATCACCGCCGCGCCGACGATCTGCCCGATATGCAGCGGCTCGCCCAGCGCCAGCGCCCCGGCCAAAATCGAAACGATGGTCGATACGCCGATGAACGACGACGTTTTGTTCACGCCGATTTTCGCAATCGCCGCGTTGGAGAGGAAGAACGCCGCCACCGAACAGCCCACGCCCTGATAGAGCACCGCCGTCCGGAACGCCCCGTTTTTCACCGGCAGCGTCAGCAGCGCCGTCAGCGTGCCGTGCGCCGCCGCCTCGCCCAGCGCCAGCAGGCCGTAAAACGCCGCGCCGGAAAGCAGCATGGCGTAGGTGATCTCCGCGCCCGTGTAATCCGACGCGAGATCGACAAACACGCTGTACAGCGCATAGGCCGCGACCGCCAGCATCAGCGCGGCGTAACCCATGGGCGACAGGCTCGACGAAATGCCGACCGCAATCACCGTCGTCATCACGCCCAGAAACGTGATCGAAATGCCGACGGCCTGACGGCGCGTGGGCTTCTTTTTCAGAATGACGGCGGAAGCCAGCAGCGACAGCGCCGGTACGCAGGCCAGAAACACGCCGCTCTCCGTCACCGTCGTCTCGCGAATCCCCACCGTTTCACCGATGAAATACAGGCACGGGCAAAACAGCGCCACGCGCAGCAGCGGCCAAAGCCGCCTGCTCCTCAGCCGGATCTTGACAAGCCCCAGCGCCACGCACAGGGTCATCACCGCCAGCGCGACGATAAACCGCCAGCCCAGCAGCACAAGGGCGCTCGCCGCGCCCGCCGTCCGCTTGGTGAACAGATAGCTCAGGCCGTAGAGCACCTCGCACCCCAGCGCGCACAGGCCGCCGCTCAAAGCTCGATTTTCTTTCATCCCTTTTTATACCCTTGTCCGAAGCAGCTTCATGCGGCCGGTCAGCGCGTAATCGCCCAGCCCCGCGGGCAGAAAGACGCTCTGCCCTTTCTTCACGGGATACGTTTCGCCGCCGTGCTTGATCGCGCCCTCGCCCGCCAGAACCAGCAGCGAAACGAAGCTCTCCGGCGACACGCTGTCCGCCATCTCGCCCTCCACCGTGCGCGTTTCCGTCGTAAACTTGTCGCAGGAAAACAGCGGCTGAACCCGCCCGCCCGCGACGGCGCGCTCCGGTTCGGTCGGGCCGACGGGGTCTTTCGGCGGTTCGCGGCGGGCGACGGCCAGCGCCTTGTCGATATGCAGCTCGCGCGGTCTGCCGTCCGCGCCGACGCGGCCGTAATCGTAGACGCGATAGGTCAGGTTGGAGCTTTGCTGCACCTCGGCCACCATCAGCCCCGCGCCGATGGCGTGCACCGTGCCCGCCGGGATGAAGAAGCAATCGCCCGTCTTCGCCGGAACCCAGTTGAGCAGCTCAGTCAGGGTGTTGTTTTCAATCGCGGCGCGCATCTCCGCCAGCGACGCTTCGCGCTTAAAGCCGTAATAGATGCCCGCGCCCTCGCTCGCGTCGAGCACGAGCCACATTTCGCTCTTTCCCAGCGAATGTTCGAATTCCCGCGCGTATGCGTCGTCGGGGTGCACCTGCACGGAGAGCGGCCCGGCCGCGTCGATCAGCTTAATCAGCAGCGGAAACGCCCCGGCATTCTGCGCCTTCGTGCCCGCGTCCTGCGGGTGCTCGGCGAGATACTCCCCGAGCGTCCGCCCCGCGTATGCGCCCCCCGCAATGACGGACGGCCCGGCCTCGTGGCAGCTCAGTTCCCAGCTTTCCGCCAGCGGGGTCATGTCCGTCCGCTTGCCCCAATCGCGCTTGAGGCGGTTTCCGCCCCAGATATAATCCTTAAACGCGGGGCTGAGCAGCAAGGGGCGCCTGCCCTGCGCATCACAAATGTTTGACACGGCGATCCTCCCATGTTCTTTGTCCGGTGTCCATAATTGAGCGAAAAAAGCAAATGCTGCACAAAACGCGGACGCGCAATGCGCGCCCCTACGAGTATGGCGCAACTTATTGCTTAGATGGAAAATAACCTGATAAATGAGCTCCCTCTTCGAGGGAGCTGGCACGGCGCAGCCGTGACTGAGGGAGTCAAGTAGGCTTGCATCGCGCGCCCGTTATCGGAATTTGTCCAAAATTTCGGATTTGCTCATTTACCGTCCGATACGTCAAAAAGGACTGCGCTCCTTCCGCTCGGAAAGGGACGCAGCCCCGCTTCTTACGTCTTATTTCTGAACGAAATCCTCGGCAACCTCGACGATGTGATCCGCGCAGAGGCCGAACTGGCGTAGCACTTCCCACGCCGGGCCGGAATGGCCGAATTCGTCGTTCACGCCGATGCGGCGCATCGCCGTCGGGCACTTCTCCGCCAGCACCGCCGCGACGGCCTCGCCCAGACCGCCGATGATGCTGTGCTCCTCGCAGGTGATGACCTTGCCGCAGGCCTTCGCCGCCTCGATGACGATTTCCTCGTCGAGCGGCTTGATGGTGCAGATGTTGATGACACGGGCGTGGATTCCCTTTTCCGCCAGCGTCTTCGCCGCCATGAGCGCCTCGTTGACCATCAGGCCGGTCGCGATGATCGCCACGTCGCTGCCCTCGGTCAACATCTCGCCCTTGCCGATCTCAAAGCGATAGTTTTCCTCATCGTGGAACACCGGAATCGCCAGACGGCCGAAACGCAGGTACACCGGGCCGTCGTAGGCGTAGGCCGCCTTGACCGCCGCGCGCGCCTCCACGTCGTCCGCCGGGCAGAGCACGACCATGCCGGGGATGGCGCGCATCAGCGCGAAATCCTCGCAGCACTGGTGGGAAGCGCCGTCCTCGCCGACGGAGATGCCGCCGTGCGTCGCGCCGATCTTCACGTTCAGATGCGGATAGCCCACGGAATTGCGCACCTGCTCAAACGCGCGCCCCGCCGCGAACATCGCAAACGAGGACGCGAACGGAACCAGCCCCATCGTGGACAGACCCGCCGCGACGGCGATCATGTTCTCCTCGGCAATGCCGCAGTCAAAATGGCGATCCGGAAAGGCCTTGCGGAACATGCCCGTCTTCGTGGCGGCCGCCAGATCGGCGTCCAGCACGACGAGGTTGCTGTGTTCGCCGCCCAGCTCGACCAGCGCCTTGCCGTAGCTCTCGCGGGTCGCGATCTTCTTCACTTCGCTCATGTTCACGCCTCCAATTCCGCCATCGCGGCGCGCAGCTCGCCCATGGCCACTTCATATTCCGCGTCGTTGGGCGCTTTGCCGTGCCAATCGACGCTGTTTTCCATATAACTGACGCCCTTGCCCTTGGTGGTATGCATCAGGATGGCCGTCGGCTTGCCCGTGCAGGCGCGGAACGCGGCAAACGCGCTTTCGATCTGGTCAAAGTCGTGGCCGTCGATGGTGACGACGTTGAAGCCGAACGCCTCCATCTTCGCATCGACCGGCGCGCTGTTCATCACCTTCTCCGTCGGGCCGTCGATCTGCAAACCGTTGATGTCGATGATGACGCACAGGTTATCCAGCTTGAAGTGCGCGGCGAACATGAAGGCCTCCCAGACCTGACCTTCCTCGATTTCGCCGTCGCCCAGCAGGGTATAGACGTTGACGTCTTCATTCAGGTATTTCGCGCCCTTGGCCATGCCCGCCGCGCAGGAAACGCCCTGCCCCAGCGAGCCGGTGCTCATATCCACGCCCGGAACGAGGTTCATGTTCGGGTGCCCCTGCAAATAGCTGTCCGCGTGGCGCAGCGTCGGCAGGTCGCTCACCGGGAAGAAGCCGCGATAGGCCAGCGCGCTGTAAAGCCCCGGCGCGGTATGCCCCTTGGAGAGCACAAAGCGGTCGCGGCTCTCCATCTTCGGCTGCTTGGGGTCGATGCGCAGCTCCCTGTTATACAGATAAGCGAACATCTCCGCCGCGGAAAGGCTTCCGCCCGGATGCCCCGCCTTCGCGCCGTGCGTCGATTCGATAATTCCCATGCGGATTTGGCAGGCCGCAATCGCGAGCTGCTTCTTTTCCTGATTGGTCATAATACCCTCCCTGATTCTTGTTCCGCCTGTTTTTAGACACTGGTTTCTATTTTATTTCATTCCCGGCAAATCGTCAAGTATCCGCCGCCCGGTATAACAGTCCCAATCGCCTGTTCCCGGCATATTTTCCCCCTTCGGGGGGAGAATAGCTTTTTGTCTACAGTCTGCTCAGCGCGGGGCGCTGATTATCCATCCGGAACCATCATATAGCTTTGCGCGTTCAGCGTCAAGCGGTATTCGCGTTTTTTCCTGTCACTGACCGATCTTTTTGAAAAAAGAAAAATCCGAGGTCATCCTGGATGAGCTGGTCAAAATCATCAAGGGGCTGACCCCCGAAAAGCTCTGCGCCGCGCTCGTCGCCGCCGCCCTGCTCGGGTGGGCGTTCGTGTGGAAGGATCAAAAAAAATAACGCGCCGGGGTTCTTCCCGCGCGGCATACAAACGCCCATGCCGTTTTGCCCGGCATGGGCGTCGCTTTAGGGTTCATCCATCAGCGCACATTCGACCCGGCTCAGGCGCTGCGCCGCCTGCTCGCAGAAGGCCTGAAGCCCGCTCTGCCGCTCCGTTTCCGGCAGGGCGACGTATTCCTTGAGGAACGTCACCATGCCGCCCGCCTCGCTTTTCAGCTTGCCAAAGCGCTTCTGCTCGTCGTCCAGCGCGATGCGCAGCATGTCGCAGCGCGCGCCGAGCCTGTCCGCCCTGCGCTGTGCGCCGCCATCGTCCGCGGGCTTTTCCAGCGCGCGCGCCAGCAGATAATCCAGCGATTCGAACAGTTGGCCGATGTGCGCGTCGCCGCTTTCCTGCGCGCGGTTTTTGAGCGCCGCAAGCTCCGCGCCGCCCGCCTCCTGCGCGTAAGGGCTGATAAAAGCGCGCCCCTGCTCGTTCAGGCGATCCATGACGCGGCGGACGATTTCCGGCCTCGTGCGCACCGTGGAGCGATACTTGTTCTGGTAGCGAAGCATGCGCGTCCTGTCGCCGTCCGCCATCTGGCGCACGCAGGCGCGCACGCTCACGCCCTGCGCCCTCGCGGTCAGCACCTGCTCGACCAGCCGCTCGACCTCCTCCGGCGAAAAGGTTTCAAACGGCGTGGCCCGCGCGCCGTCCTCCCCCTGCGCCGCGCGCACCTGCGCGTAGTAGAAATTTCGGATGCTGTTGGGCTTGCGCCCGAGCTGGCGGCTCATGCGCTCAAACACGCTGCGCAGGGATTCGCCGCTCCGTTCCGCCGCCTCGACGCTCTGCTGCAAGGCGTCGATCTCCTGCTTCTGCCAGCCGCCGTGCGGCCCGCGTATGGGTCGTGCCGCCTGCAAGGTAGCCTCCATTCTGCCTGTTCCCTCCTTTTTGTTTTCGCGCGTCCGCGCAGACGTAGGGTTCGCATGGATGCAGTATTTTATACGGCACGCGGCTTCACCCGTTCCCCGTCAGGGCCGTCCGTCTCTTCGTTTGTCGCTATCAGTGTATGAACATCCGCCCCCGCGCATGACGCGCCCATTGCCTAAGCGGCAAATTTGCGATATAATATGAAATCAATGGATGGGTTTCGGGAAGAAAAGCCTCGCCCGGCTCGTTTTTGTTTTGAGAAGATTTTCCCCACATTTGGAGGACAGTATGAAAAAATGGATCGGTCTGCTCGCCCTGCTGGCGCTCGCGCTCGTCTGCACGACGGCGCTGGGCGAAACCAATACGCAGGTCAAGCACTATCTGATGCTCGGCGAGGACGGTTACGCAGAGCATGTCACGGACGACGCGCGAACGGATACCATCGTCCTCGTATCGCTGGACACGAAATACAACCGCGTCATCCTCACCTCGATCCTGCGCGACAGCAAGATCAACAACCCGCGCGGCAACGAGACGAAGATCAACCTGCTCTATAAAAACCACGGGTTCAGCGGCATCATCTCCTGCCTGGAGCGCGAATTGGATATTCAAATCGAGGGCGCGATTCTGGTCAACTTTGAAAACGTGAAGCCGGTGATCGACGCGCTGGGCGGCGTGGATATCGAAATCGACCAAAACGAGTATCTGGCCATCCGCAGCATCCTGCTGGGCAAAGATCCGAACATGCCGGACGGCCCCGGTCTGGTGCACATGACCGGCCGCATCGCGCTGGCCTACATGCGCACGCGCTCGACCGGCTCCGGCGGCGACTTCGCCCGAACCGAGCGGCAGCGCAAGGTCGTCAGCCAGCTTTTTGACAAATGCCGCGATCTGTCGCTGATGGAGCTGGTCGGGCTGTACAACAGCGTCTCCTCGGGCATGAAGATGAGCCTCTCGGCGATGGATATCCTCAGCGTCCTCTCGCAGGGCTACACGCTGATGACCTCCGGCGCGGATTTTGTGGAATACCGTATTCCGCAGGATGGGACGTATTCCTACGGTCAGGTCGGCTCTTCCTCCGTGCTGGACGTTCGCTGGAAGACCAACCGCACCCGCTTTCACGCGCTGCTGGATAACGAGCCGTAACACACAAGGAGCGAAACCATGCTGAAATACTTCACCGCCGCGCTTGCGGCGCTCTTCTTCCTCTTTCCCCTGTCGGCGATCGGCGAATCGCTCGATCTTTCCCAGCTCGGCGCCATCGAGGAGGCCGAGCATTGGGATGAGCGCGCGTGGTATCAGCGCGAGGACGGCAGCGACTGGCGCGTGCAGGACGACGGTTCCGTGATCGTCACGCTCTCGGCGACGGGCGATGTGACCATCGGCGGAGACACGCGCAAGCGCGGCCAAAGCATCTTTGACAAGCAGCTCGCGCAGGAGCCGCTGGGGCTGGATTTCCCGCTCTCCAACGTCAAAAGCATCTTCGAGGCCGACGACCTCACGCTCGTCAATTTCGAGGGCACGCTGACCAACACCAAGAGCGCCACGAAGAACACCTATTCCTTCGCCGCGCCGCCGGAGTATGTGCAGGTGCTGACCTCCGCAAGCGTGGAGGCCGTCAGTCTGGAAAACAACCACGTGATGGATCACGGCAAGGCGGGCTATCAGGATACCTGCGACACGCTTTCCGCCGCCGGCGTCGCCTACAGCGGCCACCTCGGCGCGTCCACGTTCACAACGGAAACGGGCGTGAAGATCGGCATGCTGGCCTATCAGACCTTCAACGGCAACTATAAAAACATCTACGCCGCCATCGAGGGCGACATCAAGGCGCTGCGCGACGCGGGCTGCGCGCTGGTCGTCGTCTCCTACCACTGGGGCGAAGAAAAGGATTACGTGCCCAACGAGCGTCAGGTGCCGCTGGGGCGCGCGACCATCGACGCGGGCGCGGATCTGGTCATCGGCCACCACAGCCACCGCATGAACCCGATTGAGGTATACAAGGGCAAATACATCTGCTATTCGCTGGGCAATTTCTCGTTTGCGGGCAACAGCAGGCCGGACGACATGGATACCTACATCTTCCAGCAGCGTTTCCGCGTCTATCCGGATGGCACGGCGGAAAACGCGGACATGCGCATCATCCCCTGCTCGATCTCCTCGCAGGAAAACGTCAACGATTTCAAGCCCACGCCGAAGGACGCGGACGGCGCGGCGACGCTGCTGGCGCGGCTCGACAAGCTGAACGCTCAGTTTGAAAAGGCGTTTGCCAAGACGGGCGTGACCGCCGTTTCGCCATATCCGACGGCTTGGACCTACGCCTACTAAACGACATACAGAAACAGGCGCATGATTGCGCTCCCTGACGGGGAGACGGATCATGCGCCTGCTTTTTGTTCAATTCCTGTATCGCTCAAACTATACAGCTTGAACGTCAGCTCGTTTCCGTTGTCGTCCTTTCCCTCGATGGCCACGCCGTAGCCGATGCCGCCGTCCGCCGGGCGGTCGGTGGCATAGCTGGTCATGCCGCCCGCCTCCAGCCGCGTCGAATACCAATACCACTCGATCTCGTTCGCCGTCATCTCGGTGGTCTGCATCGGCAGTTTTTCGTTGTTAAAATACACCTCGGTGACCTTTTCCATCGTGAAGGACACGCCGTTCGTCTCCTGCGCGACAAGGAGGATGCTCCACACATACGGCTTCTCCTCGTTCTCGCTCTCCGTGAGCATCAGCGGCCTTTCCGCCGTGGTCAGCTCGATGTTCGCCTGTCCCTCGACGGGCTGCGCGTCCGGCTGCTGGAACCAATCCCACGAATATTTTTCGCTCTGCGGAATCGGCGTTTCCTGCGCGGCCTCGGGGTTCGCGCCCGCGTGGCGGCTCTTATAGATCGGGTACACCGCCATCACCAGAATCGTGACGAACGCGGCCAGCGCAACGGCGGCCAGAATACGCCGGTGCAGCGGTGTGGGCTGCGGGGCGTCCGCGGGGATTTCCAGCAGGCGGCAAAGCGCCTCGCGCTGCTCCTGCGTCGGCTCGACGCGCCCATTCTCCCAATGGGAGACCGTCTGGCGCGAAACGCCCATGGCCTGCGCCACCTGCTCCTGCGTCAGCTTTTTTTCCTTCCTCGCGTCGGTGATCCGCTTTGCAAACGTCGTCATATCGAGCGCTCTCCTCTGCATTTGTTTTGATTTTGATGGCGCTATTATACCAATTTTACAAACGCGGCGCAAGCGCGAACGCCCATCTCCGCCAAAATCTGCAAGGCTCTGCTCATGCGGGCGATTTTTCCCTGTCCGTTAAGAAAATCCGCACCCCCGAAGGGATGCGGACAAAACGGATTCGGATGGATCAGCGCCGGACGGCCTCGGCCTCGACGGTTTCTTTGCGCGCCGCGGCCGTTTGGGGCTTCGCCTGCGCGCCGCCCACGTTCGCCATCTCCATGATGTATTCGTCGATGGCCTTTGCGGCGTGTTTGCCCGCGCCCATGGCGAGGATGACCGTCGCCGCGCCGGTGACGGCGTCGCCGCCGGCATACACGCCCTCGCGGCTGGTCAGGCCGTCTTCGCCGTTGGTGACGATGCAGCCGTGCCGGTTGGTTTCAAGCCCCGGCGTGGTATGGCGGATGAGCGGGTTCGGGCTGGTGCCGATGGACATGATCATCGTGTCCACATCGAGCACAAACTCGCTGCCCTCCTTGACGATCGGGCGGCGGCGGCCGGAAGCATCCGGTTCGCCCAGCTCCATCTCCACGCAGCGCATGCCGCAGACCTCGCCGTTCTCGTTGCCCAGCACCTCGACCGGGTTGGTGAGGGTCTTGAAGATGATGCCCTCCTCCTCGGCGTGCTCGACCTCTTCCCTGCGCGCCGGGAGCTCCTCCATGCCGCGGCGATAGACGATGTACACCTCTTTCGCGCCCAGACGCTTGGCCGAGCGCGCCGCGTCCATCGCGACGTTGCCGCCGCCGACGACGGCGACCTTGCCGCTGTGCCGGATCGGGGTCTTGCTGTCCGTGCGATAGGCCTTCATCAGGTTGATGCGGGTCAGATACTCGTTGGCGGAATACACGCCCTTCAGGCTCTCGCCCGGAATCCCCATGAAGCGCGGCAGACCCGCGCCGGAGGCGACATAGACGGCTTCGTAGCCCATTTCAAACAGCTCGTCGATGGTGAGCACCTTGCCGATGACCATGTTCGTTTCGATATCCACGCCCATGGCCTTGAGGCCGTCGATTTCCTTCTGCACGA
The DNA here is from genome assembly GCA_900542395.1 of uncultured Eubacteriales bacterium. GTDB lineage: Bacteria > Bacillota > Clostridia > Christensenellales > Aristaeellaceae > Ventricola. The sequence continues at coordinate 9,655 of UQNM01000079.1, forward strand.
TGGCCTTCGGCAGGCGGAATTCCGGAATGCCGTACACCAGCACGCCGCCCGCCAGATGCAGCGCCTCGTAAATCGTGACCTGATAGCCCAGCTTCGCCAGATCGCCCGCCGCCGTCAGGCCGGACGGACCCGCGCCGATGATGGCGACCTTGTGGCCGTTCGGGGCAGGCGCTTGGGGATGATCCGCCACGTGCTCGCGGTGCCAATCCGCGACAAAGCGCTCCAGTCGGCCGATGGCGACCGATTCGCCCTTGATGCCGCGCACGCACTTGCCCTCGCACTGGTTCTCCTGCGGGCAG
>UQNM01000080.1 GCA_900542395.1 uncultured Eubacteriales bacterium
CTTCGGCGCGCCGAAGCCCGCCGCGCCGAAGCCCGAAGCGCCCAAGCCGGAAGCGAAGCCGGACGCGCCCAAGGCCGAGGCGAAGCCGGAAATGAAGCCGGAAAAGAAGCCGGAAAAGAAGCCGGAGGCCAAGCCCGCCGCGCCGAAGGCCGAAGTCAAGCCGGAAGCGCCCAAGGCCGAGACCAAGCCGGAAAAGAAGCCGGAAGCGCCCAAGCCGCCGCGCGAGCGCAAGCCGCGCCCGGCGCGCCCCGCCCGCGAGGAGAGCGAGAAGCGCGATTTCGCGCCGATGGTTCCCGCCGAGACGTTCGCGCCGACCGAGCCGCCCGTCATCCATCCGGAGGACACCCCGGCAGGACGCGCGCAGAAATTCCTGATGGACGTGACCGACCGCATGGGCGTCAAGGTGGATGTCTATGTGGACGACAGCGAGGCGGATAACCTTTCCATTCACATGATTGGCGACACGCTGGGCATCCTCATCGGCCGCCGCGGCGAGACGCTGGACGCGCTCCAGTATCTCACCAGCCTGCAGGTGAACAAGGGGCGCGAGGGCTATATCCGCGTCACGCTGGATACCGAAAATTACCGCGCCAAGCGCGAGGACAGCCTGCGCCGTCTGGCGCAGCGCATGGCAAACCGCGCGGTCAAGACCGGCCGCAAGGTTGTGCTCGAGCCGATGAATCCCTATGAGCGCCGCGTGCTGCACACCGCGCTGCAAAATCACCCGGCCGTGACCACCCATTCGGAGGGCGAGGAGCCGAACCGCCGCGTGGTCATCATGCTCAAAAACCAGCCGGAGCGCCCTGAAAAGAGCGCCGAGAAGCCGCAGGGCGAAAAGCCGAGCCGCAGCCGCCGCAGCCGCCGCCGCGGCCCGCGCAAGCCGGTGAACCCGGCGGAAAATCAGACTGCGAACGAACCGCAGGAAACCGTTGCCGCGCCGGAAAGCCCGGCTGCCGTCGATGTGCTGGGCGTGGAGGAGTAATCCTCCCCGCCTTTTTTCAAATCAAAAGGATGAGGAAAATGATGTCTGAACAGAAACGAGAAAACGGGCTGCTCGCGCGCGGCCAGAGCCTGATTCGGGATATCCTGCTGGCGGTGTTCGGCAATGAAGCGCTGTTCCTGATCGTGACGTTTTTATACGCGACGCTCGGGGATAGCGCCATTGTGGCGTGGTATCGCGAGCCGATGAGCCTGCTGTACGGCTATATCGTCATCCCGTGGGGCGCGGCGCTGTGCCTGCTGCGCTTGCAGCGGCGCGCGTCCTCGCTCGAACCGGCGAGGGCGGACGTGGTGACGCTCTTTGTGCTGTATCTCTGGATTCTGGTGCCGTTTGCGATTCGCTTCGGCTTTACGGGCAAGAACGTGACTGCGTGGCATGGCTACGCGGTGATGTTCTTCGGCATTTATGCGTCGATTTCCGAGAGAAAGCAGCGCGAGCGCGAAATGCTGATGGCGACGATGAGCGTATTGAGCGCGGTCTTCGCCTATGTATTCTGCGGGGCGCTTCTGTTCTGCGCGTGGAGCGGCACGATTTACGCCGCCGATCTGGGGCCGTTTGGCTTCGGCGCGGTCGAGGGATGGCTGTGTTCCGGTGTGCATTACAACATCACGGGCATGATTGTCATCAGCCTGTGCATGATGTGCGTGATGGGCGTGGGCTACCACCGAAACATCCTTCTCAAGCTCTTCTGCCTGATTCCGGCCGTGATGTCGATGGCGGTTATCGTGTTGACCCAGAGCCGCACGTCCCGCTATGCGCTGTTGGCCGTGCTGGCCGCTGCCGCGTTTGACGGCGTTCGCCGTGTGCTCTGCCGCCGGAATGTCGCGGCGGGTCTGCTGGCGGCGGTGCTGGCCGGTGCGGTTGTGCTGGGCGGCGGCTATTGGGGAGCGGACAGGATGACCCGCGCGGCGGTTGCGCACTACAACCAACTGGCGTATGACGCGGCGCTTCAGGCGGCGCTGGCCGAGCAGGCGGAAGCGCAGCAGGCCGAATTGAGTGCCGAAGAAGTGCCGGAAGCGCAGCCGGTCGAACCGAGCGCCGAAGAAACGACGGCGGAAGCGTCGGTCGAGGCGGCTGAACCGCCGGCGCAGGAGGCAGCCGCCGAACCCGCAGTGCCGGAAATTCAGGTCAGAAAGATACGGGCGCGCGTGCTGGCCAACACGGATGGCTCGTTCAGCGATCGAACCGATATCTGGCGCGCCGTCTTCATGTTCTGGCGCGACAACCCGAAGATGATGATGATCGGCAACGGCGTCAACCAGACGGGGCACAAAATCGGTCAGTATATTTCCTGGACGGACGGCATAGCCGTTCACAATGCCTACCTGCAGTGGGCGGCCGATTTCGGCCTGATCGGTCTGGTACCGCAGATCGTCTTCCTGGCGATTGCGGTCTGGCAGACGATTCGCGTCTTCTTTGCGCCCAAGCGGCCGCGCGGCGCGCTGGGGCTTTGCATGATGACGTTCGCCAGTTTGCTCATCGGCATGATGGAGAGCGCGACGCTCAGCGCGATGCTGCCCATCAACCTGATGTTCATGTTTGCGCTCGCGCAGCTTTCGGCCATGAGCCGCGACGCTGCGAAAAAATAAGAAAACAACCGCCGACACCCAAAGGGGGCTTTCTCGATGAAACGACAGGCTTGTATGCTGCTGTGCGCCGGGCTGCTTGCGCTGGGCGCGGGCGCGCTCGCGCAGACGGCGACGTATGTTTTTCCCTACGAAGGATTCCGCTACACGCAGCGGGAGGATGAAACCGTGCTCACGCAGACGAATCTGGGCGAGCACGAGGCGCTGCTCAAGTCGCTGGGCACGAGCAGCGAGGCCGTGCTGGCCAGCTATGTGGCCTCGGGCATTGTGATGGAGGTCATCCCGGACGACGGCGGGCAGATTGCCGTCAGCGTGACGGACGCGGGAAAATTCGCCGACGTGCAGGACATGGATAAGATGACGCAGGAGCAGCGGCTCGCGTTTCTGGCGCAGTTTGAAATGAGCGGCCTGTATGAAACCTGCGCCTATGTCGATACCGCGCCCGCCTGCGTGCGCCTGACCAGCTCGGCCATGTATGCGTCCATGCCGGTGTACAGCCTGCGCTACGCGACGCTGCATCTGGGCAAACTGTATATGATCGAGCAGACCATCGTGGGCCGCGAACCGGACGAGGCGGACGACGCGCGCATGGAGCAGCTCCTTTCGGGCATGAAGCTGCTTTCCTCGCTCGGTCAGGCGACGCCCACGCCGCAGGCCACGGCTACGATGCAGCCGACCGCCACGCCCGAACCCATTTTGGGCAGCGCGGCGGTGGAGACCAGCGGCGGCCTGACGCTGGACGAAATCCCGGCGTATACGACCTCGGCGCAGCTCACGCTGTCCGGCCATGCCGCGGCTTCTGCGGAGATCCGGGTGGAGGAGAGCGGAAAGCAGCTCGCCAAGACCGGCGCGAAGAAGGACGGCAGCTTCTCCCTGAAGGTCAAGCTGGCGGACGAAGGCGACCATGAGCTGGTGGTGACGGCGGGGGAAGACACCGCGACGTTCACAATCCGCTACGAGAAGCCGGATGCGCGGCTGGAGATCACCGAGCCGGAGAGCACGACGTTCACCGGCGGCAGCGTGACTGTGCGCGGCGTGACCGAGCCGAACGCGACGGTGTATATCGACGGCAAGGGCATGAATACCAACGTCAAGGCAGGGAAGAACGGCGGGTTCTCCGTCCGCGTGTTTATGAGCGAGGCGGGTACGGAGACCTTCACCCTCCGCGCGAAGGCGGACGGCTTTGCCCAAAGCACCCGGAGCATCACCCTCACGCGGGAATGGACGCAGCGCGAGCTGATCGCCCAGTTCCGGCAGAAGATGATCGCGCTTGACTACGACGAGCTGGAGAAAAAGCCCGCGCAGTACGCGCAGAAGCGCTTCATCCTGCGCGGCAAGGTGATGGAATTTACGGATTACGACGGTCAGCCGTGCGCGCTGGTCTGCGTCAGCAATCCCGCCACCGGCGTGTGGGAGGATGCGCTGTACGTTGTGCTGTCCACGGCGGACGAGGTGGAGCAGGGCGGCGTCTACACATTCTACCTGATTGGCGAGGCCATCACCCTCCCGGCGGACGGCGCGTATACCCGTTCCGGCACGGAGCAGGAGGTGCCCGTCGCGACGGCGGTGTATGTGACGAAAAACAAATGAGCGCTTTGAAAATCGGAAATGTGCTGCGCGCCGGGCTGATGGCATGGGCGATGTTTATGGATTTGAACGTGCGCAGCGGCGACAATTACGTCAACATCGGCCAGTCGCTCGTGGGGACGAGCGGCGCGGTGGCGTTGGCGGCGTTGGTGTGTCTTCTGGCGCTGAGCTGGGCGGACGAGCGCCTGCCCAAAGCGGGGCTTCGGGTTCGGCTGGCGACGCTGTTTCTCGGCGTTTGGCAGGTGATCGCGGTCAGCGTGGTCAACACGAACGACCTGAATCAGCCCTTCCTTTCCGGCAGCCAGAAGCTCAAGGCGGCGGTGCTGGCGCTGGGAATGGCGAGCCTGTTCGAGCTGCTTTTCCGCCTGCTGGAGGCCGGGCTGGACGGAAGGCTGGATTTGCGGATACAAAGAGACGGCGCGCTGCGCAGGGCGTATCGGGCGCATACCCTGCTGTTTTGCATGGCCGCCGTGCTGCTCTGCTGGCTGCCGCATCTGGCGGTCAGCTATCCGGCTTCCATGAATTCGGATACGCAATCTCAGTTTGACCAGATTTTGGGGCTTTTGCCGTGGAGCAAGCATCATCCGACGCTTCTGGCGTTCTTCCTGCTGGGGACGACCCGGCTGGGGCATGCGCTGGGCAGCGGAAACGCGGGCTTGTTTGCCTATGTGCTGGTGCAGGCGGTCTTTGCGGCGGCGGTGATCGGGTACAGCCAGTGGATCATGCGCAGGCTTTGCGCGCCGGTCTGGCTGCGGGCGCTTTCGCTTGCGCTGTGCGCTTTCGCGCCGGTGTACTGCGACAACATCACGGTGATCCTCAAGGATGTTCCTTACAGCTACGCGATGCTGCTGATGCTCTGCGAGATGGTTCGACAGCGTTTTCTGGAAAAGGAGAGTGACGGGTTCGGCGCGGGGTTTGTGCTCCGCATGACCCTGTCCGCGTTTTTGATGCTTCGGATGCGCCCGAACGGCGCGATGGTCTGGATTCCGATTTGCGCGGCGCTGTTTTTGGAAACGCGCGGCAGAAAACGACGGGCGGCGATTGCCGCGGTTGCGGCGCTTCCGCTTTTGCTCGGCGCAGGGTTTGACGCGGCGTTTGACGCGCGCTTTCATCCGCAGGCGGCGAGCTTGGGCGAGGCGCTGTCCCTGCCGTTTCAGCAGACGGCGCGGTTTGTTTCGGAATACGCCTCGGAAGTCACCGACGAGGAGCGCGCGGCGATCGACGGGGTGCTGGTTTACGACGAGCTGGCAAAACGCTATCAGCCGGAGCTTTCCGACCCGGTGAAGGCGATGTATCGGAAGACGGCGACGCCGCGCGACTGGCTGGCGTATGGACAGGCGTGGGCGAGCCAGATGATCCGGCACCCCGGCTGCTATCTGTCTGCGACGATCATCCAAAATGCGCTGCTGTTCGACGTGGGCACCTACAATCTGGCGATTTTCACGGGAACGGGGCTTTCCGCGCAGGAGGAAGAAGCGCTGGATATTCACCGAAGCGGGACGCTGACCCGACTGGAGAAGATGGAAAGCCGTCTGCGTCAGGTCGCGCTGGCGCTCCCGTTTGCGCTCCAGCTCAATACGCTGGGCTTTTACTGCGCGGTGCTTTTGGGCGCTTTCGCGATTGCATACAGCCGAAAAGTGCGCGGGATGCTGACGATCCTGCTTCCGCAGATGTTGACGATGGCGGTCATTCTCTGCGGCCCGTGCATCGAGCATCAGGATCGCTACGGCTTCCCGGTGATCTACCTCATGCCGCTGGCGCTGGCGGCGCTCTCCTGCGCCCTGCGCAGAACGCAGAGGGACTAAATGAAAAAGAGACTGTTAAACCAATAAACCTGATGTTTCAAGAATAAAACGAAGGACATGCGCCCGAAGGTTTCCAAAGGGGTTTTCGGTTGTTGCTGCCAGTGGCAGAAATAAACAAACGAAAACGGAAAGCCCTTTGGTGGGGCGATGGGGCAAAGCCCCATATCCTGAAAATGCCAGATTTTAATTCTTGAAATGGTTAGGTTGAGTTTGACAGTCTCTTTTATCATATCAAGTGGAACGGGCGGCCAATTGGAAGGACGGCGGCAGGCGCATATCCTCCGTTTTGACATTCTTCCAGTCAAACGCGCCGATCAGCGCCTCCATGGTCACGGGGCGGTTTTCGGGCAGAATCCCCGCGCTGTAAGCCAGCATGCCGAGGATGTCCTCGCGGGTGAAGCGCTTGGAGAGCGCGGACAGGTCGGTGTCGCCGTCGCGCTTGGCAAGGCGGCGACCTTGCGCATCCTCAAGCAGCGGAATGTGCGCGTAGGCGGGCGTTTCAAAGCCCAAAAGGCGCTGGAGATAGCGCTGTCTCGGCGTGGAGGACAGGATATCGTGCCCGCGCACGATTTCGTTTACGCCGCTGAGCGCGTCGTCCACGACGACGGCGAGCTGATAGCCGAAAAGCCCGTCGGAGCGGCGCAGAATGAAATCGCCGCAGTCGCGCGCGAGATTCTCCTGATACAGCCCGTAGTGGCGGTCGCAAACGGCAATCGTTTCATCCGGCACGCGCAGGCGATACGCGGGGCGGCGGGTTTTCAGCTTCTCTGCGACGGCCTCCGGGGAGAGACGGGCGCATGTGCCGGCGTAAACGGGCATGTCGTCGCCGCGGTTGGGCGCGTCGGCGGCGTGGAGCTGCGCGCGGGTGCAGAAGCAGGGATAGAGCAGGCCTTTTTCATCGAGCGCGTCAAAATAGCGCCGATAGACGTCGGTGCGCTCGCTCTGCACGAGCGGCGGTTCATCCCAGGCGACGCCCAGCCACGCCAGATCTTTGGCGGCGGCGTCGCACAGGCGCTTCGGGCAGCGCGGCGTATCCAGATCCTCGATGCGCAGCAGAAAGCGCCCGCCCTGACTGCGGGCGGAGAGATACGCGATCAGCGCGCAGAGAAGATTGCCCAAATGCAGCCGCCCGCTCGGCGTGGGCGCGAAACGGCCGACGACCGGCGCGCTCAAGCGTCCATCAGCGGGGTGCGCGGGCCGCTGTGCTTCTTTTCGCCGTCCGGGGTGAGCAGCTCGACTTCGAGCTTGTCAAAGTCGATGGGCTCGGTGAAATGCTCCTTCGTGTAAAACGTGCGGCCGAACTTCTCCCATTCGCGGTTATGCTTGGGCAGCTGCAGCGGGCGCTGCACGTCGAAGCGGCGGCAAAGCTCCAGAAAGGCGGACTCGATATCTCCGTCGTGAATCTCGACGGTTTCGTTTTTTACAATGCGGTGGCGGCTGATGACGCGCCCCCACAGGCGATAATGCTCCATCGTGTTTCTTCTCCTTTACGCGGCGCCGGAGTTGCGCTATAATACATCTATGGATTGTAACGGATAGAGAGGAATTTGTAAAGTCATGCAGCTCAACCTTTGCCCGCTGTTTTCCGGCTCGTCGGGAAACAGCGTTTATATGGCCTGCGGCGGTGTGAAGCTCCTGGTGGACGCAGGGATGAGCGCCGCGCGCGTGGAGGCCAATCTGCGCGAAATCGGCGTGGATATTCGGAACATCGACGCGATTCTGGTCACGCACGAGCATATCGACCATGTTCGCGGGCTCGGCGTGCTCTGCCGCCGGTACGGAATGCCCGTCTATGCCAACGAGGGCACGTGGCAGGGTATTATGCAGAAGGAGACCGGGATTCCGCAAAAGTGCATGCGCACGTTTTACACCGGGGAGGATTTTTATATCGGCGCGCTCAACGTCCATCCGTTCCCGATTCCGCACGACGCGGCCGATCCCGTCGGGTTCGCCTTTGACTGTCAGGGGCTGCGCTGCGGCGTGGCGACGGACATCGGGCACATCAGCGAGACGTGGATGCGCGCGGTTTCCGGCTGTCAGGCACTGGTGCTGGAGGCCAATCACGATGTGGACATGGTTCGCCGCGGGCCGTATCCCCAGCGGCTCAAGCAGCGGATTCTCGGCCAGAGGGGGCACCTCAACAACGAGGACTGCGCCCGCGCGCTGTGCGAGCTGGCGGAAAGCGGAACGCGCGCCGTCTTTCTTTCTCACCTTTCTACTGACAATAATTTACCTGAACTGGCATATAATACGGTGTGCGGCGCGCTTTCGGCGGCGGGCTTCGACGTGGGAAACGATATCCGCGTCTGCGTTTCCAGGCGGGACAGGGTTTCCGACCTGCTGACGCTGCAAACCGACGAGGCCGACGCGATGTGACACCGAACGCGGCTTTTGCGAATTTTTGCGAGGAGGGCTGGTGCATGCGCCCCAAAGTTACGATGGAAATGGAGCAGGCCACCTATGACGAACTGCTGACGCTGTCCGAAACCATCGGCTATCCGCCGGAGGCGGCGCTCAGCTATGCCGTTCGGCTGGTGAACGCCTGTATTCGGGAGGGACTGCTGACCGATGTGCCCGCCCGCGCGTGGCCCGAGGAGGCGCGGATGGAGCGGGGCAAGGTGATCGAGTTCCCCGGCGCGAAAAAAACCGAATAAAACGCGCCCTTTCCGCGCAGACTGCATGGCGGAAAGGAGTGGATGCAATGGATCGTTTTTCTCTGCTGCTGGTGATCGTCGGCGCGATCAACTGGGGGCTTGTCGGCCTGTTTCAGTTTGATCTGATTGCCTTCCTGTTCGGCGGGCAGGCGGCGATGATCTCCCGCGTGCTGTATACCATTGTCGGCGCGGCGGGGCTTTGGAGCATCTCCATGCTCTTCACCCCGCGGGAAGCCGCGCACACGGCGGGCGCGCACGCGGACGGCGCGGGCGCCTGAGCGCGGATCAAGTGAAAAACACAGTTCTCCCTCCGCTCAAGAGGGAGAATCTTTTTTAACGCTTGATTCCTTCGGTCAGCTTCCCTCTCAGAGGGAGGTGGCTGCCAAAGGCAGACGGAAGGCGTCGTTCACAAACCGCCACAAAATTTTACAAAAATAACAAACGATAGCCCCTGTCCGAAAGAATGGCGATGGTGTATAATAGAAACACATGCCGTTATAGATGGGAGGAAGTGCCTTGAACGCGATTGGGGAGCAGATATCCGCAATCCTGTGGAACGTATTCAACAGGCCGCGTCTGATCGACCTGATCGATATCCTGCTGCTGACCATCATCATTTATGAGCTGCTCGTGCACGTCAGGCAGACGCGCGTGTCGCAGACGATCAAGGGGATCATCATTTTGCTGATTGCGACATGGCTCAGCGACGTGCTCGGCATGCGCACCATCCACGCGCTGCTGGCGTGGATGATTAACGCCGGGCCGGTGCTGCTGATCGTGCTGTTTCAATCCGAAATCCGGCGTATTCTGGAAGAGCTGGGCAACAACAGCGTGTTTGACAGCTCGACCGCGCTCGTGCAGGCGGGCAACGCCGAATTGATTATCGACGAAATGATCCTCGCGCTGGAGCACATGGCGCGGCGCAAGGTCGGCGCGCTGATCGTCATTGAAAACAAGATCCGGCTGAACGACGTGATCGCCACCGGCACCCGCGTGGACGGCGTCATCTCCCAGCCGCTGATCGAAAACATCTTCGAGCCGAACACCCCGCTGCACGACGGCGCGGTGGTGGTTCGCGGCGACCGCGTGATCGCGGCGGCCTGTTTGCTGCGCCTGTCGGATACCACGGGCGTGGGGCGTGATTTGGGTACGCGCCACCGCGCGGGTCTGGGCGTGAGCGAAATTTCGGATGCGAAGGTGTTCATCGTCTCCGAGGAGACGGGCATCATCTCCATGGCGCGCGACGGCAAGCTGACCCGCTATCTGGACACCAAATCGTTGACCATACTTTTGACCGAGCTGTTCA
>UQNM01000081.1 GCA_900542395.1 uncultured Eubacteriales bacterium
GAAAGGGCTATTCTCCCCCCTTCGGGGGGAGAATAGCTTTTTGTCTACAGTCTGACGAACACAAAATGCCCGTGTTTTTATTGTAACCCAGCCTCCATGTCTTTTGACATATCGCGTTTAGAGGCATCTATCCCATCGGGATTTAATTCGTTTAATTTCCCGCGTTCTGCAAGGCGATGCAGCGCTTGAGCCACCTGCCGCGCAGATAATAGACCATGAACATGCTCGATGTCACGATCCACGTAATCGGATAGCTCAACAGCAGCACGTTCAGTTCATGGTGCGCCGAAACAACCACCGTCACCCAGAACACGCGCAGCAGGCAGACGCCCGTGAGCGTCATAATCGTCGGAATCAGCGAATCGCCCGCGCCGCGCATCGCGCCGGAAAGGATTTCGATGAAGATGTAGGTGATATACGTCGGCACAATCAGCCGCACGATGGACAGGCCGATCTCAAGAACCTGCGCGTCGTCGCTGAACAGGCCGAGCAGGGGTTCGGCGACGACCATCAGCACCCCGCTGAGCAGGAGCGTCACCGCCGCGGCAATGCCCAGGCAGACATTGATGCTCTTCTTCATGCGGTCATAGAGGCGCGCGCCGAAATTCTGGCCAACAAAGGTCGTGATGGCAACGCCGAACGCATTAATGACCATCCAATACATGCCGTCTACCTTGCCGTAAGCGGTGTATGCCGCCATGACGTCCGTGCCGAAGCCGTTGACGCTCGCCTGAATGATAATGTTGGAGAGTGAATACATGACGGATTGCAGACCGGCGGGCAGGCCGATACGGACAATGCGCACGAGCATATCGCCGTAAAAGCGAATCTTTTTGAGTTGCACGCGGTAGACCTGCGGCGAGCGGCACAGCGTCATCATCACCAGCACGGCGCTGACCACCTGACTGAGCACCGTCGCCGCCGCCGCGCCCGCAACGCCCATATTGAGGCCGATGACCAGCACGACGTCCAGCACGATGTTCGTCATGGTCGCGCTGATCAGGAAGAACAGCGGCCGTCTGGAATCGCCGACGGCGCGCAGGATGCCCGAGCCGATGTTGTAAATCAGCGACGGAATCATGCCCAGAAAATAGATGTTGATGTAGGTCACCGCGTGCCCCAGCACATCCTCCGGCGTACCCATCATCACCAGCACGGCTCTGCTCGACCAAATGCCGAGCACGGTCAGCGCCGCGCCGCTGGCCAGCGCAAGCGCCATCGTCGTGTGCACCGCGCGGGACACGTCGTCCGGCCTGCGCGCGCCGAAAAACTGCGAAATAATGACCGACGCGCCGGAAGACAGGCCGACGAAAAAGCCGACCAGCAGATTGATCAGCGTGCCCGTCGTGCCACCGACCGCCGCCAGCGCCTCCTTGCCGACAAACTTGCCGACGATGATGGCGTCCGCCGTGTTATAGAGCTGCTGGAAAAATGTGCCCAGCACAATCGGGAAAAAGAACAGCAGAAGCTGTTTCCAGATAACGCCTTCCGTCATGGCGTTTTGCAGGTTCTTCTCTTCCTTGGTCATACTCATTCCTCAATACAACAATCCATCCGTCATCCGTGCATGGGCTGTATGTGACGGGCGTTCCGCCTGTTTATGCCCGATATGTTTCAGACCGACGGTCGGTTTATTTTGTAATCAGGTTTTTGATTCGCCGCATCGCGCCAACCGGCAGGTGTGCGATGCGCTTTGCCGTCCGTTCCGCCGCGCTCGGGCCGCGGAGCAGCTTCATCACCCGTTCACTTTCAAAGCCATGCGACCGATACCGCTTGAAGAACGCCGCGCGCTTGTCATGCGGTTTCGACGGCTGCACGAGGCTCGGGTTCATGCGCGTCATGCTCTCCATATTCTGCACGGCAAAGCGGGTTACCTGCGCCCCAATCGCATCAAGCGCCTGCCGCCCCTTCTGGGTATGGGTCATCACGAGCGAAAGCCCGGTGTCGTCATCCCGTTCAGGGCAGATCGTCTCCGCTCCCCACAGATCGGCCAGCGTGACATCCGCCGCATGCCGCTTTCCGCGCAGTTGGCCACATTCATGGCAGGATGGACGCAGATATAAATTTTGCAGAAATCCGTACAGATACGGGTCGGTTGTCTGCGTGCCCGTGTGCGTTTCGCCGTTTTCAAATGTCGCGACGACGGAAAAATTCTTCCAGCCGAGGCGCTTATCGCGGAACGCATAGGCGCGGACGCGGCTGCCCCGCTCTTTCTCCAGCTCCGCCAGATAGGATGCGAATACCCCCGGCGACGGCACGCCGTGGCAGACGAAATCCACCGTCAGCAGCTTATCCGTCTTTGTTCCGCCCAGTGCCGCCATCAGGCCGCTGATCTGGCAGGGCGTGCCGGAAAACAGCACCGGAATATCCCTTTTCAGCAGCGAAACCGCGTTGCCGATTGCGTCCGCCGCGTCGCTCTGCACATATTTGGAGCCGCGCATGCCGGAAAGCTCGCTCTCGTCGAACGCCCCGATGTGCTCAACGTGCAGCGCCTCGTCAAACGCCGCGCCGAACACCACGCCGCCCTGCCGAATCACCTCGCGCGCAAGCAGCGTGAACACGCCGCCGGAGGACGACTGCCCCCGAAGCGCCTCGTCCTTGGCCTGCGCGCCGAACAGATGCGTGGGGTGTTCCGGCATTTCCCGCCCCGCCGGGCAGCGCTTTTCGCACAGGTCGCAGGAAACGCACTTTTCCCCGTCCACCTTCGGATACAGAAATCCCTCCGCGTCCGGCTGCATGGTGATCGCCTGCTTCGGGCATATGCTCACGCACGCGCCGCAGCCCGTACATTCCGCCGGGTTCTTTCGTACCGTCTCCCTCATGCTCATTTTCCTTTCGCCAAATTCAACACAGCGTCCAGCGTCTCCTCCTGCCCCGCCATATATGACGGGATCCGCTTTTGAAGCTGCTCGCGCTCCGCGTCCCCGCGCTTCATCAGCGCGTCATACGCCGCAATCAGCTCCGCCTCGCCGGAAAGCTCCTGCGCGGGGAGCAGATGCCCCGCCTCCTCGCCGAACAAATCCCGCGCAATGCCCCGCGCCTTGACCGAATAGCCGATCACCAGCGTCGGCACAAACGTCGAATAGGCCGCGATGGAAACATGCGTCCGCGCCGCGACCAGCCCGCTGAGCCGCTTCACATAGCCCTTATACTGTATCGCGTTGAGGCGATCCGTCAGAAGGAACACGCGCGGCTCATCCGCGAACTGCGCCTTGATGGCGGAAAGCGCATCCACATCATTGTCGTGCGCCCATGTGACATGCGGAATCAGCGCGACGGCGTTCTCGCTCGTCCGCAAAATATGGCGAACCAGCGCGACGAATGTGTTCAGCGCCGTATTTTTATCCTTCGTGTGATCCAGAATCAGCGGGCTCACGTTCAGACCGACGGTCTGTTTTTCCCGCCAGCCATCCGGAAGGGGCAGTTCCTCCGCCGCCAGGGTGAATGCCGGGTCGCACCACGTCCGCACACTCAGCCCCGCGTCGCGCATCGCCTGCGCCGTGATGGATTCGCGCGCGACAATCATATCGTAGGCCTTCAAATCCGCCAGATATTCGCCCCCGATCAGCTCCGGGTTCACCGAACACCCCCAAAGCACAAGCGGCTTGCCCGCCCGGTGCAGCCTGCCGTTGATGACCCGGATATGCTCCTGCGGCCCATAGCAATAGGTGTCGCCGCCGACGGCAAGGCAGACGTCCGCCTCCCGCCCCGCGCGGATCACCGGCAGATACTGGCGCGCCACCTCATGCTCGCGCGGCATGCCCAGCCGAAAGCCAATCGAATTGATCAGACGGCTGACGCTGTACGGCGAAATCTGCTCGGCGACAACCCGCTCGACGTCCGGCAGGCGCAGCCCGCCATCCGATTCGGCCTGACCGGAGGTGAGAATCGTTCTCGCTCCCCTTTGCGCAAGCAGCGCGGAGGTCGAGCGCACAATCGCTTCGCAGCCGCGGTTCTCGCAGCCGGAATGGTTATACAGCAGCACCCTCATCGCCGAATCCCCCATTTCTTTTTCGTCAGCTTTTCCCGCACGCGCAGCAGGATGTATAACTGTGGAAACCAGCCCTTGACCACCGCGCGGTACACGCGCAAATCCCACTGTGGAATCCGCTCTTCCTGCACACCGTCGAGCACGAGCGGCCGAATATGCGCGTTAAAGCGCTTCATGCAGGCAAAAATGCCGGTTTCCTTTTCATCCACCCAGACGCAGCTTTGCAGAAAATCGCGGAAATACAGCTCCTTGACGCCCTCGCGCAGCAGAATCGCGCTCATGCTCCTGAGCATCGGCTGGTGTGCCTCGCTGTAAAGCCCCATGTTCGCCATGGCGGAACTGCCGTGTACGCGGTAGACATAGGTTCGATCCGGAATATGCGCGATGCTCTTCGCGCGCAGATATAGCTGCAAATTGAGCAGCGCGTCCTCGCCGATGCGCACGTTTTCATCCAGCCTCAGCCCATCCTCAAACAGCTCGCGGACATAGAGCTTGTTCCACAGGTTGTTGTAGATGCGGTGCATATGGATGATCTCGCGGACGATCTCCGAGGGCTGCGGCACGACCGGCTCGATTTCCACCGGAACCCGGCAGCCCCTCTCCACATCGAAGAGCGTATGGTTGGCCGACGTAATCTGCGCGCCGGTGCGCATCGCGGCCTGATAGAGAATCGACAGCGCGTTCTCCTCCAGCACGTCGTCCGCGTCCACGAACGCGATATACCGCCCCGTCGCCATCGAAATGCCGCGGTTCCGCGCCGCCGAAACGCCTTCGTTGTGCACGTGCACCACCTTGGCGCGGCTTTCCGTTCGGGCAAAAGCGTCGAGAATCGCCCCGGTCGCATCCGTCGAACCGTCGTCGATAAAAATCATCTCGATGTTCGGCGCGCGCTGCGCCTTCAGGCTTTCCAGACAGATATTCAAATAGCGGTTGGCGTTATAACACGGCACAATCACACTGATGTCGCAAACCTCGGTCACAAGAAACCCCTCCCGTTACGGCAGAAAATAAGATGTGCGCGGGCAGACCCGCAGCGCGATATAATAGGCCTTCTGTTTCGCGCCCAGCTTAGAAAAACGAACGCCCTCCGTCACACAGGCGGCAACCGCCCGATCAAACGCGGACGCCGCCCCCCTGCGGCCGCGGTCGTTGCGGAGCGTCCGGAGATAAATGTCGATATGTGCGCGGAAAAGCGCCGTTTGCAGGCCGTTTTTCCGGATAAAGCGCGTAATGCCGCAAAGCATCGGCTTGGCGCTCTCGTAAACCTGCCCCTTTGCGCGCGTCATGGCGGAATTTCCGCCCAAATCATAGCGATAGACCGATTGGTGCGTCATCCGCCAGCCCCGCGCGGCATAAAACGCATCCAGATTGAACAGCACGTCCTCGCCGACCTTCACGCCCGGCGGCACGCAAAGCCCCTTTTCGCGAACCATCGCCGCCCGGTAGAGCTTGGCGCACATGGAATTGAGCGTGCTGTCCGTCCGGACGAGGCTTTCCAGAATCGTCTGCCGATCCCCCTCCGCGCAGGCAAGCCGCTCCTCGCGCCCGCCCTCGTCGGTGTAGCGGATGGTATACGCGCCGCAGAGGATATCCGCCCCGCCGTCATCCAGCGCAAGCAGGGTTGCCAGCGCGTCCGGCGGCAAAACGTCGTCCGCGTCCGCAAAGGCCAGCCATTCGCCCCGCGCCGCCGCCATGCCCGCGTTTCGCGCGCGCGATACGCCGCCGTTTTCCTGATGAATCACGCGAATCCGCGCATCCGCCCGCGCAAGCGCATCGAGCGCCGCGCCCGTTCCGTCCGACGATCCGTCGTCAATCGCGATCAATTCCCAATCCGCCACGGTCTGCGCCCGTATACATTCCGCCGTGCGCACAAGGGATGTTTCGCAGTTGTAGCACGGCATCACGATGGATATCATTGCGGCTTCTCCCTTTCCGCGCGCAAAGCAAATGCCGCCTCGCCGCATTTTCTCTTTATCATCTGGCAGACGGCAATCAGCGGATAGACCGCCGGATAGCCGCCCTTCCGGCAAAGCGCCAGCACGGCGCGACCATACCCCGTCATGCGGCCGCGGTTCAGGCCGTCAAGCGCCAGTTCGGGCTTCACCTTCCCGTTGAATTCGCGCATAACGCCGCCGATGCCGCCGTCCTTATACAGCCGTAGGACAAAGCTGTTCAGCAGCGGCGCGTAATACGGCTCCAGCTCGCCGCGCCGCAGGAGCATATCCCGCATGGCGACCAGCCAGGGCCGATGCGCCGCCCATTCGCCGCCCCGGCGGCTTCCCGTCGCGGATTGGCTGTGGATGCGATAGCGGTAAGCGACGCGATGCACATATGCGATCTCCCGTGCGCACAGCACCGCTTCCAGATTGAACAGCGCGTCTTCCGCCATTTTCAGCCCGGAAACCAGCCGAAGCCGCTCCCGCTCGATCATCTTGCGGCGGATGAACTTGCCGCACATGATGTTCAGCACGCTGTCGCCCTCGATCAGCCGAAGCGCCGCCGCGCGTCTTTGATGCGCGGCCGACCCGCGATACCATCGGGTTTCCGGCCAGACCGCCCGCACCCGCCCGGCCTCGTCAAACGTTTCGTGGGGACAGACCACCATATCCACATCCTCCGCCGCGCCGGACAGCAGGGTTTCAAACGCATCCGGCGGCAGCAGATCGTCGCCATCCACAAACGTGATCCACTCGCCCCGCGCATGCGCAAGGCCGAGGTTGCGCGCCGCGCTGACCCCCTGATTTTCCTGCGAAAAGACATGGATGCGCGCGTCCCGTTCGGCATAGCGGCGCGCCAGCGCCAGAGAATCGTCCCGCGAGCCGTCATCCACAAAGATCACTTCAAAATCCCGCATGCTTTGGGCAAGCAGACTGTCCAGACAGGCGCTCAAATACGCACCCGCGTTGTAGCACGGCAAAATGACGCTGATTTTCACGCCTGTTCCTCCCGCCCATGCACGAGCGCCGCCGCACCGCGCACATCGCCGCGCAGCCATCTGGCCGCAAACACACGCGCGCGAACCTGCGTGCGGATGCCCTTGCCCGTTTTCAGCGTATACATCGCCAGCGGGCGCACACCCATCAGCGCGTGCAGCAGCGCGCGCAGCGTCTCGTTCCGCCCCGTCTCCCGCATCGCGTCTTCAACGTCCGCCATGCTCGGGTCAAGCCGAATTCCCTTGCAGATCAGCTTGTCGTAGCAGAGCACGGGCAGCACGTCGGAAAGCTCCTTCTCCCGTCCGCATGCGCGCACATATTCCGTCAGTCGGATGCTCAGACAGATGAGCCGTCGGCAGAGCTTCGGCTTGCGCATGCCCATCAGCGAATCGCCGCGCTGCAAATAATTGACGTATGGCTTTGAAAGCGCGGCCAGCGTATGGACATGCATCAAATACATCGCCGAAAACAGCGTGTCCTCGGCAAAAACCTCGTCGTTCGGCGCATAACGGAGGTGATGCCGCTCGATGACGTCGCGCCGATACAGGCGGCACCATGCCTCCTGCCCGTGCACATACGGCATCCAGTAGCGATAAAAATAATTGGCCAGCCCGACTTGATCCAGATTGATGGTTTCATCCCGCATGGGCAGATACGCGCCCTGCGGCCCGTCCTTCGTCACAAGCCGGTAATTATAAATCACCAGTTGCGCGCCCGGCCGCTCCGCCGCGGCCACCGCGTCCGCCAGCATCGTCGGCTCAACCGTGTCGTCCGAATCGACAAACGCGATATACTCGCCCCGCGCGATATCCAGCCCCGCGTTTCGCGCCGAGGAAAGGCCGCCGTTCGCCTTGTGCACCTGACGGATGCGCGCGTCCTTCGCGGCGTATTCCGCCATGATTCGCGGGCAGTCGTCCTTCGTGCCGTCATCCACCAAAATCAGCTCAAAATCCTCGAAAGTCTGCGCAAGGATGCTGTCAAGGCACCCCGGCAGATACGCCTCCACCTGATAGACCGGCACGATCACACTGACGCGGCACATAGCTTTTCCTCCACCCCTGCACGTTATAGAGCAATTATACCATAAAACGTATAGGGTTGCCATCCCTAAATCCGCGCGCCTGCCCGGCGGCGGCGTTTTTCCGCATCAAAAAAGCCGCTCCCTTCCTTTTGCGGAAAGAAGCGGCCAAGCAGCCTGCGTCTTCAGCCGACGTCCTTAGCGGCGGAACCGCCGAGCACATCCATCGAATCGACCATGCGCTGCACCGCGTCGTCGATTTGATCGTCGCCCAGACGCTGCGGATACACCGCCTGATACACCAGCGCGCAGCGATCCGCCGACACGAGCACCAGCGCCACGCGCACAGCCTCCTCGTCCTCCGGCTCGACGCTGAGCATCAGCCCCTTCGCCGCGTAGCCGCCGACCGTCTCAAGCGCCATGGACTGAATATCCGTCGCGCCCGGCCAATCGCCCGCGACAATTCCATCGAGCGTCACGTCCCCCTGCGCGTAGCGCAGAAGCTGCACATACGCGCCGCCGCTGAGCTGATAGGTCTGAATAAAATCGCCGTCGTCAAAGGCGACGTTCTCCACCATCTGCGCGTCCTCCGGCAGCTTCACAAGCATCACCGGCGCATTTTCCTGATCCGCAAAAGCCGCGCCGGTGAGCATCAAAGCCAGCACCGTCAGCCACATCAAAATCTTTTTCATGTTATCCTCCTTGCCCATCCACGGGATTCGCGCCATATTATAGCATGAAGCCCGCCGTTCGTCAAACCGCTTTTCTTTTTTTGCCGCCTGTGCTATAATTTCTTTTACCACCTCACAGGGAGTGTCTTTTATGAAGCATATTCTGCTGATCGCAACCGGCGGCACCATCGCCAGCCGCCCGACGGAAAACGGGCTTGCGCCGCAGCTTTTGGCGGATGATATTCTGCGCTGTGTCCCCGCGCTCGGTTCGCTCTGCCGCATCGACGCGGTGCAGCCCATGAACATTGATTCCACCAACATGTCGCCGGATTGCTGGCTCGCGCTGGCCGACTGTCTGCGCGCGCATTACGATCAATACGACGGTTTTGTGATCGCCCACGGCACGGATACGATGGCGTATACCGCCTGTGCGCTGTCCTATCTGGTGCAGCAAAGCGGCAAGCCGATCGTGCTCACCGGCGCGCAGAAATCCATCTACGTGCAGGATACGGACGCGCGGCGCAACCTGTACGATGCGTTCGTCGCCGCACAGGATGATAACCTTGCCGGGGTTTACATCGTCTTTGACGGCCGGGTGATTCTCGGCACGCGCGCCCGCAAGACGCGCACCAAGTCGATGAACGCTTTTTCCAGCATTGATTACCCGGACGTCGCGCTCATTCGCGACGGGCGCATCCTGCACTACATCCGTCAGCCCCGGCCGCAAACGCCGCCCGCTTTTTACGGCAGGCTGGACGCAAGCGTCTTCGTGCTCCGCCTCATCCCCGGCATGAACCCGGAGGTTCTGCGCCTGCTGGCCAGCCGGTTTGACGCGCTGGTGATCGAGAGCTTCGGCGTGGGCGGTCTCCCATGCTACGAGCAGGCCGATTTCCTTTCCGCCGCCGCCGCGTGGAGCAGCGCGGGCAAGCCGATCGTCATCACAACGCAGGTGCCGCACGAGGGCAGCGATCTGGCCGTCTACCAGGTCGGCGCGCGGGCAGCCGCCCAGCCCGGCATTTTGCAGGCGTACACGATGACCGTTGAGGCCGTCGTCACCAAGCTGATGTGGATTCTGCCGCAGACGCGCGATCTTACGGAAATCAAGCGGCTGTTTTACGCCCCGATTGCCTGCGATTTGCTTCAGTTCGAAGAACACGGTCAGGAAATAGACGAATCACATTGATATTTTCTTCCTGCTTGCGTAAATTTACGCAAAAAGGGCTGTCAAGCTTCAAACCGAACACTTCAAGAAACAAATATCTAAGCATTTTTGGATATGGGGCTTTGCCCCATCGCCCC